>NZ_BAAAFD010000007.1:0-238637 GCF_039523355.1 Aliiglaciecola litoralis | reverse complement strand
GCCAAGAGTGTAGTAGGCGCGAGCTTTAACACTGAATCGGTTCAAGAGTTACCTGCCGAAGCAGTGGAAACCAGCGATGACCTATTAGAAATCGCGACAGACGGTATCTAAAAGTTAACTAACAGCACAGCCGTACTCAATTGAGTGCGGCTTTTTTAGAAGAAGCAAATCAGCTAATACTTATTCAACCATTTATGGCCTAAAGTGTTAGAAGTTACATTAGAAAGATCTTACACTTAGCTTGTTCGGGTTGGTTAAGTCAACTCAATGTAAATCTTGTTATTTAAGCGTTAATGAGGCATTAGTTTTGGAAAAACGAGTACGGATTAAAAGGAAGCTAATTACGTGGGCATTGAGTGTCTGCGTGTTGATAGCATGCCCCTACGTTGCCATTGCTGACAGTGAGAACATCCGGTTCCAAAAGATCACCTTGGAACAAGGATTATCTCAAGAGTTTGTCACTAGTGCTTTTCAAGATTCTGAAGGATACATGTGGTTTGGCACCCAAGAAGGATTGAACCGTTATGATGGTTATCAATTCAAGGTGTTTACCTACAGTAATCGAAACACAGATTCGCTGAGTTCTGATTGGATTTATAGTATTCACGAAATGAATTCTGATCAGCTTTGGATTGGCACATCATCAGGTGTCAATGTGTTCGATAAAAATAATCAATCCTTTAGACATTTAAAAAATGTTCCTAATGATCCGCAGAGCCTAAGTAATGATGAAGCAAAACATCTACTTAAAACGCGTAGTGGTGACATGTTTGTGGGAACCAATGCGGGACTCAATCGTTATCTCCCAGCGACAAATAATTTTGAGCGAATTAAACTGCTGCCCGAAGTAGATGCGGTCGAAAGAATACAGAACATGCACGAAGATGCTAATGGCGTTTTATGGGTGGCACTGGCCGGAGGACATATTGTTGGGTATCACCTTGAACATGGTGAAATCTTGCTAACTAATGAAGACTTTCAACGCAATTCAGGGATATCGTTAACAGGCACGATCAAGTTAATGGTCGATTCCCAGCAGAAAATGTGGATAGGCAGTGATGAAGGTATTACCGTTGTTGATATGGCCTCGCTTCTTACGCCGCAAGGAGCTGCAAACATATGGCAACCTAACGATTTCAATGGCATAGAGATTCTAGATGTTTATGAAGACCGGACCGAACGAATTTGGGTTGCTACAGATAACGGTTTATACCGATATAACGCCCCCGACAATTCTTTTTTACATTTGGTTCATGACAAACAAGATCCTTTTAGTTTATCCAGTCAAAAACTGACGTTTCTTTTCCAAGACAGAGGCAATGTATTTTGGGTAGGCAGTAATAGTGGTCTCAATAAATGGAACACGGCTACAGCTAACTTCGATCATCTACGAGTCACCGCAGATCCTCAAAAGTCTCTTAGCGGTAGTTACTCAACGGCCTTCCATGATGGTAAAGACGGGTTTGTGTGGTTAGCATCACGTGATGGACTTGATAGGTTAAATACGCAAACCGGCAAAGTAGAAAGCCTTGAAGTGGCTACCATTTATGAGAAATCTCTGTTGAGCAAGCGGGTAACGACACTCTATTCTGAAAATGAGCAATTTCTTTGGATCGGTTATCGTGACAAAGGCATGAGTAAGTACAATTTAGATAACAAGACCTTTGTACATTATGAGTTTGATAAAAGTGTTGATGGCGGAATCGGCGCGCCGGGCATAACCACAATCCAACCCGCGGGCAATAATAAACTGTGGATAGGTACTTTCGGTGGCGGACTCAATTTATTTGATATTGAAACGGAAACATTCACCTACTACAAATCAGATCCTGACAATAAACAAACCTTAAGTGATAATCGGGTCTTGGCTGTGAAAACCATGTCAAACGGATTAATTTGGATTGGAACCTGGGGTGGTGGATTAAACATATTTAACCCTACAACGGGAACGGCGATGCGCATTCCCTCTGGTGAGGGACCTAAATCACTGAGCACTGATTTTATCTTAACGCTGCACGAAGATGATAGCGAAAATGTTTGGATCGGTACCCGTGGTGCTGGCCTTGTTAAAATATCTTCGGAAAATCGCAAGGCTGGTATTTTTGAGTTCGAGCGACTCTCGCGTTATGACGGATTACCAAGTAACACGGTTTTCGGTGTGCTTGAAGATGACAACGGCTTTTTATGGCTGAGCACAAACCGCGGCATTACTAAGTTCAATCCTGATACCAAAGAATTATTGAACTACGACAGTTCACATGGCTTACAAGGCAACGAATTCAATCAAGGCGCGTTTTATAAATCTCGAGATGGCAAACTTTATTTCGGTGGGACCAATGGTGTTACTGCGTTTTATCCTTCTAAGATTGCGCCCAATCAACATGTGCCTCCAGTGGTATTAACTAAGTTCCAAAAGCTCAACGAAGTTTATGCATTAGACTCCACTGGTGGACAAAAGAACAATATTCAGATTTCGCATAAAGACTATTTGATAGCATTTGAATTTGCCGGGTTGGATTTTGCTTCGCCAAGCAACAACCGTTATCTTTACAAACTGGAAGGCTTTGATAGTGACTGGATTGAAGCCGGGGACATTCGTAAGGCGACTTACACTAACTTACCCGCGGGTAATTACTTGTTCCGCGTAAAAGCATCTAACAATGATGGCGTATGGAACGAGCAGGGTGCCGATGTCGCACTGACGGTGTTGCCCGCGCCTTGGTATTCTTGGTGGGCTTACACCATTTATACACTGTTTGCATTAGGACTAATTTACTGGATTTATCGCTCGTACATTCATAAGTTGGAAAAAGAAGCTAACTATCGTCACGAGCTTGAGCTGGAAGTAAAAAATCGCACGGTTGAATTGCGTGAAGCGAATGAACAATTGCTCAATGCCAGTGTCACGGATCAATTAACCGGACTACATAACCGCCGTTACCTTAACAATATTGTTGAGCAACAATGTGCCAGTGTATTCCGTGATTTTGAAGCGCAGTTGAAAAACGGTGAATTAGGTGCCGATAGTGGCCCGCGGTTATTCTTCCTAATGTTTGACTTGGATGGCTTCAAACCCATTAACGATACCTACGGGCATGACGCCGGTGATAAGGTAATTTGTCAGGTAAGTGACTTATTGAAGACCGTTTGTCGTAAGTCTGACACCGTTATTCGTTGGGGTGGTGATGAATTCCTAGTGATGGGACGGGTCGAAGAAGTACAGGAAATTGAGCTGTTAGCCGAGCGCTTACGCAGTAAAATCGCCAGCTATGGATTTGATATCGACTTAAAGCAAAAAATGCATTTGTCGTGTTCTATTGGTTACAGTATGTATCCATTCTCGCATCACTATCCAGACTCATTGAGTTGGGAACAAGTTCACTTACTTGCCGATAATGCGCTTTACAAATCTAAAGAAGCAGGTCGTAACCAATGGACAGGCATCTTGCAATCGTTAGAGATGCCGCCAGTGAGTATTATGAATACCCTAACTCGCAACATTGATAACGTGATTGCTGAAGGATATGTGCGCGTTAAGCAAGCAGATCGCGTTCAAGCGCCTAAAGTGCTTAATATAAAAAGCAGAAGACGTTAAATAAAAGCGAACCGCATTGACACATTGGTTAATGCGGTTCGGTGCCAGCTCAAAATTCAATTCGTTATTTCTTCCCAACACCATTACAGCAAATAGTATACATCTTGATGATATGGCTAACATCGGTACGTCAATAGGGGGTTGGTAATTCGCTGAACAAGGGAGTACTTTCACTTTGAAACGAATATCTGGCGAAAAGGCGGATGGTACAAGGATCAGACTCTCTAACAACAGTCAGTTGGAGGTGAGCTGCGATAGTGTGTGGCTGGGTAGTCAACGTATTCTGCCCAGCCACTTAATGATTAAACTATTTAGATGTTACAAAACCAGAAAAGGTATTATCTGGATTAATAAATTGGCCAACAATGTCTTTGCCATTATTGGAAATATATTGAGGATAGGTGCCAAGCGCGTCTGGGACATTAATCCGATTTTCGTCACCTAACGTTATAACTGCGCACTGGGTGTCTGGTGTTGGAATTTTAAATCCTTTAGGTCCTTCATCGTCAAAATAAAACCCGACTATAGTTCCATTGCTGCTAATTCCTCTCGCTGATGATTGCCATCCTTCAATGCTAAAATAAGTCACTTCGCCATCAGGACTACGAACCCAACCGAAACGGTCAAAAAGCGAAGTTGGATCGCATGGATTGTCTTCAACAAATATTGCGCTACCGACTGTGTGTCCTGATGCATTGACACCTTGAGATATTGTGAAAAAGCTCTCAACAGTGGTTGTGAATGAGAGATTATCGATGTCGTAGAGGAATCCATACCTATTGCCGCTAGCTTGATCAAGATAATATCCGGATATCAGGCCATTACTGTTCATGGCTCTTGCTTGGGTATAGCCATCAGAATCAGGGTGTTCAAAGGTTTTAAAATTGCCTTTTTTATCGATGAAAATACCCATAGTGCGATCAGTATTTGCATCATATACCGAGCCAACTTTATCGCCAGACTCAGTAGTGACAAAAATCGACATACCATCAAAACCGGCCGGTGTGTCTATCTCTGTTATGCCGCCAGACTTTCTATCGTAGGTAAAGCTAACGATTGAAGAAGCTGCCACCTCCCCTTTACTATTCATACTCCATGATTGGGTAAAATCCGCACCCGGATACGTTATTATTTCATAGGCAGGCGATTTTTTAGCCATTACTGGCGTGAATAAAAATAAAGACGCAGCTACAGCTAAACTCGACTTTTTAAAGATGTTTTTCATGATGTTCCCTTACATTAAAATTAATTAAAAACAACTGAATCTAGCAACTTCTTGTGCTAAACGAGGAAGCAAACTGCGCGCTTCAACAACAACTATAGTCAACAAAAAAGTAAACGTTGAAATTTGTCATGCCAATGGAATTTTGGGGGTATTTACTGAAATCAGGCAGGCTCGTTACTAATCAAGGGGCAAAGAGTCCGATGTATGAACAGGATTAGGGATATGTTTTTGCTAAAACGCTAAATTGAATTCAAAATCTTTTCCAAGCCAAATTAATTACTCAGGCTTTCGAGTTCTTTTTTGAGTTTATAAAACGTGGGTTCACTCACACCGAGCATTTCTGCTGCTTGTGCCATGCTATATACAGGCGTGCTAAGGATGCTCTCCAACACGACTAATTTTATTTTTGCCACGCAATTAGCTATAAATAGTTGTCCTGTTGCAATTGGAACTAGTGCTTCACTTATCGATTCCCAACCTTGAGGACGCTCAGACGGGCTGTGCTCGGTTTCGGCAATTATCTTATCAACTTTGCGTCTGGCAGTGCTCTGTGAAATCGAAAGCCGAGCTGCCGTTAGTCGCATTTTACGGTCGGTAGCTAAATAGGTTTTGATGATCAGCTCTTCTTCAATCCACGTGCCAAAAGGCGCGTTAAAAAACCGAGGATGTTGTCCCGCTGTTGCCAATTGCTGCTTAAACACCTCGAGTAAATGTGCCAAACAATCTTCTGAATGAATAAAGGTCAGGGTGTTATCTTCTGCGGCATGTATCGGAGCGGGAGTCGGATTCTCCGGTAAGCTTCGAGATGTGCTAGCGATGTCGTCTGACGCGCTGTGCACACTTGAGCTTTGATTATTCAGTGCATGATTAGCTACCTGACGAACATTATCACTGGTGATAGGCGTTTGTGGTTGTTCCTCTATATTCAACAGTTCCCATTCAATCACACTACCTTCGCACATTAACGTTGCTTGCATTAATCTATTTTCAAGCTCGCGTATGTTCCCTGGCCAAGAGTATTGATACATCTTTTGTAAAGCCTGAGGGGACAAAGAGCGTTTTTCTACTTTAAACTGCTGTGCAAATTTATTTAGGAAGTGGGTCGATAGCAAAGCTATATCGTCTGCTCTATCTCGCAGTGGTGGATTGTGCAGGGTCAATACATTAAGACGATAATAAAGATCTTTTCTGAAGTTACCGAGTTCAACTTCATGGGCAAGGTCGCGGTTGGTAACTGCAATGATTTTTACGTCAACACTAATGAGCTTATTTCCACCTACAGGTGTGAAGTGTTTTTCCTGTACAAATCGAAGCAGCTTGGTTTGCATATTAAGTGGTAATTCACCGATCTCGTCTAAAACCAATACACCACCATTTGCGTCTAACACTTTTCCAGAAGAGGTATTTTGCGCGCCAGTAAAGGCGCCTTTCACATAACCAAAGAGTTCAGACTCGATAAGTGTTTCAGGAATAGAGCCGCAATCAACGATGACAAAAGGTTTATCGCTACGATTTCCCATTTGGTGCAAGGCATTGATGAGACGTTCTTTACCCGTACCACTCTCGCCGGTTACCAGCACTGTAGTGTCGGTCATGGCGGCGCGTTTGGTGTGCTTCATTAGGTTTTCCATCGCATCGGAGCGATAGATAATGCTGCTCACCTGCAAGCCGACTTTAAGCTGAGCTAATTCGTTTTGGAGTTGCTCGTTTTGAGATTCTAATTTGCGATTTAGCTCTTCTTCAAGACGGCTTCGTCTTAACGCTTTACCTAACTGACGGGTCAACCCTGACAGCAGTACCTTAGTATCATGCTTCACCTCAAATCGCTCGGCGTTGCCACAAATAAAGAAACAGTCTTGGGATTCAATCTCCAGCGGCAATACTAAAATCATAGCGTCACCGATGTAACGCTCAGAAGGCTTCTTCGTCTCAACCACTGACTTTTGCATCTGTTTTATCTCTGACAAATAGGCGCTGTCTTTGGTTGTCAGTTCAATTGCATTATCTGAATCGTCAATCGAATATTTGAAATTGTGTTTTGCTTCGTCATCACCGCCAATTATACCACCGCAGGTAAAATCAAAGGTTTGAGCTAAACGTTGCACCACACTTTGGCTAAGTTGCGAGAAGTCATGCTTATCGGCTATCAATGAAGAGATATCCCAAAGCAGCAACATGTTTCGGTAGTCGGTGATGGTATCCGCAGTGAAAATGCCACCTAAATAGTTGAATTGCTGCTGATAAAGCCTGAAGTCATCATTCTGCCAGGTAATGATGGAAGGTTGATTTTCTTGTTGCGCGACTTTAAGAGCTTGATCTGCACGGCTTATCAAAGTGCTGGATCTTTCGTTTGCTTTATCGATTCCTTCATCATATTCAACAATGGCAGCGCCTATATCAAAAGCAATATTAATCGCCCCTTCGAGATATTGCTTCTGCTGTAATATGCCTTGCAACTTCTTGGCTAAGCTGGCTACGTCAGTCTTTTCATTTACCGGAAAACCAACCCCAAACAAGGCACCACCAAAGCGACTCAATATATCGCCTTCGCGTGTAACTTCCTTGAGATTTTGCGCTATTTCGCGAATAACATTGTCGCCAAATTCATGGCCAAACTTCTTGTTAATTTGATGGAAGTCAATGCAGTGAAGCATGACCAAACCCACCGAATAATTTTCGCTGAGCATGGATAACTTGTTTTGCAAAACCGGGCGTGGACAAAGGTTAGTGAGTGGGTCTGACAGCCAAGAAAGGTATTCTCCCACTAACCTGATTTGCATGCCTGCAGACAATAACATGTTCTCGAATATGGCTATCTGGCCCTCAGCGCTATGCTGCCACGCATTTTCCGTCAGCCACGCAGGTGCGCCTTGACTAAAGTTCAAGCGAAGCCAACAATGCATGTCGTTATGCACACCAAGTAAGGGAGCGCGGCGGGTTTTTGGCTGTTCTGTTGCGGATTCTTCCGATTCAAGCTCAGTAGTAGCGACTTCCTCAAATTCTTCAAACACGCTCTCTGATATCTTGACTAACATCTGAGTGTCTGAAACCCGCTGTAGTTCGAGGCCACTGTCACTACGCGCTAATACGGGAACTTTTTGGTCAAAATAACAAGAGTCAGCCGCTATGGGGCTTTCACCTTTTGGCCACTCACCCACAAAAACATCACCAAGCTTGTCATTCATGAGTGGGTGAAACATGCTAATGTTCCTCGCCTCGGAAAAGGCCAGAAGATTACGTAAGTGATGTAGTAAGACGTCTTTTGGGTTCAATTCAACAGTATCCGTCAGGCAACGCGCGCTTCAATATTCCACAACTTTACCGTTTATTCAAATGCGCGCAATTCCTTTGTGAAATAAACACTATTTTGTGGAAAAACAGTAAATTGACATTTTCTGACCCAGACTTCAATGGTTAAATAACTTATTCGCTCCGATTTTATTAATTTTTGCCCTCGACTATATAATTCGCTGGCTGTATACTGTCGCGTCTTTTTTAACCGAGGTGGATCAAGCTGGTCCGCAGTATGCGGTGAAGATGATTACAAAATAGTGGGTGAGGGTAGATGTACTCATCGAAGCTACTAATTCATTTCATTGCGAGTTCGAATTACGCGTTTAGTGACGCATAGTTGAGGTATAATAATGCAAGTGTCAGTCGAGACGACTCAAGGCCTAGAACGCCGTCTTACCATTTCAGTTCCAGCAGAATCGATTGATTCAGCGGTAAAATCGCGTTTACAACAGTTAGCTAAAACCCAACGTATTAATGGTTTCCGACCTGGGAAAGTTCCCGTTTCCGTGATCAAGAAACGCTTTGGTCAAGCGGTACGTCAGGAAGTTGCTGGCGAAGCCATGCAACAAAACTTTTATCAAGCGGTAGTTCAAGAAAAACTGAATCCTGCTGGCATGCCTACTTTCGAAATGAAAAAAGATGTGGACGGTGAAGATTTAGAATTTGTCGCTTCATTCGAAATTTATCCTGAAGTAGAAGTAAAAGACTTAGACAAAATTAAATTGGATAAGCCTGTCGTTGAGATCAGCGACAAAGACCTTGACGCCATGATGGACACGTTGCGCAAGCAACACGCTGATTGGAAAGAAGTTAAGCGTAAAGCGAAGAAAGATGATCGTGTCACGATTAATTTTGTTGGAACCATTGACGGTGAAGAATTCGACGGTGGCAAAGCGGAAGATTTCCCACTAGAGCTTGGTAAAGATCGTATGATCCCAGGCTTCGAAAAACCACTTGTAGGCGCTAAAAAAGGTGACGAAGTCGTCTCTGATGTTACTTTCCCAGAAGATTACCACGCTGAAAACCTTAAAGGTAAAGAAGCACAGTTCACAATTACAGTAACTAAAGTTGAAGGTTTAGAGCTACCTAAAGTAGATGCTGACTTTGCTAAGTTATTTGGAATCGAAGACGGTGATGTTGACGCGTTGAAAGTCGAAGTACGCAAAAATATGCAGCGCGAATTAGACCAAACGCTGAAAAGTAAGTTGAAAGAAGACGTTATCAGCGGCATTCTTGAGAAAAACCAAGTTGACGTACCTAAAGCGTTGCTAGATCAAGAGATTGATGCTTTGCGTGAGCAAGCTAAGCAGCGTTTCCAACAGCAATCTGGTGGCAATACAGCGAACATGCCTGAACTACCAGCTGACTTGTTTGAAGAAAACGCTAAGCGTCGCGTATCGATTGGTCTTTTATTAGGCGAAATCATTAAGAAAAACGAAATCAAAGTTGATGATGCAAAAGTTGAGCAATTAATTGAAACAACTGCTTCAGCTTATGAAGATCCTTCTGAGGTTATCGAGTACTACAAGTCCAACAATGAATTACTCCAACAAATTCAGAACGTTGCACTTGAAGAACAAGCCGTTGAATGGGTTGCAAGTCAAGCGAAAGTCAAGGAAGTGAAAAAAGCCTTTGACGAGATCATGAACAAACAAGCGTAATTTCGTTATTTGACATTTGACTTCAATAGTCAGCACCTGATTAAATGCTCGGTACATACCGAGCATTTTTATTTGTGAAGAATTAAATTTATGTTGAAACCCTCTATCGATCCACTTAATGCACTTGTCCCTATGGTTGTTGAACAGACTGCAAAAGGTGAACGTTCGTACGATATATACTCTCGTCTACTCAAAGAAAATGTCATTTTCCTTGTTGGACAGGTCGAAGACCATATGGCCAATCTTATCGTCGCGCAGATGTTGTTTTTGGAAGCTGAAAATCCAGAGAAAGATATCTTTTTATACATTAACTCACCAGGCGGCTCTGTGACTGCAGGAATGGCGATATATGATACAATGAATTTCATTAAGCCTGATGTCAGCACTGTATGTGTTGGTCAAGCTGCTAGCATGGGCGCCTTTTTATTATCTGGTGGTGCTAAAGGTAAGCGTTATTGCTTGCCCAATTCACGAGTGATGATCCATCAGCCGTTAGGCGGCTTCCAAGGGCAGGCCTCTGATTTTGAAATTCATGCCAGAGAAATCCTGTCTATTAAAGAGAAGTTGAACCGGTTAATGGCCGAACATACTGGTCAGGACTACGAAAAAGTAGCACAAGATACAGACAGAGATAACTTTTTGAGCGCGACTGAGTCTATGGAGTATGGTCTAATTGACCAAGTTCTTACTAGTCGTGAAGATGCATTAAAAAATACAAAATAATTTGAGAAGTTCGCTGTTTAAGACAACACTTATAGTGTAACGATGTGAGAGAACGGCGAAACAAATTGAAAGGGGCAAGTTTTAGATGAGTGATAAGAAAAACTCAGATGGTGATAACAAGCTGTTGTATTGCTCGTTCTGCGGTAAAAGTCAGCACGAAGTAAGAAAGCTCATCGCAGGACCTTCGGTGTTCATTTGCGATGAGTGTGTCGAGCTTTGTAACGATATTATCCGAGAAGAAATCAAAGAGATTTCACCAAAGAAAAAGCAGGATGCGCTGCCTAAACCAAAAGAAATACATGCACACCTTGATGAATATGTTATTGGTCAAGAGCACGCTAAGAAAGTCTTGTCTGTTGCGGTCTACAATCACTACAAACGATTGCGCAGTGGTGATGTCCACGACGGCATAGAGCTAAGTAAAAGTAATATTTTGCTAATCGGACCTACTGGAAGTGGTAAAACCTTGTTAGCAGAAACCCTAGCAAGATTGCTCGATGTGCCATTTACCATGGCAGATGCTACTACCTTAACTGAAGCTGGTTATGTCGGTGAAGACGTTGAGAATATCATCCAGAAGCTGCTGCAAAAGTGTGATTACGACGTTGAGAAGGCGCAACGCGGTATTGTATACATCGATGAAATCGACAAGATCTCTCGTAAGTCAGATAACCCGTCGATCACGCGAGATGTGTCTGGTGAAGGTGTTCAACAAGCATTACTTAAATTGATTGAAGGTACGATTGCCTCTGTTCCTCCACAAGGTGGACGCAAACATCCTCAGCAAGAATTTTTGCAAGTTGATACCTCGAAAATCTTATTTATCTGTGGTGGCGCGTTTGCCGGCCTAGATAAAGTCATTGAGCAGCGCGCTGCGGTTGGCTCAGGAATCGGCTTTGGTGCGACGGTTAAAAACAAAGACGATAAGAAAGTTACCGGTGAGTTGTTCAAGCAAGTTGAGCCTGAAGATCTAGTGAAGTACGGCCTTATTCCTGAGTTTATTGGTCGTCTACCTGTGCTCACTAGCTTGGAAGAGTTAAGTGAAGATGCACTAATTCAGATCCTCAAAGAGCCTAAAAATGCATTGACTAAGCAATATGGTGCTCTATTCTCAATGGAAGATACTGAACTAGAGTTTAGAGAAGATGCCTTGCACGCAATAGCGCATAAAGCAATGCAACGCAAAACCGGTGCTCGTGGATTGCGCTCAATTGTGGAAAGCGTGTTGCTAGAAACAATGTACGATCTGCCTTCAATGACAGGTGTCAGTAAAGTCGTTATTGACGAGACTGTGATTAAAGGTGAGTCTAAGCCTATATTGATTTACGACAGCGGAACTGACAAAAAAGCCGCTGCAGAATAATCGGCGTTTGATGTAAATTAATTGAATTATGAAAGGCTCCGAGGAGCCTTTTTGTTTTTTTAATTGAACTTTGCTGGGTTAACCCCATATACACTTACATTACTTTTTCAGTAGTTAACTAAAACGAGATTAAGCATGACAGAAGAGCGAGTCGATCGCATTGAAATGCCCGTATTGGCGTTACGGGACGTGGTGGTTTATCCCCATATGGTTATTCCCTTATTTGTAGGGCGAGAGAAGTCTATTCGGTGTCTTGAAGCCGCTATGGACAAAGATAAGCAGATTTTTCTGGTTGCCCAAAAAGACGCGGGAGTAGATGAGCCAGAAACTGGCGATGTTTATGAAGTCGGTACCATAGCAACCATTTTACAACTTTTGAAGCTGCCAGATGGCACCGTTAAAGTCTTGGTTGAAGGTAACGTCAGAGGCCGTTTGCAGACATTTTTGCAAACAGAAGCCTATTTTATCGCCGAAGTGCAACGGACCGAAGACAAAGAATTACCTGAAAACGAGCAAGAAGTGCTGGTGCGTTCCGCCATTTCGCAGTTTGAAGGTTATGTGAAACTGAATAAAAAAATTCCTCCTGAAGTACTGACTTCGTTGAGTGGCATTGATGAAGCTGCTCGCTTAGCGGACACCATGGCTGCGCATATGCCGCTGAAGTTGTCTGAAAAACAAAAAGTGCTTGAGATGGATAGCGTCAATGGGCGTTTAGAATATCTCATGGCCTTGATGGAAAATGAGATTGATTTGCTGCAGGTCGAGAAGAAGATCCGTACCCGCGTGAAAAAGCAAATGGAGAAAAGTCAACGAGAGTACTATTTGAATGAGCAAATGAAAGCCATTCAAAAAGAGCTCGGAGAGCTTGACGAAGCACCTGATGAATTTGAGGCGTTAGCAAAAAAAATCGAAGACGCCAAGATGCCAGAGGAAGCCAAAGAAAAGGCAACGACCGAGCTAAGAAAATTGAAAATGATGTCACCAATGTCGGCAGAAGCGACAGTGGTGCGCAGTTATATCGACTGGCTTGCCAACGTGCCATGGCACAAGCGCAGTGCCGTGAAAAAAGATTTAGCGAAAGCCGATGAGATTTTAGATTCTGATCATTATGGGTTAGAAAAAGTCAAAGAGCGCATTATTGAATATTTAGCGGTTCAGCAGCGGGTGAAAAAACTCAAAGGGCCTATTTTGTGCTTAGTTGGTCCTCCAGGCGTGGGTAAAACCTCCTTAGGTCAATCTATTGCTAAAGCCACAGGACGTAAATATGTACGCATGGCGCTAGGTGGCGTGCGTGATGAAGCTGAGATCCGTGGTCACAGACGTACCTATATTGGTTCTATGCCCGGCAAGTTGATCCAAAAAATGGCAAAAGTGGGCGTTAAAAACCCATTATTTTTGTTAGATGAAATTGACAAAATGTCCTCTGACATGCGCGGTGATCCCTCTTCCGCTTTGCTAGAAGTGCTCGACCCAGAACAAAATGGCACCTTTAGCGATCACTATTTAGAAGTCGACTATGACTTGTCTGATGTGATGTTTGTTGCGACCTCCAATAGCATGAACATTCCAGGTCCATTGTTGGACAGAATGGAAGTTATTAGACTGTCTGGCTACACCGAAGACGAAAAACTAAACATTGCTACCCGCCATTTAGTTGAAAAACAGATGGAACGAAACGGTCTGAAAGACGGTGAGTTAGTAATTGAAGACTCAGCTATTATCGGCATTATTCGTTACTACACACGAGAAGCTGGCGTACGTAGTTTAGAGCGGGAAATATCGAAAATCTGTCGAAAAGCAGTTAAGAATATTTTGCTTGATCCGAAAGTGAAGCAAGTTGTTGCCAACCAAGAAAACCTAAAAGATTTCTTAGGCGTTCAACGTTTTGATTACGGTAAAGCCGAAGGCAACAATCAAATTGGTCAAGTAACCGGTTTAGCATGGACTTCTGTTGGCGGTGACTTACTGACTATTGAAACTACCTCAGTACCAGGCAAAGGCAAAACGACTTTCACCGGTTCACTTGGTGATGTGATGCTTGAGTCGATCAAAACTGCGATGACGGTTGTACGAAGCCGAGCTGACAAATTACGTATAAATGAAGACTTTTACGAAAAACGTGACATTCATGTACATGTTCCTGAAGGAGCAACGCCCAAAGATGGACCTAGTGCAGGTATTGCCATGTGCACCGCTTTGGTGTCCTCGTTAACGGGTAATGCAGTGAAAGCCGACGTAGCGATGACGGGTGAGATTACCTTGCGTGGTGAAGTACTGGCGATTGGTGGTTTGAAAGAAAAATTACTGGCCGCTCACCGAGGTGGAATCAAAACCGTGGTGATCCCAAAGGACAATGAACGTGATTTGGAAGAGATCCCAGATAATGTAAAACAAGATCTCGATATCCATTGTGTACAGTGGATTGACGAGGTGTTGTTGCTTGCATTGCAGGAAAATCCTGAGCGTTTTACCTTAGAAAGCACGCAACCGAAGAAAAAATAGCCGATTTAGGCTGTTTTTTCGTTTTTTTTTGAGAAATAGGGCTTCACTAAGTTAAAAGATATGTTAGCCTTTATCACAGTTTCGTCAGAAGCCTTATCGCAAAAGGGATAGCGGCGATTCATAAATGTAAATTAATTGTAAATCAATGCTTGAAGTTCGAATTCAAGCTTGTTATAACGTCACCGCAATAAAATAGTTGCGGAACAATAAATAATAACAAATGAAGGGGATCTTATTGTGAACAAGTCTCAACTAATCGATAGTATTGCTGCTGGCGCAGATATTTCTAAAGCAGCTGCTGGTCGTGCTCTTGATTCATTTACCGATGCAGTAACTGCTGCACTTAAAGAAGGCGATCAAGTAGCGCTAGTTGGCTTTGGTACATTCTCAGTTCGTGAGCGTTCAGCTCGCAGTGGTCGTAACCCACAAACTGGTGAGACCATCCAGATTGCAGCTGCGAAAGTTCCATCTTTCAAAGCAGGTAAAGCACTTAAAGACGCTTGTAACTAAGCATCATTTTTAAGTCTTAAAAGGGGCGATGAGCATTCATCGCCCTTTTTGCGTTTAGGCTAGGCGTTTTACTGCAGTTATAGCAATCAGCAGTTAGGTTTAGAATACGCTTCTGCAGCAGGTTCATAGGGACTTGTTAGCGTGACGAGGACACGATTGTAAGCGTCGGGTCATCACCTCACTATCATCCTTAGAGTATTTTGGTCGATTACTGGCAGTGAGCCTCGTTTTCGCGCTATAATCCTGCCGCTTTAAAACAGTGTTTTATAAATTAAGCACAATCATTGTTGTCATACCGTCGGAGAGAAAAGACGCATATGTTGGAAAAAATCAGAGAAGGGTCACAAGGTACTTGGGCAGTAGTGATCCTTGGTATAGTTATTTTGAGTTTCGTCTTCGCAGGCGTTGGCGGCTATGTATCTTCTAGTAGCTCTGCTGCGGCTAGTGTTAACGGTGACGATATTTCCCAGACCACCTTTCAAAGAGCGTATGACAGTGAGCGTGCTCGCATGCAATCGCAGTATGGTGAAACCTTTACTGCACTATCATCCGATCCCTCGTATCTAAACCAATTTCGTCAAAGTGTGCTAGACAGACTAATTGCAGATAAGCTAATTGAACAGGTTGCCGCAGAATTAGGTCTTAGAGTCAGTAATGCGCAAATTCGTGAACAAATACTGACCATGCCTGAATTTCAAATCGGTGGACAGTTCAACAACGATCGTTTTCAAGCTGCGCTTCGGTCTGTTGGGTTTCAAGCGAATACGTTCAGAGATTATATGCGCAATGAAATGACCCGTCAGCAAGTAGCACAAGCGCTGTTGGGAAGTGAGTTCGCACTTAGCAATGAAGCTTCGCGAGTTTTAGCGATGCAACAGCAGACCCGTGACCTACAATACATCACTGTGCCTACCTCATTGTTTTCTGAACAAGTGGAAGTGTCTGAAGAAGACATTGATATTTACTATCAGCAAAACTTAGATCAGTTTGACACAGAAGAAAAAGTCAGTCTTGAGTATATTTCTTTATCATCAGAAGACCTAATGGCTGATATGGATGTCACTGAAGAAGAATTAAAAGATTTATACGACAAGTCGAGTAATGAATTTCAATCAGAAGAGACACGTCGCGTTTCACACATTCTGGTAGAGCTAGGCGAAGATCAGCAAGCTGCGCGCGACAAGGCACAACAAGCCGTTGATCGTCTTGCTGCAGGAGAAGACTTTGCAGCCGTGGCCGCAGATTTATCTGACGATACCTTTTCTGCTGAAAATGGCGGAGATTTAGATTTCTTCAGCAAAGGAGATATGGATCCTGCATTTGAAAAAGCTGCGTACGAGTTGGCTCAAGTTGGCGATGTGTCTGATATTGTCGAATCTGAATACGGTTTACATATTATTAAGCTTACCGACATCAACGCCGCTAAGGTTACACCATTTGAAGAAGTTGAGGCGGTATTGGCTGAACGTATCAAACGTGAAAAAGCAACTGAAAAGCTATATTTGATCCAGACTGAGGTAGAAACATTAGCGTTCGAAATGCCTGATAGTCTAAATGACGTAGCCGCTGCAACTGACCTAACCGTAAAATCAACGGATTTGTTCACTCGTAATGCACCCCCTGAAGCACTTTCAAGTCCGGTTGTTGTGGCTAAAGCGTTTTCTGACGAGTTGGTTCAAGATCGCGTCAACAGTGAAGTCATCGCAACGGGTGACAACCAGTTTATGGTGATTCGCGTTAAACAGCATGAACCAGAGCGCACCAAAGGGTTAGAAGAAGTCAAAGAACAAATAGTGACGCAACTTACTGCCCAGAAAGCTCAGGACGCAGCACGCGAATGGGCACAAGGTTTATTGACTGATATGCAAGCCGAAGTAAATATTGCTGAAAAACTAGCGCAGATGGACTTGGGTTGGGAATTACAAGCTAATATTGGTCGCTTTGGTAGTAGTGTGCCGCGAGCAATTGTTGATAAAGCGTTTCAACTTTCAACCGCTAAAGATCAAAATCAAGCTGTTGTTGAACTTGCTAGCGGTGATGTTGGTATTGTTCAAGTAAACAATATTCATCAAAATCAAGAGTTGCCTGAAGAGCAACTTAGAGCGATGCAGCAAAGACTAGCGCAAATGCAATCACAAGGGGTTTATGCAAGTTTAATTGAAGCCTTGAGAGTCAAAGCTGACATTACGGTGTATAACCTAGCGGTTAACTAATCATCGCTATATTTGCATGACACATTGAAAGGCCAGTTCAGTTGAACTGGCCTTTTTTGTACCGCTTAGCATTAGCGTAGTACTTTAGTCGAAAGTTTACGCGTTATACCGATTTCTCGTCGCATAACGCTTTACACAGTGTATTGCGCAATATATTGAAGCTAAGATTGCTGCTTACCTTACGGGCAACGTAGTTAAGTCTAAAAAGGGCGGTGTTGAGGGGCACTTATTATCCTGCAGTTCAGGTTAATTCAATTGAATGACCAGCTGATACTGCCCTTCAGTCGTGTTCAAAGAGGATTGGCTTACATTTGCACTGTGGTTATCAATTCTTTGTCCATCTGGAGATAACCAAAATACCTCGGTCGCGATACTCAATTGAGTGGTATTGGCCGTTATCTGCCCTTGCCAAAGAGAAGTTACATCAGGACAAGTAAAAGAAGCCGTGGCAGCGGATAATGGAAAGTGTTGAGCGCATGTCTGTGGTGTGGCCGTAATCGTTATTATCAACGGCGCAAGGTCAACATAATCAACGTTATTGTGTTCGTGCAAATTACATATTCTGGGCGTATTAAAACGATTGTCGATACAATGTATCAGACCTGACATTCGGCTTAAACCTGGAGTGGGTAGATAACTCGCCCGTCTATGTTCTATCTGTATCAGGTGACGTTGACTTAGAGGTTCAATAGCCGAGACTGCAAGCAACCCGTCATTACCAAATAATCTATTTGCTATCACGTTAGCTTGACCGGCATTGATGCCGGTTAATTTGCCGCGACTAAAGCTTCCAAACTCATGACTATCGATGTCAATCGACACATTTAATGATTGGTTACTGATACTGATTATATCTGGGGCAGAGGTTCGCCACTGGGTTTGCAATGTTGTGTCAATATCATAAAAGGACAGTAAAGATTGCCAGCCCAATTGCTGCGAGTTGAGCTGCTGTGAAATGTAGTCGTGATCAGAGTTGGCAATGGGATCGATATAAAGCGTGCGGTTTTGTAATTGCTGCTCACTACCGTTAACGGCTAGGGTGCTGCGAAACGGCGATTGGGGCATGGGGAGGCCCAGCACATATGATTTCAACGAATCTGCAACAAAGTCTTGGTATGAGGACTGTAGGTCTTCATCCATCTTCGATTTCAATATCACTGACTGTATCGCATGCCAATCATACGTTAATTCAAAAATGCCATTGTCACGTCGCAATCGACACACTTCATCGTACTTATCGCCAACTTGCTGCGCTTTAATATAACGTCCGTGGGTATTTAGTGCATAGTGGCTGTGGGGAGCTCTCTGCTGTTGACGATAACCATTTCTACTATTCAACATCGGCAGGGTATCATGATGGTCGCGACAACAGATGTCGCACAAAGGTGGTTGACCATCAATCGCTTTAGCGATTGGTTTAGTGGTCCAAACTCCTTTTACCGGTATTAATCGATTACCTTGCAGCTGATATCCAGCGGGTGTCTTTCCTTGCCCTTCACCGAGCAATTGGCAAGCGCAAGCAAGCGTGTTGAATTCACGTATTTGAATTAGCTTGTTATCAATTTGCTGCCGTTGCAAGGTGAGTGTGGTAACCGAAGTTAAGTCGGTCGAAAATATCTGCGGTAAGGCGAGATGCTCAATAGCACGGTGTCGTTCCTGTGACACCTGAGATACCATCGATTCTACGCTCGCTGTGACAATGGGCATTATGACCGTTTGTTCAAGCTGATTTAGCTCAAGCTTATGGGTATATCGATATACTGGGATCACAGTGCCTTTTTGCAGCACTTGCTTAGTTCGGCCGATAGGATCTGTCCAGGTCACATTTACTACTACTTGCTTGCGTTGCGTCAGATGGCTGTTTAATTCAGGGGTATTTATCTCGTTCTCATCAATCCAAACATCAGCCTGCTCATCGTTGTCAGAATCGACGAAAAATTGCGTTGCGACCGTCCAGCTCAAATCAAAAGTATGGTCAATATTTTGTTCAGGGTTGAGCACAATTTGGGTTGGGCCTGCAGGGATTGTGCCTCCGGCATTAGGTTGAATTTGCACATAGCTTGGCCCAGCAAAGAAACCGTGTATTGAGTTTAACTGTCGTAAATCATTTAATTTGTCCGTTGCCAGTTGATTAGCAACTTGGGTTAATTCTGAGCCTTGATAAGAAATAGCTAGCTTGCTTTGCAACACCGTGAGCGCGGTCACTCCAACAGATACAATAACGGCTGCTATTAACACCTCAATTAACGAGAAGCCATTATTCTTGCGCATTAGAAGTCACGCCAACTACCGGTAATTGGAACTACCCTGCGCATTAAGCGTTGGCCTTGGAGTCTAGTCAGTAGATCACCATCATAAATGATCAGCAAGCGGTCTCTTACGAATCGCAATGCTGTATTGCTCATTACGCTGCCGTAGACAGTGGCGTTGTCTATTACGTCGATTTCTACCAACTGATTTTGCTGCCGGAACAAGATCATTAATCCATAAATTTCGGCATTGCTAGGCAGGATTAATTGACCGTCCTTAATCACTAACAAGATTGGCTGTTCAAGGCTGCCTAATTGCAAACCCAATGGCAAAGAGCAGTTCCCTTCAATCCAAATAAGCCCTTTACTATCGGTCGTCAAGCTATCACAACTGGTTAAAATCGTGGTGGCTTGATCTTTGATATTTATCCAATCAAGCGTGCTAAATGGAAACACGTAATCTAGCAATTCTCCAGGGAAAGGCTGGGCGACATCGACCACATCTGGCGCTTTAAAACCCGGTTTGGTTAGCGCACTATCGACACAGCGCGTCAAACGAAATTCAAATGGCTGACAGGTTGTTGGTAGATGTTCAAGCTCTGAAATTGGCTCTGACGTCCACACCGAAATTGGCACATTGGTCCCAGCGCCATTAGGGTTCGCCACTATTGTGACCTTATCGCTATCTAACATTGCTCCATCGACAATGAGTGGCGCGGCAGGGATGGTATCTAGCATCGAATAGGAAAGTACATTTTGACTTTGTGTCGCATTTGCTCTGCTATCAATGCTGGTGACCGAGGCGCTCAAGCCAAACAATGAGAATGGCTCCTGAGCGATATCATTGATTAATCGACTGCTTAGTTGATATTCGTACACTTGGTCACTCTGCTGTTGCTCGATAACCTGCTGTCGTACTGAGCGGGATTGTAACTCACTTATCGCAGTGGTTAATTTAGCGTTGGCTAGCGCATCAATTCTCTGCTTGTGTTGTGCGTTGAGTGCAATTTTTAAATTGAGTTGCGCGAAAGTGGCGCCAAAAGTACCTGCTAATGTTGTCAACATAAGAAGTAAAGTGACACAGGTTAATGCGGCAGCACCGCGCGAAAGTACAGCGACATTGGAGGTTGTTTGCTCAATGCTCATTGCTAATCTGCCAGTGTCTTTGGATACGTCGTTGGATACTCGGAATTTGTTTGGACGAGGCGTCGATACGCACTGCAAGCCGACTATTAGAACCATTTTCATCTAGTGTTTGAATTGCAAAATGATCGATGATGATGACACTTGAATCACTGATATCTTGCCAGCCATTGGCGTCACACAATAACCCTCGCTGGCGTACTTCAATGCTATTTTCACGAAGTCTAAAGCCAAATCTTTCGTTTGGATTAGCGGCATCGATCTCGCCATCCATATCTCGGTCATACGCAAAAGTTACGCAGCTGTCGACAGGTTCGCCGGGAAAAGCTGAGAGCTCAATGCTATTGGCAAACGCTGCGGCATAATTGTTGCTCAGGGTATATTGCAATGCGCTTGTCGCGTCAAATCCAGCACGGTTTAGATCACTTTGTATCAGACTGACAATACTG
The DNA here is from genome assembly GCF_039523355.1 of Aliiglaciecola litoralis. Lineage (NCBI taxonomy): Bacteria > Pseudomonadati > Pseudomonadota > Gammaproteobacteria > Alteromonadales > Alteromonadaceae > Aliiglaciecola > Aliiglaciecola litoralis. The sequence goes on along the minus strand of NZ_BAAAFD010000007.1, from coordinate 217,710 downwards.
TGCAACTCATCACTCAGTCGTTGCTGCATGATTAATTTGCTGTGCCCTATAAGGTTAACCGACACAAAGCTTATAAGGGCAGTAATCAGGCTGATTGAAATCGCCATCGCTATCAATAATTCAATTAAGGAAAAGCCGGTGTAAATCCGAGTGTTGGCGTTCAGCATCGCTGATATGCCCCCATGCTGCCCCTTTGCATGCAGATCCTGACTCGGCCTAAATTGCTAACAATCAACTTGGCTTCGCTATCGCCATTGCTAAACACGCTAGATCCCGCATTACCCATAGCGATACCTCGGGTTCCGTCGAATATCACTGCATTGTCATCACCCATAGTGATCTCGGGTAAATTAACATTGGGAAATTCGCTAGCTGATATTCGATGTTCTATTTGATCCACCCTGCAAGCGCCAACAACGGTACAATCGCATGGCCCGTTATCGTTAAGTGCAACGCACCAATCATTCCCCTGATTAACTTGGACAGTGACATTACGATTCTGATTAATTGCCTCAAAACGTGCCGTTTGCATCAAGAAATAACTCTGATGTAACACTCCTTTGAGTTGATGGTGCCGAAGACTTGCTAAAATATGCGAGCTGCTCATTACTGCAAGCAAACCGGCAATGGAGAGCGCCAGCATACATTCGAGCAGGCTAAAGCCGCCGCTGTGCTGGTCATTGCTGCTTGATATGTGAGTTGCTGTCCTTGGCATTTTCAGTACTCCTAGCGCGTTTCCCTGTGCTTAACTTAATACAAAGTATAAATACTATTTGGTCACAGGGAGTCTAGTTTTATGCAAAAGGGAATGAGTTTGGTCGAGTTACTTATTACGCTTGCAATGGTTGGTGTGTTAATCAGCTTTGCGCTGCCCACCTACCAACAACAGCAAATCAAAGCGTACCGCACGGCAGGTCAATCGCTATTGTTGCATTATGCCAATACGCAAGCTGAATTTATGTTAGAACGTGGTGAATATATGGGAGCCGATGAGCTTAATATGCGGACCACACAGCGATATAAGTTTGAGGTTTTAATGCGCAGTAAAACTAGCTTTATTTTGCAAGCCACAGCGCAAAATCAGCAAAGCCAAGACACGGGCTGTGAGGTTATGTCTATAGATCAATCTATGCTACGTTTGCCGATAGGTTGTTGGTAGCCAATATGCAAAACTCTCAGTTGAACCACATTAATAACAGGTAAAGTACACCTATTGCTGCAGACGCCCCGAGGATCTGAATGAATCCCTTTTTACCATCTTCCAGACTGTAACCATGCGTCTTAAGATAAATAATCCACGCAAAGAACAACACTATCGGGATCAAAAACAAAAATCGTAACAAGCGTTCACTCCATGTTTTATTTCACTCTCGTCAAATCTGCGTGTTACGTTGATTTAGAGACTGACCATAGGTTGAGGACAAGGGGATAGATTACCTTCTAAAGGGGACATAAATCTATAGCACAGTGGTATTCTTGTTGAAAAGTTACAATTTTACCTGAGGAAACATCGAATCCTTCAGTTCAGGTTCGTTATTGAAATTTATGGCGGGGGGGGCAGCCAAACACGCCTTCTGTGATGTTCATTGCATTGGTTTAGCATGAAAAAAAGGCACAAAAAAAGCGCCCTAAAAGCGCTTTTTCTATAGCATTACTGAAACGCGAAATTACAGTGCTTTGATCTGTGCAGCAAGACGGCTCTTATGACGAGCAGCTTTGTTTTTGTGGATCAAACCTTTAGTTGCCATACGGTCAAGCAAAGGTGTAGCAGTTGCATAAGCTGCAGTTGCAGCCTCTTTATCACCGGCAGAGATGGCTGCATTTACTTTTTTAAGATAAGTACGAACCATAGAGCGACGGCTAGCGTTATGCTGGCGACGCTTCTCAGCTTGGATTGCGCGTTTCTTAGCAGACTTAATGTTAGCCAATGTGAAACTCCCGAAAAAACTAGTCAAAATTCAAGGGCGCAGATTGTGCCTATTGACACCGCTTTTGTCAAACGATTTTCGAGGATAAATCGTAATCAATTCGCTAACAAAGGCCAGGCTTTGAATAAAGAGGTATATACAAGCTCATAGAAACAAGCTGAACGTCCATTTATTGCTCTATAATAAACGCTAAAGCACTGATTCATTCGTTTAGCTTTATAGAAAGCAGTGTAGATTAAAAATGACTACTTCAGGAGCACTCCATGCCATTGCAAGCAGCTCAAATAATGACATCTCGACTTATCAAGCTGACCCCTGAAGCGAGTTTGCATGATGCGCATGAAATAACGCGAGAAAAGGGCATTCGTCATTTGCCTGTAGTGAATCAGCATACTCATCAATTGATTGGCATAGTGACGCAAAAAGATTTAATTGCCAATGTTATCCGCTCCATTGCACTTTATGGTACTGAGGAGCTCTTAGAACGAGAGAAACAAACGAGTATTATGGAAATTGTCCGCTGTGATTTTGCATCGGTAAAAAAGAACGATGAACTACGCGACATCGTTCCTTATTTTTTAGACAACAAGCACGGATGCCTTCCTGTTGTAGACGATAATCAATGTATTATTGGTATTATCACTTCTTCCGACTTTGTAAAGTTGTCAATGCAATTACTTGATCAAACTGAAAACTCCAACTAGGCGCTGGACGCAGAGAGCCGTGTTACCGCATAATGGCGGCTACTTATGATGGGATAATGTTTTAGGGAATACTCTTTGTCCAAAAAACTGCTTAAGTCTGGCGTGGTCGTGGCATGTATGACCTTCATATCGCGAATTTTAGGACTGGTGCGCGATATCGTTGTAGCCAATATGCTCGGTGCTGGTGCCGCCGCAGACGTATTCTTAGTGGCCAACAAAATACCTAACTTTCTACGTCGATTATTTGCTGAAGGTGCTTTCGCGCAAGCTTTCATTCCCGTATTAGCCGAAGTGAAGAGCGAAGGGGACAAAGAACATTTAAGACAATTCATTGGTAAAGTTTCAGGTACTTTGGGCGTAGTAGTCACCCTTGTGACTTTGCTAGGAGTGATCGGCTCTCCCGTTGTGGCGGCATTATTCGGAGCTGGCTGGTTTATCGACTATCTGAATGACGCACCCGGCGGTGAAAAATTTGAACCCTTCGCGCTGATGTTAAAAATTACGTTCCCTTACCTGTTTTTCGTATCGCTCACAGGCTTATCTGGCGCCATTCTCAATACCTTGAATAAATTCGCCGTGGCGGCATTCACTCCGGTTTTGTTAAATGTTGCCATTATTGCCACTGCGTTGTTGCTTGCCCCACAACTCGATCACCCTGAATTTGCGCTGGCATGGGGCGTTTTTATTGGTGGTTTGGTACAGCTGCTGTTTCAATTGCCATTTTTGTACAAAGCAGGTGTGTTAGTCAGACCGCGTTGGGCATGGTCTGATCCGAAAGTGACTAAGGTCAGAATGTTGATGATCCCAGCGTTATTTGGTGTATCGGTTAGTCAAATCAATTTGTTGTTTGACACTATGATTGCCACCTCATTGATGACGGGATCGCCAAGTTGGCTTTACTATTCTGATCGATTATTAGAGTTCCCGTTGGGGCTATTCGGGATTGCGATTGCGACCGTTATTTTGCCTGCACTTTCTGGACACCATGTAAGTAAGGATCGGCAGTCGTTTAGCAACAGTATTGATTGGGCGTTTAAACTCGTTTGTATTTTGGGAATTCCTGCGGCGGCCGGTTTATTTGTGCTCGCAGAGCCCATGCTACTCACCATTTTCTACGGTGGCGCATTTACCGCTAAAGACGCGACCATGGCGTCAGTGAGCTTGATGGCATATTCAACCGGACTGCTAAGTTTCATGTTAGTGAAAGTATTAGCGCCGGGTTTTTATTCCAGACAAGATTTGAAAACACCGGTGCGCATTGGTATTTACTGCATGATTGCCAATATGGTGTTTAATATTATTTTGGCGATTCCGTTTGGCTATGTCGGACTGGCGATGGCTACTGCAATATCGGCCAGTCTCAATGCCGGCATGCTTTATTTTAAACTCCATCAGCTCGGTGTCTATCAAATTACTCGCAATACCTTGCTGTTTGTAATGAAGATCGTGCTTGCTTGCACTGCCATGGTACTCGTTATCCTTTACTTTAATCCTGACATCCCGCAGTGGTTGTCTTTGAGTGTTTGGCAAAAAGCCATTGAATTGGCTAAATTAATCCTGTTGGGATTTGCCGCGTTTGCTATCTCGCTGCTCGTATTGGGAGTGCGGGTTAACAGTTTTCGCGCAACCCATAGGGTTAAAGACCTTGAGTAACAAATCCAAGCCAGACCAGTTCAAATTATGCGTATATCAATCCGCTGAATAATTGCCGGTTCTGGGGGCGCTGCCCCTTTTCTTTTAAGCCGGCCTTTCAATTTACTACTATTTCAACCAGATAATCGGTTTAACCGTTGGTATTAGTTGCCTAGTTCGTTATAATTCGCGCTTTTAATGTGCTCCTCAGCCTGTCCCTTTTGCAGCTGATTATTTTGAGGTACTGAGTGGAATTAATCCGTGGTTTGCACAATCTCCGAGAGAAACACAAAGGGTGTGTGCTAACGATAGGCAAGTTTGATGGTGTGCACTTAGGTCATCAAGCTGTTCTATCAAACCTAATAGAGCAATCTAAGAAGCTTGGATTGCCCTCCACGGTAATGGTTTTTGAACCTCAGCCTGAGGAAGTATTTACGCCACAACATGCGCCTGCACGTTTGAGTCGCCTTAGAGACAAATATGAGCAGTTAAAAAAGTTGGGTGTAGATCGACTTTTATGTATCAAATTTGATCGACAGTTTGCCAATTATGATGCGCACAAGTTCATCGTTGAATTATTGGTCGAAAAATTAGGCACTAAGTTCCTAGTGGTAGGTGATGACTTTCGTTTTGGGAAAGCCAGAAAAGGTGACTTTGCGATGCTTCAGCACTACGCAAATGAGTACGCCTATCAGGTAGTGAGTACACACAGTTTCCGTCATCATGATTGTCGAATAAGTTCTACTGAGATCCGTACGGCGTTAGCTAAGGGCGACTTCGACGAAGCACAGCAAATGCTTGGAAGACCCTTTACCATAGCCGGTAAAGTTGTGCACGGTGAAAAAAAGGGAAGAACCATAGGGTTTCCGACCGCAAATGTATTGTTAAAACGCTGTATCGCCCCCATTAATGGTGTGTTTGCGGTCAATGTTAATATTGACGGAACTAGCTTTAAAGGAGTCGCAAATGTAGGTACGCGGCCTACAGTAAATGGCGAACGGTCACAGTTGGAAGTACACATCTTCGACTTTGAACAACGTATCTACGGCAAGCTGATCCGAGTAGAGTTCAGTCAAAAATTACGCGATGAGAAAAAGTTCGATTCATTCGAGCTATTACAACAACAAATAAAACTCGATGCCCAGCAAGCAAAGCACTTGTTGTGCGCTGAATAAGTCACGAACATTAAACATTGGATTTGAGCCTTAATGAGCGATTACAAACACACGTTGAATTTACCCGAAACTGAGTTTCCCATGCGCGGAAATTTGGCCCAACGGGAACCGCAAATGTTGAAAGAGTGGACAGAGAAAGGTCTGTATCACGTAATTCGGGCGGCTAAAAAAGGCAAGACACCTTTCGTTTTGCATGATGGTCCTCCTTATGCCAATGGTGATATTCATATTGGTCATGCGGTAAACAAAATTCTGAAAGATGTGATCGTTAAAGCGAAAACATTATCTGATTTCGATGCGCCTTACATCCCAGGTTGGGATTGTCATGGTTTGCCGATCGAGCTACAGGTAGAGAAAAAAGTCGGAAAGCCTGGTAAAAAAGTGACCGCCGCGGAATTTAGACAGAAATGTCGCGACTATGCGGAACGCCAAATAGATGGTCAAAAACGCGACTTTATTCGCTTAGGCGTGTTGGGAGAATGGGATAAGCCCTATAAAACCATGGATTTCACTTCCGAAGCCGACATTATTCGAGCCTTGGGCGGCATCGTCCGTTCTGGACACATGGAGAAAGGCTTCAAACCTGTGCATTGGTGTACAGATTGCGGTTCAGCCTTAGCTGAAGCGGAGGTTGAATATCAAGATAAACAATCTCCTTCGATTGATGTGAGATTTGTTGCAAAGGATCAGGACAGCTTAGTTGCCTCCTTTAAACATCCAGAAGGGCATGTAGGCGAGGGGCCCGTGTCTGTGGTTATCTGGACAACAACTCCTTGGACCTTGCCTGCCAACCGCGCAGTCTGCGTTAGCCCGCAATTGGAGTATACCCTAGTACAAGTTGAGACTGAGGGAGCGAAAGAGCGTCTAGTCATAGCGTCGGATCTCGTCAAAGACTGCATGGACCGTTTTGGTGTTGAACACTACCATGCTTTAGGTTTTTGCCATGGGGATGCGTTAGATAAGCAGCTTATTCAACATCCTTTCTATGATTTCTCGGTGCCAATTATTCTTGGCGATCACGTAACAACCGAATCAGGTACAGGTTGTGTTCATACAGCACCAGGCCACGGTGTCGACGATTTTAACGTTGGTGCAAAATACGGCCTAGAAGTGGCTAACCCGGTAGGGGCCAACGGTGTTTATATGCCGGGCACAGAGTTGTTTGAAGGGGAACATGTTTTTAAAGCCAATGCTCACATTGTCGATGTGCTGAAAGAGAAACATGCGTTAGTTCATCATCATGCTTATACCCACAGTTATCCGCATTGTTGGCGCCATAAAACGCCAATCATCTTCCGTGCGACGCCCCAGTGGTTCATCAGTATGGACAAAAATGGCTTACGTCAACAGTCACTTGATGAAATTGCTAAGACCCAATGGATCCCAGAGTGGGGACAAAGCCGCATTGAGAGTATGGTCGAAGGTAGACCGGACTGGTGTATCTCTCGTCAACGTACTTGGGGTGTGCCTATCGCATTGTTCGTCAATAAAGATAGTGGTGAATTGCATCCAAATACGGACGAGTTGCTAGAGCGTGTGGCCAAGTTGGTTGAACAAAAAGGCATACAGGCTTGGTGGGATATTGATACCGAAGAATTTTTGGGTGCAGAAGATGCGGCAATTTACACCAAGGTACCTGATACGCTAGATGTGTGGTTTGATTCTGGTGTGACTCATCATTTTGTAGTCGATAGTCGTGATGATATTCCAGCTTCTGCTGACCTTTACCTTGAGGGTTCCGATCAGCACCGGGGCTGGTTTATGTCTTCATTGATGACATCGGTGGCCGAGAAAGGCCATGCACCATACAAGCAAGTTTTAACCCACGGATTTACGGTCGACGGTGAAGGCAAAAAAATGTCTAAATCGATTGGTAATACGGTCGCACCTCAGCAGGTCATCAGTAAACTTGGTGCTGACATTCTGCGTCTTTGGGTTGCTTCAACGGATTACCGTAGCGAAATTGCCGTATCAGATGAGATCCTTAAACGCTCTGCCGATTCTTACCGACGGATCCGCAATACTGCACGATTTTTGTTAGCTAACCTAAATGGTTTCAATCCAGCTACTGATCTCGTTGCCTATGATGATATGGTGGAACTGGATAAGTGGGCAGTGAGTCGTGCCGCTGCAATGCAAGCCGACATCATTAATGCCTATGAGAAATATGACCTATTGGTCGTGACCCAAAAAATGATGCAGTTTTGCTCCATCGAGTTAGGTAGCTTTTATTTAGACATCATCAAAGACCGTCAATACACGGCTAAAGCGGATGGGCTAGCTCGCCGTTCATGCCAAACTGCCTTGTATCATATTGTTGAGGCATTGGTTCGCTGGATGGCGCCAGTAACGAGTTTTACGGCTCAAGAGCTATGGCAAGAAATGCCCGGTGAAAGAAGCCAGTTTGTGTTTACCGAAACCTGGTACAAAGGATTACCCTCAGCTGACCAACAAAACACCTTTGATAATGGTTTTTGGCAACAAGTGCTCGCAGTTAAAGAACAAGTAAATCGTGCCCTTGAACAACAGCGTAAAGATGGCAAGTTGGGTGCATCGCTGGAAGCTAAAGTGACTTTGTATGCATCATCGAAACTTGAGTCGGTGTTAAGTCGACTAGAAGATGAGTTACGTTTCGTATTGATTACGTCTTCTGCCAAAGTAGTGAACAGTGATCAAAAGCCTGCGAATGCCATTGCCACTGAGTTAGATGGATTATGGTTATCCATCGAAAAGTCTGACGAACAAAAGTGTGTGCGCTGCTGGCACTATCGTGAAGACGTTGGAAGTGACAGCGAGCACCCTGAATTGTGCAGTCGTTGTGTGGATAACGTTGATGGCGAAGGTGAAAAGAGACTTTATGCTTAATACGATTTCAAACACGGGACTGCGCTTTTTATGGTTGACGCTAGTTACCATTGGATTAGATCAATGGACTAAGCATGCTATCGTGGGCAGTATGGATTTGTACCAATCCATTCAGATAACCCCTTTTTTTAATCTAACCTATACCCATAACTACGGTGCTGCGTTTAGTCTATTTAGTGACGCTAGTGGCTGGCAACGCTGGTTCTTTACTGTGATTGCGCTGGTGGTCAGTGTGGTGATTATTCGCTGGTTAAAGTCGACACCTAAATCACAGATTATGCTGCCGGTGGCTTTCTCACTGATATTGGGCGGTGCTATTGGTAACGTTTATGATCGTGTTAGCTATGGTTACGTAGTGGATTTCTTACATGTTTATTATCAACAATATGATTGGCCTGTATTCAATATCGCTGACAGTGCAATTTGTTTAGGTGCGGCATTGCTTATTGTTGATATGTTTAAAAATAAAGAGAGCTCAGAGGAAACTCATGACAGTTAGTATTACTCCTTCTAGTGAAGTGCTAATGCATTTCGACCTAAAATTGTCTGATGGTTCTGCTGCTGACAGCACACGAGTAAATAATAAACCCGCTAAGTTACAAATGGGTGACGGTAGCCTGACAGCAAACTTTGAACAATGTTTACTCGGTTTAAAGGAAGGTGATAAAAAGTCTTTCACGCTCAATGCGGATGAAGCCTTTGGTATGCCTAACCCTGATAATATCCATCATATGGATAAGTCGCGGTTTACCGCCGACACGCCAGTGGATGTTGGGACTATTATCGCTTTTAGCCAACCCGATGGCTCTGAAGTGCCGGGCATTGTGCGTGAGGTAGCAGGAGACTCAGTGACGGTTGATTTTAATCATCCTCTCGCTGGGCAAACCGTTATATTTGATGTGGAGATCCTTGGCGTAAGCTAAGAATAAATGAGTATGCAAATACATTTAGCAAATCCCAGAGGCTTCTGTGCAGGTGTTGATCGTGCTATTACGATTGTCGAGCGCGCATTGGAAATTTTTGCGCCACCTATTTATGTTCGCCATGAAGTGGTTCACAACAAATTTGTGGTGGATGGTCTCAAACAGCGAGGCGCTAAATTTGTTGACGAACTCAAAGAAGTGCCCGATGACAGTATTGTTATTTTTTCAGCTCATGGCGTGTCACAGGCAGTGCGTAACGAAGCCGCTAAACGCGGGCTGAAAGTATTTGATGCGACCTGCCCACTCGTTACAAAAGTACATATGGAAGTGATGCGGGCGAGTAAGAAAGGCATTGAATGTATTTTAATAGGGCATCAAGGCCACCCCGAAGTAGAGGGGACTATGGGCCAATACGACAATGCTCAAGGGGGGATATACTTAGTCGAATCCGTTGAAGATGTCGCCACATTAGAAGTGAAGAACCCACAAAAATTGTATTATTGTAGTCAAACCACATTGTCAGTGGATGATACCGCTGATGTGATAGACGCCTTGAGAGACAAATTCCCGGCGATTGAAGGGCCACGCAAAGATGATATTTGTTATGCCACTCAAAACCGTCAAGACGCCGTAAGGGAACTTGCTACCGATTGCGACGTATTATTGGTGGTAGGTGCTCAAAATAGCTCTAATTCAAACCGACTGCGCGAACTGGCCGAAAAAATTGGTGCTAAAGCCTACTTGATAGATGGCGCAGATTGTATTCAAAAGCAATGGCTCGAGAATGCCCAACACATAGGCGTTACTGCTGGCGCCTCAGCTCCAGAAGTACTGGTAAAATCTGTGATTGATAAACTTATTGGTTGGGGAGCCCAAAAAGCGACCGAGCGTCCTGGCCGCGAAGAAAATATTGAATTTGCGGTGCCCAAAGAGTTGCGTATCAAACAAGTTAGTTAGTCCAAGCACCGCTGTGAGTTGGATAAGAGATCCCAGCTAACAACATGCTGGGATGACGCGGGGAGCATGCTGGGATGACGCGGGGAGCATGCTAGGATGGCGCGCGGTGCAAGCTGGGATGACGTGGGGTTGCATGCTAGGATGACAATATTAAAAACTCGCTGGGATCTTGCGGTGTCTGAAGGTCTGTTTGAATGTGTTCATTACTCTCATCGGTTCTATACAATTTTCTCGTTTCTATCCTCATATTATATCCTCCGTTTGCCGAATCCAGCCTATTTCCGCCAGACGTTGCGTAAGCGTATCTGCATAAGCTGACAATTACCGCAGCTTAAGGGTAAGAATTAATACTAAATTATCCAGATTTCAGGTTAAATCTATCTAAGAACATCTTGTATAAGTCTATGAAATATATCAAATTCATTAAAACTATCTTGTTTTAGTGTTGTTATTGTGTGCACTCTAATGAGTCAAATATATACCTAAGGGTAAGCGTTAATAACCAACATGTAGCTGAATTACGCTACATTTAATACCATCAAAAAAGTGTTTTCGTTGAGTACCACACAAAAGTCTATACTGTTTATGTTGTACTGAATTGTTAGTTAATTTATCTGGACCAAATTCAGGAGCCGTGGTGAATAAAAGCTTATCTTATCCCTGTCATTCTGCGCAGCAAAAAGGCGTCGGTATGATTGAGGTGCTTGTCACCTTATTCATTCTTTCTATCGGGATATTAGGCGTTGCTTCGCTGCAATTCGTGAGTTCGTTTTCTAATGCTGATGCATTAAATCGTTCTCAATCGGTGATGGTTGCTCAGCAACTCAGTGAACGATTAAGAGCCAGTGCTCGTATGTCGCTAATTGGTGATGGCTTGGTGGTTGATGAGAATTACTTTAACCAGAATTTGTACAATTTTAATAACCTAACCTGTAATTCAACCGCAACAAACCACGCTTGTTTTTGTCTCGCTCATCCGGGCGATATCCCTGATTGTACTGGTGGCCAATGTGATGCAAGCGAATTTGCTAGCTATGACGCTTATCAGGCATCGTGCTCGGCGGTTTCCGCTAACCCAAGTGTAAAATTGGGCGTTAGTTGTGATGACAATAATAATCTAGATGCTGAAGCGTGCAGCGCGGGTTCTCGAATTAGCATCATTCTTTCATGGCCGGTCGAAAGTTGGCAGAACATTGAGCGGGCCTTAAATGAAGAATGTAATGTCAACGAGGCCGAACCGCATGATTGTGTGCGATTGGATGTTGTATTATGAAACGACATGCAAATTCTCAACAAGGCTTTACCTTAGTCGAGATTATGATTTCATTGGCGCTGGGGTTGCTCATCTCTGGTGCCATTATTCAAGTCCTCGTCAGTAATAGCCTGACTGAAAGATTGAACCGTTCCATTGCTTCTACTCAAGAAAGTGGGCGTTTTATTATTTCCAGACTGCGCAACGAGTTAATTATGGCGGGACGTTATGACATTTTATCGCCAGATTTAAATCGAGATTTTGATGTCATTTTGGAAAATGCTTATGTGCGTAATCACCCCATTATATTGCCAGGCGATTTTGCCGCATTCCCTGAGGTTGGCTCTACTCAAGGAGCTTCAGGTGCCAGTGATAAAGTTGCAATCAGTCTACAAGGTCAGACTGACTGTCGCGGTTATAAGTTAGGCTATGACGATCAAGAAGAGTTCTTTGTGGTCAATGAATATTTTGTCGATGGCAGAACCTTAAAGTGTCGAGGTTTTGATGGGCGTGTATTAAGAGGGCAAAAAGCCGCGGTAGGGCATGACAGTCATGCGGCAGTTACCTTAGTCGATGAAGTTGAAAACTTTCAAGTGTTATACGGTTATACCAACAACCTGATGACGGGTGATAATTCAGCTCGCCCTGTGGGTTATGTTACCGCGGATCAACTTCCCGCTATTTTGGCCAGTGACGGTCAGGTCGTTGCCTTAAGAATTGCCATTTTGCTGAAAGGTGACGCTGAAGTCTCCATTGATAATACGCCAAGCTTTAAGTTATTGAATGAAGCGGCAGTCAATCCGACTGAAAAACGGTTATTCAAGCAGTTTGAAACCACAATCACATTACGTAATGTGAAAAACTTTATGCGAAGTAGAAAAATATGAAACAGCAAGGTTTAGTCATGGTGTTCGCACTACTGGTGCTAATGAGCCTAACAGTGCTAGGTGTAGCGTCTGTATCCAGCAGTTTAATGCAAAACAAAATGGCCGTTTCTATGGAAAAGCAATCTTTGGCATTTGATGCGGCAGAAGCTGCTATCGCCGGCGTTGTTTTTGAATCGGAAGATGAAGTGTTACTGTCTGATGCAGATAAAGTTGATCCCCTTTCTGAAGCTCGACAGGGCAATATTGTCGATTTAGCTAATGACGATTTGACCTGTTTCAATGATGATGATTGGACCAACCGAGCCGTTACTGCTGCCAACGGGTTGCAAACTAATACCGAACATACGGCGGAAGGTTTATATGACGATAATCCTGAGATTACTAGTTGGTCACGTACTGCATTTGTAGAAGAAAGAGCTTGTTTAGGTTCAAGCAATGTCATTGGTGGCAGTAATATAAGTTGCCATGTTTTTGTTATTAAAGGCTGTGGCCAACTCGAAGGATCTAAGTTTGCGGTAGCCAACACGTTAAGTGCGTCAGTTTTTGCGCCAGCGTCTCAATAGCGAGGTTGTATTTATGTCTATTCAAAAAACGCTGAACGGCACCGCCGCTCTTATACTCTCCAGTATGATCGGATTTTCTGCTTTTGCCGATGATCTTGAAATCTATCTTGGCACTTCCGATGCAGCAGTCGAATATTATCCCAACGTACTCTTTATTATGGATACGTCTGGGAGTATGGGAGCGAAAGACAACACTGATGAAACCCGCATGCTGCGCGTTCAAAATGCACTTAAAGAAACCTTATCTAGTGTCACCAATATAAACGCTGGTTTAATGCGTTTTTCTGATTTTGGTGGCCCGGTTCTTTTTCCAGTACAAAATATCAACTCCCCCGTTGTTCCAGAAATTATTACTCCTATTGTCAGTGGCAATGATGATGCTTATGAAATAAATGGAGTCGTGAATACTAACTCTAGCCGTATTAAATTATCCCAAGGTAACGATGTCGTCACCAGTGGCTATCGTTATCAGGGTTTAAACATACCTCGCGGTGCAACGATAACCAGCGCCTATTTGCGTTTCACCTCAGCGCAGCTCAATACGGCCGTTACCACAATGCAAATCAAGGGTGAACTGAGTGGTGACTCGCAATCTTTCAGTAATACTAATTTTGATATCTCCGGACGCACCCGCACCAGTAATGTGTTGAACTGGACAACCGATAATAATTGGCCACTGTCTGGTGAGAGTATTCGCTCTCCTGACATCACTCATATCATTCAAGAGATAGTGGACCAAAATGCTTGGTGTGGAAAAAATGCGTTGAGCTTAATAATTGAAGGTAGCAGTGTAGATGGCTCTAGTGATCGTCGAGCTAAAGCTTTTGAAGATGGCACAGGTTCAACGCCTCAGTTGGTCGTAACCTATGACGATACTACTGCGACTGGCTGTGTGAAAGGTGATCTTACTTACCAAGTCGCGTCACAGCGAGATAATGCTGAAGAACGCAACGATGGTAATCAGTCTACCGGCAGTGAACTGACCTTTAATCCGTCGAATAATAAGTATATTGGTATCCGTTTCCGTAAATTGGCGTTACCCCGAAATGCCGTTGTTGCTAACGCATATATAGAGTTTACCGCCTATCAGAACCGCACCAGTGGCGGTGCGTCTTTTAGGATCCGTGGCGTTGACGAAGCCGACCCCCGCAATTTTAGAAATTACCCTCGTTATCTGTTACGTGATAAGCCAAAAACGTCAGCTTCGGTAACTTGGAGTAATATTCCCGCCTGGTATCGTAATAACACTTACACCTCTCCGCCAGTGACGTCGATTGTTCAGGAGATAGTCAATCGTGGCGATTGGGATAGCGGCAATGACATTATGTTTGTGGTGTCTGACATGGTTGGTGTGCGCGGCGCTTATACTTATCAAGGTAAACCCTCAGGTGCGCCCCGATTAGTCGTTGAATTTGAAGGTGATGCAACACCAGGCACTACCTCTACTGTACGTCAGCATTTGATCAGTAAAGTGGATGAACTGTCGGCTAATGGTTATACGCCTATCGTAGATACTCTTTTAGAGGCGGCCAATTATTTTGGAGGGCGTGATGTCGACTATGGTTTAGCTCGCGGAACTAATGCGGTAAGTGCGTCAGTGCGCAGAAGTACGCGTGTTAGCCATCGTTCGTCTTATATAGGCAGCGACTCAGTCCTTCCTAATGGCTGTACGGTTGATAATCTCAGTGATTCAGATTGTGTCAATGAATACATTCCGACAGGTGCCACCTATATCTCACCGATTGTGGACCAACAATGCCAAACCAATAACCACATCGTGTTGTTATCTGATGGTGAAGCCAACAACAACCACAGTGTGTCAAAAATTGAAGCTTTATTAAACAGGAATTGTACATCGAGCAGCGGTGGCGAAAAGTGCGGTTTAGATTTGGTCGAAAATATTGGTGATATAGGTGATTCTTTTATCGATTCGCGGATTGTGACCCATACCATTGGCTTCAATACCAATGAAACGGCCAGTACCTTCTTGAATAGATTAGCACTTAACGGTGGCGGTGGTTTTTATCAGGCTGATAATTCAGAAGATTTAGTCACGGCATTCTCGTCTATCTTAAAAACCGTCAAAGATGTTAATACTACCTTTGTTTCTCCTGGGGTAGCGGTCAATCAGCTAAACCGATTAACCCACAATGACGAGTTGTATTTCGCGCTGTTCAAGCCATCAGAAGGCGCCATTTGGCCTGGTAACTTGAAAAAATATCGTATCGATGGTGATGAGGTATTAGATAAAGACGGCTTACCAGCGGTCGATGACGGTACCGGATTTTTCTCTGAAAACGCGCATAGCTACTGGTCGGTGCAAGCCGATGGAAATGACGTACGAGAGGGGGGGGCGGCTAGCCGCATGACTTTGAGCCGCAATATCTATGCATTCGAAGGAACCGGTACTATTGCCACTGAGAGTAACCGTTTACACGAAAGTAATAACAGTATCACCGAGGATGATTTAGGTATTTCGACTTTACCCGATTCTGCAGCACTCAGAACAACAATACTGAAATGGGCGCGTGGCGTAGACGTTCGAGATGATGATGGTGACGGCGACAGCACGGATGTGCGTTTGATGATGGGAGATCCGATTCATTCACAGCCAATCATAGTGAATTATTCTGATACCGAAAGCGCTATATTAGTCGCCACAAACCATGGTGTGTTGCATTCATTCGACCCAGTTACGGGTAGCGAAAACTTTGCGGTAATGCCAAAAGAAATGCTGATGAATCAGTATGACTTGTATCGTGATGGCTCAACCTTTAATCACATTTATGGATTAGATGGCGACATGGTGCTGCGCAACACTCAAAGCAATAAATATCTATATGTGGGCATGCGTCGTGGAGGACGAAACTATTACGCGTTCGATATCACTAGTAAAACCTCTCCAGCGTTAAAATTTGAGATCCGTGGTGGTAGCGCAGGCTTTGAAAAACTTGGTCAGAGTTGGTCACGTCCCACTGCCACTAAGATCCGCATAGGCGCGTCGACCAAAGACGTGTTAATTTTCGGCGGCGGCTATGACGAGCAGCAAGACGATAAGGAATTGCGCAGCGCTGACTCTGTAGGGAACGCGGTATTTATTGTTGATGCTGATACTGGCGGTCTGCTGTGGAGTGCCAGCAATTCAAATGCTGACCTCGTGCTGTCTGAAATGGAATACAGTATTCCTGCGCGTATTTCGGTCATTGACCGTGAAGGTGATGGCTATGCAGATCATATGTATGTTGTAGATATGGGCGGACAAATGTTTAGACTCGACATTCATAATGGAAATGGCGTAAGCGAGCTTGTAACAGGCGGTCTTATGGCGAGTTTTGGTGGTGATGCCGCAATTGACAACAGACGTTTTTTCTACGGTCCTGATGTGTCTGAAATTAACCTCGGTGATCAACATTTCTATGCTGTAGCCTTAGGGTCTGGATTCCGAGCTCATCCATTGAATAGTGAAATTCAAGATCATTTTTATATGGTCAAAGACGAAGGTGTATTTGCACTCGATGAGAATAATCACTACACCTTACCGGTTTTACCTTACACTACCGATGATTTATTCAACGCCACTGCGCATACATTAACCTCAGCTGATGATACTGAGCGAGAAATAGCGACCAGTGAGTTTGCTGAAAAACATGGCTGGTACTTGGAGTTAGGGGCTGGTGGCGAAAAAGTCCTAGCTTCGCCATTAATCATTGATTATCAGTTGTTCTTTACAACCTATTTGCCTGCATCAGCCAACGATAGTGCTTGTGCACCTCCAGCAGGAAACAGTCGTGCTTACTTAGTGAATTTAGTTAATGCAAATGCGGTCACTGATTTGAATTTAGATGGTGACCTACAGAATGAGGATCGTTATGCGCAGTTGCGTCAAACTGGGATTGCACCTGAAACCAAAATATTGATTGAAGATATTATTAAGCCAGTAGTGTGCCTTGGTACAGAGTGTACCTCAGCGGTAATAGATTTGGATGAGAATGGCGATCCTGAGCCTTGTGGCACAGCGTTCGAGTGCTTAGCTGAAAATATCTACGGACGCTTTGAACGGGTACAAAAAAGCAGTTGGAAAACCGAGATAGAAAGACAATAGGAAGGGCCTAACATGATAAACCGAAATCTTAAAGCCAAGGGCTTTACCTTGATCGAGCTAATGATAGTGATCGCAATTATCGGTATTGTAACCAGTATTGCATACCCTAGTTATCAAGGGTTTTTAAAAAGTAGTAATCGAAGTGCCGCTCAAGCCGATTTAATGGCGCTCGCTGCCGCCATGGAACGACACAAGGCTGCAAACTATTCCTATAAAGGCGCCGCTGAGTCTAATTCTAATACTGGCGCGCCGGAAATATTTCATGCCCATTCACCGTCTTCTGAACCAGCGGCGAATCGCAAATATGATCTGACGATCGACAGTGTGTCTGCCTCAGGAAATAGTTTTGTGATCATAGCGACACCAGTCAACTCCACCAATCAAAGTGGTGATGGCAAATTGTATTTTTACAGTGACGGCAGAAAAGCCTGGGATAAAGATGATAGTAATTCTTTATCGACAGCTGAATATTGTTGGGGTTGTTAGTGAAGCTGATGTGACGCAATATAAAGAGCAATCGTCAAATAGATATGTAATATTTAATTGCTTGCCACATCTTATTCAGATTGTAAAAAAGCGCCAGAAGGCGCTTTTTTTGTATATTGTTGCGTTGACGTTAAGCTGCGCTTACCTATATTGAAGCCACTAGTTTTGTGTACTGGACTCTATGGTCGAAGGCGCGGTGCGTCGCCACTTCTCTAACTCAGCGACTCTGCGACTTAACGCGCCATTAGTTTGATCTAAAGACACTATTTTCGCTTGCAAGTCACCAAGTTGACGGGAGTTATTCGTATCACTGCTGCGCATCTCAGCCATTAATGTACTTAACTGACCTAGTTCATTGGCTAATTGCGACAATTGCTCTTGTAATACGGTTAGGTTGGTTGAGACTGACACAACGTCGGATTCTAATACGCCAAGTTGTTTGCGACTTTGCCCTGAGGTTTGAGTGAGGCGCTCACTAAGTTGATTGATTTCGGCCTGGTTTTTTCGCCAAGCAGATGCCCAAAGCTTATCCATCTGTGTCCACAGTTCATCGGTTTTATCGCTCAACTCTGACACTTTAACTCGTAAGGCACCTGCTGATTGATCCATCTCTTCGCCGGTTGCAGATAGGCGACGTTCTAAGTCAGTTACTCGACTTAGTGCATTTGCAAGTTCGGCATCGTTAACCAATTTTTGTTGATATAACCAATAACTAGCTGCACAAGCACCCAGAGCAATTAGTAATACTAATAATAGCCAAATGCCTGATGCAGCTGATTTTACTGCCGTTGGTTCATCGCTCTCTGGTGCCGGCTTTTGCTTGTCTTTGGCTCTTGCCCGTTGAAAGGCTTCCCGGTCTTCTTTTTCCAGAACGATGTTAGGAATGTCGTTGTCGAATCGTTCGTTTGCCATCTGTATCTTTCCAGCCTTATAAAATTATTTGGTAGTGATTCTCGCGTTGCCCAGATGTTAGCTGGTTTTACCTTATGATGCTATCTCTGGGGGATACAACAAATGAAAAGTAAACGTGTTAGGAGTAAATACTTAGTATTCATAAGGGCGGAGGTTTTTAATTGGCATATTGCACATATAGCGGGATAAACACCGTGCTTGTTCAGAGAAAACGTAATGAAAACTTCAATAAAAAAGGGCGCATGCTGAATTCAGCTTGCGCCCTTGTTATTTTGACTCAATTTATCCCGTCTATTTACTGCGTCTTAGTAATAACAAACCAGATGCTAATAGTAGCAATATACCTGGCTCTGGAATGTTATTTGGATCTGGATCTTCATCTGGATCTGGTGGTGCAGCGCCAGCAGGTAGGTTAACGTGGAAATGAATTGCACTTAATGCATCATTGAAAGCCGAGTGAGTTAAATTGATATCGTTGGAACCAGGCGAAAGGAAAGTAGTAATATCAATTTCAACCAGATCCCATAAACCACCATTGCCAACCGTAGTGCCCGGTGTGGTAGGTACTGTTGTGCCGTCAAATACGGCACCAATATTTACACCGTTGATGAAAAAGTCACCATCGGCAAAAGACTGGCCATCGCTGACTCCCATCACTAAAGAGCCTGACCCGCTAGTGTAATCAATCCCTGATAACGTCACATCCCAACCATCAGGATCGTATATATTGGAGAAATTGCCGTCATTGCCATCAAAGGTCACTATGTCTCGGTTATTCGTGGCATCTCCATCATCGTAAAAGACTACCAATGACGCGCCATTTGAATTGGCAGCTGAAAGTCCTGTTAATGCATAGGTGCCGTCGCCACTTACTAGCGCAGTCACATCCGCGCGATATGCCTGACTATTGTCTTGGCCCCAAAAATTATCATCTGAAAAACCGATATTAGTGCCTGAAATGGCATTGCCATCAAACATAATACTGGCATTAAATGCAGGGTCAGTTGATGTTGTGGGACCATGCCAATACAAATAAGCCTGGCTAACCGTGCCGGTAACACCAGACAGCATAATGTCACCAAATCCAGTTCCACGTAAGCCACCGACGCCAGCATAGGCATAGTCAGTGTCACGTTGGGTTTCAAACAGACTGATTAAATTGGCTGAGGCGGATGTACTGCAGGCAAGCACAGCCAAGCCGATACTGAGTTTAGATAAACGATTTATCATGTTGTTCTCTCCTTGTTGATTAAAGGAGCACTAACTGCGACAGCTCACAAGTGCGCTAACGTCATTGAACAAAAATGATGCATACACCAAGCCACGTTTACAAGTGATTAAATAGTATACAGTTAATTTTTGAGGCAAGAATTTCTAAACGCGAATTGTAAAAAAACCTGACAAAAAAACGCTGTTCTAAGTGAAAAACTACGCTTTGTGAAGCGGAAAATTCAATAATCAAGACTTGGTTTTTTAGGGGGCAATAAAAAAGCAGGCCAATTAGACCTGCTTTTGGAGTAACTCATGAAACTCGAAATTAGGCTGCGTTAGCCTGCTGTTCACTGCTTTGTTGAGTCGAATCGATCAATTCAAGATCAAAGGTAAATTCATCCACTCTAATTGCTAGTTTACGTTTTTCATTGTATTCCAATACGCTGTCAACTTCTTGCTGGCTCAACAAACCGTCCGCTAACAGATTGTTCACACAGTGTTCAAAGGAAATTGCAGGGATCACCGGCGACTTGCGAAGTAACTTCTGAATTTTCTTCAGCTGTGGCATAACAGCATGTTTTGCTTCAAATGCCTGCTGATTAATATCGTTACCATCTCCTTTAGCCACTTTAACAAGATGGGTTAATTCATCTTTTATCGACGTTTGTTGCATACTTGCTTCAGATAGCTGGCGAATAAGGTCGTCTGAAATACCCGTCACTGAAGACGTATAGGTATTAGTTAACACTCTCATCAAACCGCGTGTCGCTGTATTTGGAAAGTTGTTAACAAAATCGACAATGGCTTTTTCGCCTTGTTGTAAGCACCACTGGATTGCATATTCGAAGTAAGGCAAGGCTTCAGTACGATTTTGTACTTTTTGTTCATAAAAACGAATAACCGCCATCGCTGCATACGTATAGCTGATGACATCTCCTAATCTTGCTGACAACAACTCGGCTTTTTTCAAATCACCACCTAATACAAGTAATGACAAGTCTGCCAGAGGGGCAAGTTTTGCTGATAACGCATTTAATCGCTTCTCATATTTCTTCACTTCAGGCATTGCACTGTTCGCATTGCGAGCGAACGGCAAGTAACTGTTATATAAAGAGCGGAATGCGTTAGCCACACTGAATTTAACCGTTTTACCCAAAACTTTGTTAAATTTAGCGTCAGCACCTTTTTCATCGCTATGGATTAAATCAACCATTTCTTTCATATATGGATGACAACGCATAGCGCCTTGACCAAAGATCATCAGGCTTCGAGTCAATATATTTGCACCCTCAACAGTGATCGCAATAGGTAAAGCTGAATAGCCATTCGCAAGGGTGTTCTGCGGTCCACGTTGGATCGCTTTTCCAGCTTGAACATCCATCGCCGAATTCACTACGTCGCGGCCAAGTTCGGTCATGTGATATTTGGCAATTGCGGTTACTACTGACGGTTTGATGCCTAGCCCCAGTCCTTCTGTTGTTAGAACACGCATGGCCTCTAACACAAAGGTTTTTCCAGCAATATCTGCCAGCTTGTCTTGAATACCCTCAAAACGCCCAATCGGTACACCAAATTGTTCACGTACGAAGGAGTATTCTGCGGTTGACTTGAAAGCAGACTGCGCAGATGCAACGCCCATCGCGGGTAATGAAATGCCGCGGCCTGCGCCTAAGCAACTGACCAGTATTTGCCATCCACGACCAATATTTTGTTCGCCACCAATGATGAAATCCATCGGAATAAAGACGTTTTCACCCCGAGTAGTACCGTTATAAAAACGCACTCCCATGGGGTCATGACGATTGCCCAATTCCACGCCTGGATGAGATTTTGGAATTAACGCACAGGTAATACCTAATTCTAACGTGTCGCCTAACAATTGCTCTGGATCGAAAACTTTGAATGCTAAACCAAGAACGGTGGCGATTGGCGCTAGCGTGATATAACGCTTGTCCCAAGTAATACTCAATCCAACCACTTCTTTGCCTTCCCACATGCCTTTAGTCACAATCGCAGCATCTGGAATGGCACCCGCGTCTGAACCTGCTTCTGGGCTAGTTAATGCGAAACAAGGAATGTCGACGCCCACGCTAAGTTTAGGTAACCAGAAGTTTTGCTGCGCTTCGGTACCATAATGCATGAGTAGCTCACCTGGACCCAACGAGTTTGGCACCATAACGGTTACCGCAATTGCACCACTTTTTGCGGCGATCGTTGCTACTATCGTTGAGTTTGCGAAGGGACTGAACTCTAATCCGCCGAACTTTTTAGGGATAATCAATGCGAAGAATTTATTTACTTTCAGAAAATCTAAAACATTATCGGGAATATGATTGCTGTTTTGCAGTGCAAAATCATCGATCATAGCCATCAGTTCAACAACGGGACCATCCAAAAAGGCTTGCTCGTCAGCGGTAAGTTGCGCAGCCGGAATATCTCTCAATGCCTGCATGTCAGGTTTACCCTGATAAATGGAAGACTCGATCCATACATCTCCAGCATCGAGGGCTTCTTGCTCCGTTACTGAAATAGGAGGTAGCACTTTCTTCAAACTTGTTCTAATACTCATTTTAACACATCCGCTCATCTGACCAGTTGCTATTAATACTACTAGTTTCTGTAAAAAGATCAAAGGAAACTACAGGTATTGTTAATGATATGTGGGTATTAAATGTCATAACATGTTAATTAATAATAGAAAAAACAATCAGCTAGGATAGAATGAAGAAGCTTTAGCACACGGTTTTTTGTTGAAAAATTGTGCCATTAATAGATTCGATTGATGAATTTAGGTCGAATAACTGGTTTCAATAGCAACGGATTGTGCCTAATGAGCGCTGAAAAACGTTATTGTCTTTAGCAAAGAAATATCAATCGCAGAGAGTTAAGAGCGCTTTTTTTGCGTTATCAACTACATTGAAATGAATATGAACTTGGACGAAGCTATCACGCTACGATGTGATTTTAATTACGTAAAGACAAGCGTTTAGTCATATACTCAAGGCAGATGAATGCCGAGAACGATAAATCTAGATAGGGGTTTTAAATGCGCCAATTTTGGTTGGATACGATTTTACACAAGCCATGGTTTGTTATTTTACTGATGTTAGTTGTGGTCTTGTCGCTAGGATCCGGTGCTCAGTTTTTAAAATTCAACGGCGACTATAAAGTTTTCTTTGAAGAAGATAATCCGCAACGAGTGGCTTTCGAGACCATGCAAGCGACTTTCAGTAAGAATGAAAGTGCCAATATTCTTGTTGTTCCAAAGCAAAAATCGATTTTTAATCCCAAGACACTCAAACTGATTACTGACATTACTGAAGATGCATGGCAAACCCCACTCTCTACGCGCGTCGATTCGGTAACCAACTTCCAACATACTTGGGCAGAGCAAGACGATATGATCGTCGAGCAGTTAATCTATGACGCCGATGATATTGATCAACGCGTAGTAGAAAGAGTCAAACAAGTGGCACTGAGCGAACCAAACTTAAAAGACCGCTTGGTCGATGAGCAAGGCCGCGTCGCTTTAATCGCCATTACCCTCAATATGCCGGACGGTGATAAAACCGAAGCCACTGCCAAAGTAGTGAATTCTATTCGCGAACTGACCGATAAATATCGACAAATTTACCCTGACCATGAATTTTTCCACACCGGTATTGTATTCATGAATGCGGCATTCGAGCATGAAGCTAAAACCGATGCAGCTACGCTGGTTCCGCTGATGTTCGGGGTGATTATCTTGGTACTTTGGATACTTTTACGTTCCTTTGTTGGTACCTTTGCAACCTTGTTGGTGGTGATACTGTCTATCGTTGCAAGCATGGGAGTTGGTGGTTGGACAGGGTTTGATTTAACCACCGCCACGGTGAATGTGCCCACCTTGGTGATGACGCTGGCTGTGGCTGATTCGGTGCATGTTATCGCGTCTTTACTTTACGAGTTAAAAAAGGGCAGCAGTAAGTTGCAAGCCATTGAAGCGAGTATGCAGCTAAACCTCAAACCGATTTTTATCACCAGTGCCACCACCGCCATCGGATTCTTAACGTTAAATTTCTCCGATGTTCCCGCTTTAGCCGATCTGGGTACACTTACGGCCATAGGCGTCATGATTGCATTCGTATTATCAGTTACTTTGTTGCCGTCATTGCTGGTTATAATGCCAATCAAAGTGAAACCCCAAACTACCACACAATCCGATAGCTTTGTGCGAGTTGGCGAGTGGGTCATTGCTCACCACAAAAGAATCTTGCCGTTTTCGCTGATTATTGCAGTGGCTGCTATTGGTGCTTCTACCTTAAATAAAATTAATGATGTACCTGTAGAGTACTTTCATAAAAGTGCCGAGTTCAAAATTGCTGCAGATACACAGCGCGATTTGCTTAGTGGCATGACAACAGTCGATTTTGGTATTTTTACGGACCTTGACTCCGGCATTAATCAACCCAAGGTATTAAAGCAAATCCACGAATTCAGTCTATGGTTGAAATCCTTGCCTGAAGTCGATCATGTTGCCAGTATTACCGACATCTTTTTGCGTTTGAACATGAACATGCACGGTGATGATCCGAGTTATTACCGACTGCCTGAAAATCAAGAGTTAGCGGCGCAGTTCCTGCTTCTTTATGAGATGTCTCTACCATTTAATTTGGATCTTAATAATCAGTTGAACATTGATAAGTCGGGAACTCGGATTTCAGTCACGATGCAAAATCTTGGTAGTAAGGAAGTAACCGAATTCGAGCAACAAGCATATCAGTGGATTGCTCAGAATGCGCCTGATTTGAGAATGACGGCGGGCAGTCAAAACCTGATGTTCGCGCATATTGGCGAAGCCAATATGAACAGCTTGTTAAATGGCACACTGTTGGCACTGGTATTAATTAGTTTAATATTAGTCTTCGCATTGGGTTCATGGCGCATGGGCGGTATAAGTCTTATTCCGAATCTATTGCCTGCCGGAATTGGCTTTGGCATCTGGGGGATATACTCTGGTGAAATTAATATGGGTCTGTCAGTCGTATTAAGCATGGCATTAGGTATAATAGTCGACGATACTGTACACTTTCTAAGCAAGTACCAATACGCAAGGCAGCAAGGAAACACGGCAGAAGATGCGGTTCGTTACGCGTTTAGAAGTGTCGGCAAAGCGTTATGGATCACCACCGTAGTACTGACCTTAGGATTTGCCGTATTGACTCTTTCAAGTTTTGCGTTGAATTCCGATATGGGGCTGTTAACCGGGATCATTATTGTTGTGGCGCTGGCAGTCGATTTTCTGTTTTTGCCCGCATTTCTATTAGTTTTCGATAAACATACACCGTCAGGGGATGTTATTCATGAAAAGACACATTCAGCACTTTAATTCTTTTATCATTGTTGGCTCATTCATACTTTTTAGTCATTTTTCCATTGCACAAGATGCTGAGCAAAAAGGGCTGGAAATTGCCAAAGAAAGGAAAGTTCGAGATTTGGGCTGGCAAGACTCTGTCGCCGAACTGACCATGATCTTGCGTAATTCACAGGGCCAGCAAACTGAACGTCGTATGCGCACCAAAGCACTTGAAGTGCTAAATGATGGTGATAAAGCATTGACTATTTTTGATGAACCACGAGATGTTCAAGGTACGGCATTCCTAAATTTCTCACATGCCATTATTCCAGATGATCAATGGATATACTTGCCTGCGTTGAAAAGGGTAAAGCGCATAGCGTCGCGCAATAAGTCAGGTCCGTTTATGGGCAGCGAATTTGCCTATGAAGACATGACCACATTTGAAGTAGAAAAGTTTACCTTCAAATATTTGGGAGAAGAAACCTATAAAGATCGTCCTATGTTTATCGTTGATCAGTATCCAGTAGACGAGTATTCAGGTTACTCTCGACAAAAAGTGTGGATCGATCAGGAACGTTACATACCCTATAAAATCGAGTTCTACGACAAGAAAAAAAGTTTGTTAAAGACCTTGGAATTTGACGAGTACACGCAATATCTCGATAAGTATTGGCGGCCATTGCGTAGCGAAATGTTTAACGAACAAAACGGTAAAAGCACCGAGCTAATTACACACAGTATTGAATTTAAAACGGGTTTAGAGGACGGCGACTTTGACAAGAACAGTCTTAAACGGGCTAGGTAAGGCTTCAGCAGCCACCTTCGCATTAGCGTTGTGCCTGTCACAAAGCATTCAGGCGGATGAAATAGAGGTGCGCGGCTCGGCCGTCTTTGAGCAACGTTATTTTTTACAAGATGCGTTATATGCCGAGCAAGATAGGGCGAACTTTTCGATTTTTGCGCAAGCTGAAATCTACAAAGCGTTCAATGACGGCGATGATAGTATTCTGTTTAAACCTTTCTATCGACTCGATCAAAATGACCAAGAGCGCTCGCATGCTGATATTCGTGAGTTGATTTGGTTACATGTTGGCGATGATTGGGAATTGCGAACGGGCATTGGTAAAGTATTTTGGGGGCAAACTGAGTCCTTGCATTTAGTCGACGTTATCAATCAAACCGACTCAATTGAGGCGATTGATGGTGAAGATAAACTAGGTCAGCCAATGGTCAATTTGTCCCTAATTAGGGATTGGGGTACAACTTCAATTTATGTCTTACCCTATTTTCGGGAGCGAACTTTCGCTGGCTTAGACGGTCGTCCAAGATTTGCCTTTGATGTTGATACTGACAATCCGATTTATGAATCTGAGGATGAGCAGCGTAATCTTGATTGGGCCGTTAGATGGCAGCATACGCTTGGCGATTGGGATGTCGGGTTATCCTACTTTGATGGCACGTCACGTGAGCCAATTTTGATGCCGCAAATCGATGAAAACATAACGACGTTGAGACCCTTTTATCCGCAAATGCAGCAAGCTGGCATCGATATTTTGGCGGTAAAAGGAGCTTGGCTATTTAAATTCGAAGGGATAAGTCGCCGCACTAACGCGGAAAACTACTCAGCCCTTGTGGGTGGATTTGAATATACCAAAGTAGGCGTTTTTGACACAGCCTTTGATTTAGGCTGGTTGATGGAATATCAATATGATGGTCGAGACAACTTATTACTGGTGCCTTCTCAGAACGATTTGATGTTGGGCTCTCGTATCGTGTTTAACGATATAGACGGGACGGAAGTTTTACTCGGCATGGTTCAGGATCTGGATGAGTCTTCTAGTCGCATGGCATTTATTGAAGCCTCGAGTCGCATTAGCGATAATTGGAAGTGGAAGCTGGACGCTTGGTTATTTAGCAGTGAAGTACCCAATGAGCCTATTTATCAATTCCGTCGTGACGATTTTGTCGAATTAAGTTTGGAATATTATTTTTAGTTCTAGTTTCAAGTGACTGTGCTCGTTGCACAGTCACTTTTGTCTTTTATGCTTAATCAATTACGTTAAATTATTGTCTGACAGGGCCTATATAGCTTGAAGCGATGACAATGTTGTCTATGTACATATCAAAGTTTTTACTCGGCTTTGCAACGCCCCCGAAATAGAAATTAAGCCAAATTTTCTCTATCTTCAATTTGTCGGTATCACGAAAATGTAAGTTATTACGTGAGTATATCTTCGCGCCATCGATCCACACATGTAGCACGCCATCGGATTTTCCAGGCGTATTTAGCTTAAGGTACTGTTCAATGGCTACCCATTTACCGGGTTGCAACGTTGAGCGTTCGTGCCCCCATGGGATTGACTTGCCGTACTTATTTTTTGTATCTACTTCATAAATATAACTGCCGATAGGCATTCTTCCGCCCCACAGTGGATTTTTTGCATTGATAGATTGGTAGAAAGCGCCACGTGATGACCAACCGTTTTCGCCATTATTCGCTCTTCCGCCCCAACCAGCCTTATTGTAAGTACCGCCAAAGCCGGGAAGTTTACCACCACCTGAAACGTATGAGCCTGGCGCTAACAATGTGTAGTATCTGAAGTAAGCCTCTTCGGGCTCACGCCCAGCATGTTTGGCGAAATAATAGTCTAAATTTCCAGCGAGGTTTTGTTTGGTGGTGAACGGCATACGCACGGCTTTACCTGGCTCTCCACTAAAATGTCTCACATCTTTGTGGTCAACGTATTCTAATTCGCCGGTGTTTTGCCACACAGGCTTCGTCATACCTACGGTTAATTTTAAACCGGTCAACCAATCTTGGTCATCAAAATCATCCGCATAAAAAACCGCTTTATCATTAGCGATCCCTTTGTCCAGTATGTATTTATCCGCAATACCGGAAGTCTCCACTTTGAGCGCAGGAGCTGAGTAAATTAATTGGTTCAATGCTAATAAAGATGGGCCAAATTGGCGATCGGTTGTTGTGAGCACTAACTTGCTATTTTTCACCTGCTGTAGATCGATATCACTGGGGAATTCAAACAATAATAAGGTAGTGACTCCGCTACCCGCTTTTACCACTGCGTCTTTACTTTTCGATTTGCGATCTTTGCGAGCAACGAAAGTATCGATGCTGGCAACGAGTAAGCGTTTTTGTCCAGCGACTTCATAAACAATCTGTGGCGCTTTATAGGTGTTATGCTCAGCACTGTAAAAGTCAGCTATACCCGACTTTGCGCCACGACTATCTATGGTTAAGGTAAGCTCTTGGTTTAGAAGTACAGTGTCAAGGTCCAGTTCAATAATCCGCTCTTTGTCTAAATCTTTAACCTCGAACTCAACGATTTTTTTAGCGTATTGTTGATGAAACTCGTCAAACTGACCGCCAGGCCAAAATACCTTGGCTGCTGAACTAGAAAAAGCATAAGTAACGCTATCGTCAAAAACAGCCGCGCTTGTTGCCATTGGCGCAAAACTAAAAAACCAAAACGTTAGCCAAAAACGACTGTGCAGAACATGTTTCATTGCCATTATTCTTCTATCCTTTGGTTGTTTCTCTCACTAATAAACGCACCGTCTCGTGCTTGGATCCTACCTTGATAATAGTTATCAACGACGCTCACCGAGGTTTGTGGAAAACGCGCATCAATACCTTGAGAATTGAGTAAGGTATTGCCACTTATCACTGTGCCTGCAGCTTTATTCAAGTAAATGCTGACATCGTTGACACAATTTAAAATGACGTTGTTGCGGATTTTGCCACCATTGTGTTCAGTGTCACATTGGTGCGACTGACAAAACGCTTTTTCAGTTCCCCCATCGCCAAAGGACAACCCTATACGGACATCAAGGTGAGATTGATATGCCAGCGCTGACGCACAGTTCACCACATTCTCCTCAAACAGACCATCATTGCCACCGCCCTTCATAAATGCACCGTATGTGACTGACATTTTCCCTGTGGCGACGCGAGCAAAGTCAGCTATGTAGTTTTTACTTACTACCCAATTATTACCGCCCACCACATCGATTGGGCTGCTTGGCGTGGTAGTTTGCCTCAATTTAGTATTGTAGAAGTCATTCTTGGTAATATTGACGTGATCAGCAAAGGTATTCACTTTATTGGCATAATTGCCATTGGCTTTAATAGCGGCATTAAAATCGATAAATTGATTATTCTGGATCACAATATGATCGGCATCACCATACACATGGATCGCATGTTCACAACGAGCATCAGATTGACATACACCGTTGAAGATTAGATTGCGAATGTGCCAGTAGCTTTTATCTAAATACAGCCCTTCGCTAGTATCAATGAGTAGACGCACACTACCGGATATTTTGGCACTCAGTACAATGGGGTCGTGTTGTGTGCCGCTTGCACCAAGACTGAGACGTTTGGTTACCTGATAGTCGCCCGGTGCTAACCAAATTAGGTCGCCAGGTTGAGCATTGTAAAGAGTTGTCTGCAGTTGCTTTACATTACTGACTAAATATTGGTGAGTTGAGTTAGCACTGTTAGCCTGTTTGTCTTCCACATGAGATTGAAAGCCAATATTTAGCTTGCTACGGTCATAGTGCAACAGCTGTGAAGTGGGGAACGACGCCAAAACCGACTGCACCCACTTTAAACCGTGCTGGCGAAATCCTGTATTCTTAGGCACGTTGAGTTCGACATACTGTTTCGCTTTCAGAGTCAAATATTGACCAGACACCGTATAACGTAACACCAACCACAAACTAATCGTAATGATTAGCAGCGCAGCTATCCACCATTTCAATTTAATGATGTTAGGCCCCCCAATTTACCATTGCCATTGTGCTAAAGTACGATTTCGACAACGTGAGGGTGCCCCAGGAAGTCCTGCGGACTGGCGGTAGGACCATAAGCGCCAGATTGAAATATCACCAACCAATCGCCGATTTGTGGATCCGTTAACATCATTTTATCAGCAAGGGTATCTAGTGGTGTGCATAATGGACCGACGGCCGTTACCGACTCTTTGTTAGCCTCGGAGTTCATTTTATTACCGATCGCAACGGGGTAATTTTTACGGATCACCTGACCAAAATTCCCTGAGTTGGATAAATGATGATGCAGTCCACCATTGGTCATCAAATAGGTATGCCCACGAGAGACTTTTTTATCGGTAATTTTACTGGCATAGATTCCCGCTTCGGCCACTAAAAAACGGCCTAGTTCAATGATCACTTCTATATTAGCAAGAGCAGGATATTGACCAAGCAAAGTGTGTAGGTTTTCACCTATTGGTTTTAGATCGAGTCGGGTTTCTCCAGCAAAATAGGGGATGCCAAAGCCGCCGCCGATATTAACCGTTTCGACACTCGTTGGCGTCAAGTCGATTAAACGTTGCGCCAGCGCAAAGGTTTTATTATGTGCATCCATGATGGCTTCTTGCTTGAGGTTTTGTGAACCCCAATAGATGTGGAAGCCCCTGAATTGGATTTTTTCATAATCTAGTACCGGTAATATTTCCATTAGACGTTCTTCGTCTATACCAAACTGTTTGGGGCCGCCACCCATTTTCATACCGGACGCTTTTAATTCAAAGGCGGGATTAACCCGAAATGCGATAATAGGCAAAATACCCAGTTCGTCACCAAATTCGATAGCGCGAGATAACTCTAACTCTGATTCCACATGTAAAGTGACTCCCGCACAGATAGCCGCTTTTATTTCACTTTCTTGTTTGCTAGGACCTGCAAAACTAATGTCTTTAACCGGCATACCAGATTGTACTGCCAACAACATTTCTTTTTGCGAAGCGACATCAAAGCCTTCTACCCAGTCTTTCATGGCATTAACCAAAGGCGGGTAGGGGTTCGCTTTAATCGCGTAATGTAATTTTATGTGTTTGGGGATAGCTTGGTGGAAAAGGTCTATTTGTGCTTTGACCACGTTTTTGTCATACGCGTAAAACACCGACTTATCTAACATGGCACAGAGCGTATCGAGATCCTTACCACCAATAAGTATCTGATTGTCACGAACCTCGAATTGGTTCATGGTTGCGTGAACAGGGGTTGGTTTAGACATTTTGGTACTTATCCTTAACTTCTTTGCTCAATGCGCTGCGGTCGACTTTTCCGTTTGGATTGCGCGGCAGGGCATCTCTGAATTCTACGTGCTTTGGATGCATAAAATTAGGCAACGCTTTTTTGCACTGGTTGAGAATATCTTTTTCTGAGGTTGCAACATTGTCTTTCTTTACTAACAAAAGCACAATGGCTTGACCAAGTTCAGCATCATTAATGCCACAGGCAATAGCTTCCGCTATGTCATTTGAGCCTTGGTAACAGGCTTCTTCTACTTCCATCGGACTGACTCTATATCCTGATGTTTTTATCATTTCATCTTTACGACCAACGAAATATAAGAAGCCGTCTTTATCTCGTTTTACTGTATCGCCTGACCAAACTGCCATTTCAGGCAAGACTAATCCAGCTAACTTAGCCGGAACCGGCTTGAATCTTTCAGCAGTTTTGGCCTCATCATTCCAATAACCAAGGCTGACGTGCGGTCCGCGATGCACTAATTCACCGGGTTCATCAGGATCGCACTCGCTGCCATCTTCTCGAACCACCATTACTTCAGCATTCGGGATCGCCTTACCCATAGAGCCGATTCTTTCATCGACCAAATGCGGCGGCAAATAGGTACTGCGAAATGCTTCGGTTAAGCCATACATTAAATAAGGTTTGGCTTGGTTGAACACCGCGCGGATCTGAGTCAAAGTCACTTGCGGCATAGCACCGCCAGAATTAGTGAAATAGCGTAATTGCTGTGTGGCTGATTCCGGCCATTTTGCTTTCATTAATTGTTGCCACAAAGGCGGCACTGCAGCTAGGCCTGTTACTTGATGTCTTTCGATTGTTTTTACGACATCGCCTGCTAAGAAGTAGTCTAATAGTACAACACTAGCACCACATAAAAATGCGGTGGTGATTTGACTTAAGCCATAATCGAAACTCAGTGGGAGTAGTGCCAGAATCACATCATCTTCAGTATTTTCTAGGTATTGTGAAACACTCAAGGCGCCGGCAACCAAATTGCGGTGCGATAACACCACCCCTTTGGGTTTGCCTGTGCTACCGGATGTATACAATATAGCTGCCATGTCGTTATCAGCGCGATGTGCCGATGGCAAGTTTCCGCTCGGTAAATCCTGATACGAGTGCAAAGCTACTTCGATGGGCTCTATTTCTGGGAGCTTATCAATTAGCACAATATGTTGAACCGATGGACATTGCGCTAATATCGGTTGCAACACCTTTAATCTGTCGCTACTGGTGATTAAGACTCGTACGTCACAGTCATTCAAAATGTGTTGCACCTGCGGCGCTTTCAACACTGAATTCACCGGCACAAAGACACCTTGGGCACGGCTAGTAGCGAATAAACTTACAATGGTTTGCGGCAATTTAGGCAGAAATACCGCGACTCGGTCATGCCGTTGTAATCCTAAGGAACATAATCCTGCCGCCAGACGTGACACTTTCTCATCTAGTCGTGAATAGCTCAATTCATCGTTTTTGTAAATTAGCGCACATTTGTCGCTGTGAGTTTTTGCCGTTTGTGATACCAACTCATCAAAAAATGTTACCATTTTTAATACTTATCCCTTGTTTATGGGTTGCAACTATTTCTTATTAATACAAATAATGGAACAATACGTGCGCTGAAGATAGGGGTTTTTCCATTCACAGCACCTAAACATAATAATACAGGTAGTGATAGTATGAATACAGCCGCGACTGTGAAAGAAATATTAATTGATGTGTTGCAATTGTCTAGTGACACAGAGTTTGACGAAGACACTGCGCTTTTAGGCGCCATCCCCGAGTTTGATTCCATGGCGGTTGTGACCGTTTTAACCTCAATTGAAGATACCTTTGGTATTGAAATTGACGACGATGAAATTAGTGCCGATATTTTTGAAACCTTTGGCTCACTCTGTAGTTTCGTGGAAGAAAAAGTTTAACCTCTGCTAAAGGCACAATAATGAGATATAAAAAGATCATGTTGGTGTTCGGGACTCGTCCCGAAGCAATTAAAATGGCTCCCCTTGTCATTGAGCTAAAAAAGCATCCAGAGTTGGACGTCAGTGTGTGTGTTACAGCCCAACATCGACAAATGCTTGATCAAGTATTAGAACTGTTTTCGATCACACCAGATTTCGATTTGGATTTAATGCAACCAGGACAAGATCTTTACGACATCACCACGCGCGCGCTACTTGGCTTGCGTGATGTGTTTAGTCAAGCTAAACCTGACTTAGTATTAGTTCATGGCGATACCACTACTACGTTTGCTGCGTCTTTGTCGGCATTTTATCAGCGTATCGAGGTAGGGCATGTAGAAGCGGGATTGCGCACAGGAGATATTTACAGTCCGTGGCCAGAAGAGATTAACCGTAAATTAACCGGGTCATTGACCCAGTTGCATTTTGCACCAACGCAAAAATCTCAAAATAACCTTTTAACTGAAAATGTTGATAGCCGTCAGGTGTTTGTAACGGGCAATACCGTTATTGACGCGCTCATCCAAGTTGCCAAAAAGGTCAATGAAGACGAAACCTTAAAAAAACAAATGGCGCAGAAATTTGCCTTTTTGGATGATAGCAAAAGATTGATCCTAGTTACGGGACATCGCCGCGAGAGCTTCGGTGGTGGATTTGAAAGCATGTGCCGAGCATTGAAAACGCTGTCTGAGAATGACGGTGTGCAAGTACTGTATCCGGTGCATCTAAATCCTAATGTACAAGAGCCGGTTAACCGTCTGCTAGCCGATACTGACAACATTTTCCTTATTGAACCGCAAGACTACTTGCCATTCGTTTACCTAATGAGTCGTGCACATATCATTTTGACTGACTCAGGCGGTGTGCAAGAAGAGGCGCCTTCATTGGGCAAGCCGGTGTTGGTGATGCGCGATACGACCGAACGTCCAGAAGCGATTGAAGCGGGAACGGTTAAACTGGTGGGCACTGACTATCAAACCATTGTTAATGAAGCGCAACGCTTACTCAACGATGATGATGCCTACAAGGCCATGTCATTTGCCCACAACCCGTATGGTGATGGTAAAGCCTGCCAGCGGATCGCTGAAATTATTTTAAAGAGCTAAAGGATTATCATGAAGTTTAATAAAGTATCCGTTATTGGTTTAGGCTATATCGGTTTGCCTACCGCCGCAGTGATTGCATCTCGTGGTGTTGAGGTTGTCGGTATAGATGTATCTGAGCTGGCAGTGAACACCATTAATCAGGGAAAGGTACACATTGTTGAACCTGATCTTGATATGGTTGTGCAAGCTGCGGTGACTATGGGCAAGTTACGCGCGTCCATGGTTCCTGAGCCAGCTGATGCTTTCATGATTGCGGTGCCAACGCCTTTTAAAGAAGGTAAACAGCCCGACCTCAGTTATATTGAAAACGCGGCTAAGGCCATTGCGCCGGTACTCGAACAAGGTAATTTGGTGATTTTGGAATCGACCTCACCGGTCGGTGCGACTGAGAAACTCACTGGCTGGTTACAAGAGCTGCGTCCTGATTTAGTGTTTCCTGGCCACCCAAGTAGCGAGCCAAATATGTTCGTTGCCCACTGTCCTGAGCGCGTATTGCCGGGCAGAGTTTTGGAAGAGCTGGTCTCTAACGACCGCATCATTGGTGGCATGCGTCCTCAATGTAGCGAACAAGCCATCGAATTATACAAAGTGTTTGTGCGTGGCAATTGCATTTCTACCACAGCGCGTACGGCCGAGATGGCCAAGCTAACAGAAAATAGTTTTCGCGACGTGAACATTGCGTTTGCCAATGAGTTATCGATTATTTGTGACGAACTAAAAATTAATGTGTGGGAGTTAATTGCCTTAGCAAATCGTCACCCACGGGTGAATATCCTCACGCCGGGACCTGGTGTCGGCGGCCATTGTATTGCAGTGGATCCATGGTTCATCGTTGATTCAGCACCTGAATCTGCCCGAATGATCCGTACCGCTCGGGAAGTTAATGACGGCAAACCCGGTTTTGTTATCAATAAAGTGGAAAAAGCGGCTGATGAGTTTAAACGTCCCGTCATCGCTTGTCTTGGCTTGGCATTCAAACCGGATATTGATGATCTGCGTGAAAGCCCGGCTTTAGATATTACCTTGCGCTTGGCAAGTGCTGGGGTGGGGAAAATACTCGCCGTTGAACCAAATATCCGTGCATTGCCGGAAAAACTCGCCAATAGCGGCATTGAATTGGTTTCATTAGAGGCCGCTTTGGCGCAAGCCAATATTGTGGTTGTGTTAGTTAACCATAAACAATTCAAAGGCCTAGATAAATCGCATTTCAATACAAAAGTGTTAATTGATTCGAGTGGTCTGATCGCCTAGCCGAGCAGATATCAGGATGTTAAGCTAGGAAAAATTTACAAGTACGAAACGCTGTTCGAGTTAGGCTCAAGCAGCGTTTTACTTTAATTTATAGCTATTATAATAAGGGAACTTATGCGTTCATTTAGAAAATATGGAGTATTACTGTGTGTACTAGCGTTGGCAGGGTGCTCACAAAAAACACCATCTGAATATAATCAGGAAGCCGAACAGGCAATATTAAAAAATGACACCGAAAGTGCCATTATTGTGCTTAAAAATGCACTGTTATCCGACCCTCAAAACCTCCGCGCTAGATTTTTACTTGGTTCAGTTTATCTCCAACGGGGAAACGCAAAATCTGCTGAAAAAGAACTCAATATCGCCTATGAAGGCGGCTACTTTAAGAATGAAGTCTTACCGGTATACTTAAGTTCATTGGATTTTTTACGTCGCAATGACGACATTATTATGTTGGTGGAAAGGCTTACCGGTTTATCAAGTGAAACCGAGGCTGCTGCGCAGGCATATAAAGGAATAGCGCTTTTTCGTAAAAACCAAGCTTCTCGCGCTAAGTTAGCCATTAAGCGCGCTACCGAGCTTGCTCCACAATCCACTTATTCTCGCTTAGGTCGTGCCTATCATGCTAAATACGATGGCGAAACAGTCGATGCAATTATTATTCTTGATGAGTTGCTCGCGGACCAACCAGACTTTATGGAAGCGGTGCTCCTGCGCGGCCAATTGAATCTTGTGCAACAAGACTATGCGGCAGCAACCGCAGATTTCGAAAAATACATCCAACAAAAGCCCGGTGATGCTCAGGGGAATTTCCTGCTAGTGGATACTCTGATTAGAAGCGAGCAATACGACCAAGCGGAATCGATGCTCAATGATTTGTTAGCTAAACTGCCAGAAAATGCGAAACTTAATGAATTCTTAGGCATTCTAAAATATAACAAACAAGATTATGCTGGCGCTAAACTAGCGATGGAGCAGGCTTTAGCGGCAGGTTCTAACTCAGCTACGGTTAAATTAATCGCGGGCGTTTCTTCTTTTCAGCAGGAGAATCTTGAACAGGCGCATAAACACTTGGCCAGCGTACAAGATGTTTTACCACCGTCTCATCCTGCCAAAAGACTGTTTGCAGAAATACAACTTCGACTAGGTTATAGCTCCGGTGCTGCTGAGACATTGAAAAACCTAGGCGCTTACGACCTGTCAGATGTCCGTTTATTTACTCAAGCAGGCTTTAATTTAGTCAGACAAGGAGATAACTCGTCTGCACAAAAAATGCTGGATTTAGCCAAACAGATGGATCCTACTTCTGCAACTGAAAAAGTCCGACTCGGCGTTTTAAAACTTTCTTTGAACGACAAATCGGGTATTCAAGATCTAGAAGATGCGTTGAAAATCGATCCAAAATCGATTCAAGCTCGATTAATGCTAGCTCAGGCTTACGTGAGGGATGAGCAAGTTGATCAAGCTATCGAGGTTGCAAAACAATGGGTAGACGCTTCCCCTGAAGAGATTACCGCTTACAACTTATTAGCTGAACTCTATGAAATGAGAGGTAATACTGAGTTAGCTAAAGCCACCCATGAAGACGCGTTGGCATTAAAACCAAATAATCCCGCTTCACTTAAATTTATGGCCGATGTAGCCAAACAACAGGGAAATGAAGCGCAAGCGCTATCAATGCTAGAACAAGCGGCAAAAAATAACCCAGATCACATTAATGCTAGCCTAGACTATTTGATAGAAGCACGTTCGCAAAGTGAGCAAAAAGCGTTAGACGCGCTAGCGTTGATGCGTGAGATCTATGAGCAAGAGCCTACTAATACTCTGAAGTCGTTAAACTATGCTAGGGGTTTAGTGCTAATGCAAAAACCTCAAGAGACTCTTGAGGTATTGACAAAAATACCTGCATCCACTGGTATGCCCTTGTTTTATTGGAAAGGACAAGCTGATAGTTATTTAGCACTTAACAGACCCTCCGATGCACTCAATATTTATTCAACCTGGCAACAACTTGAGCCCGAGCGCAGAGAGCCGTGGCTTGCGGCTATTGTCATCTATGATGGTATTCGTGATTTTAAAGGCGCTTTGGATACCGTAAAACGCTCGCTAAATACCCATCAAAATGACGGCGAGTTACAGGTGATGGAAGTTCACTACAGCTTGATGAACGGCAATGTCTCAGTAGCGCAGCGTTTACTTAATAGTTTACCTGACAAGGCCAAGAACAGCGTTACCGCTAGGGGATTACAAGGGCATATTTATTTTGCCCAAAAAGAGTTTAGCAAAGCGCTACCACTTTTAGAGGAACGTTATAACGTATATCCAGATGGTAGAATGGCGCTACTCATAGCGGACGCTAAAACCTATCTAAAGCAAGTTGATGAAGGGTTAGCCTTTATGGAAGCTCACCTATTGAAGGTGCCAAGAGATCTCGATATAAGAGCTCGTCTTGCGGAACGCTATATGGAAAAGCAGCCAGATAAAGCAATTTCCCATTATGAGGTGGTGTTGCAAGTCTTACCTGAAAATATCGTAGTGCTGAATAACCTGAGTTGGTTGTATGGAAAAACCGGAGAGACTGCAAAAGCCGTTGATTATGCACAAAGGGCGGTGGCATTGAGACCGGAAAACCCGAAACTGCTAGACACACTTGGCGTTGCTTTACTTAAAAATGGTAATGTTGAGCGTGCTATCGAAGTAAGCAAAAAGGCATTCGATAAAGAGCCAAGTAATCAAACTTACCGTATCCACTATGAAGAAGCGCAAAAAGCCAAATTGTAAAATTTGGCCGAGTGTGTAAAAAAGGTGTCAGATATTTTAACACTCGTTTAAGAGGTGTTTTAAAATACTCTTAAAAAACAACAAGATAAAAGTTGGCACGGCAAGTGCATTGTTATTTGCATGGAAAAGCTTGCAACTGAAACGCAGCTTTACAAACTTAAAATTTATTACGCTGGAGAAATAGATATGAAAACTAAGTCCTTATTAGCAGGGATCATTTTAGCAACTAGTTCAACTGTTGCTTTAGCTGACCAATTCTACATTGATGCTGGTGCAGATTTCGGAGACAATGGTAGAAACAAAGCTGCCGGCGCAACGACTACAGGTTGGTTAGACCAAGCTGCATTTAACTATCAGTCAGAATCACTTGTTACTGACCACGATTTAAACGGTCCTGACGGTGGCGACTCTATTTCGACTACTGGTGGTTTCACTGACCAAGCTTCTTTAGCATTTAACGCTGTTGAAGGCTTCTTACCGAACAGTTTCGGTCCTGAGAGTGACAATGGCTACGGTGATTGGGGTTTGACCTTCCAATTTAGCCTAAGCGGTACTCTAGATTCAGCCCTTGCGCCTGTTTATAGTTCTGGTGATATCACGTTTTACGCGTTTAACGCAGGTGATGCTGTTGCTGCTTTCGTAGAGCTATTCACGCTTGATTTCGTAAGCATGTTTAATTCTTCAGGCGGCCCTTCTCTTAGAACTATTGTTTCTTCTGTTGGTGCTGGAAGCTTTAATGGCGTTGATGCGGGTGAAGTCTTCAACTTCGCTGACGGTTCAATGACAAGTCTTTTAGATGATATGGTTGATACCTTTGCATTTGTTGATTTCAACACTGACCCAAGAGAAGTCGAGACGACTAACAACAACGATGGTACCTTTACGCTTACTGGTAACCACGACGGTTCAATCTCTTTCCAAATCCCTGAGCCTTCAAGCTTGGCGGTATTGGGTCTTGGTCTACTAGGTCTTGCTGGTGCAGCTCGCAGACGTAAAAACTAAGATTGCTTAAATAGCATTTTGAAAGCCCGGTTTTACCGGGCTTTTTTATGTCTG
The DNA here is from genome assembly GCF_039523355.1 of Aliiglaciecola litoralis. NCBI lineage: Bacteria > Pseudomonadati > Pseudomonadota > Gammaproteobacteria > Alteromonadales > Alteromonadaceae > Aliiglaciecola > Aliiglaciecola litoralis. The sequence goes on along the minus strand of NZ_BAAAFD010000007.1, from coordinate 178,535 downwards.
AAATTCGCAACCTATCGCGAGATATGCCTAGTTGTTATCAATATCACTAAATTCCTAAAAGCAGCGCTGCCTGCCGTAGTTTGTTTTTAATCAACACCGCTCTCCTAGTATGAACACAGTCTCTTCCTAATGAGTTGCTACAAGGCGCTTTTCGTTCTTTTGAGTTATAAATCACCTTAAGTCGTTACTTAGATGTATGCCAACAGCCCTCTGAGACTAAGTCACGGCGTTTTAATAGGCTTTTCCTTATGTGATTACTACGGGGCTAGATACTACTCCTACAAGTGTCTATAGCAGCTTGCATTTAATTCCTAAGTTAATGATGGGATATTAGAAAAGTATTACGACTGTCGAAAAATTTTACACAATCAATTTAGCCCTGTTCCTGGCAAAGTTATACAACTCAATCTTTGCGAAGGCTTTAAGCTGTGTTGTAGTGGCATTTCTACTTATTAGCTCGAGTTCAGGTTATTGACCCATGGGCAAGGATCAGAAGTGTAGTGGGTTTATATTGTTGAATTGCTGAAGGTGTAACAAGCAAGGACAAACTGCGAGCCCCCGATTTTTGGTTAACTATAGATAGGCTAGAATTGCTGTGTTATTTCGTTATTGATGTTGCGAAGCAGTGCTTTGAAATCATCTTTTAAGTTGTTTTCAACTTGTTTGGGTTGGATATAAAAAGGCGCTCTTTTTCCGTGATAATCAATCACTGGGCCTATCTGTTCAAACGGTAGCCCCACAAAACGCATGCTGCGAGCTAACCGAGGTTCAACCATGACAAAACAATGGTTTATGTTTTTATTGAGTAAAATAGCAGTCGCTGATAGATAAAGGCCCACCGCGATAAAGGGAAAACACCGTAGTTCGGTTTCGGAATAACTTTCTTTGTTGATCATACCGATAGCGGCACCCTCATAGTCATCCATTTTACGTCGTCTAAACTCTAATGGAACGGCTAAGCGAGATATTTCACAGATATCATTTCGGTCGAATTTATCGGGAAATAAATCTGGTCTTTGAATCGCTTCTTTACAGTACATCTCAATTGGCAATTGCTGGGTTTCAGAATTGGATACTATCAGTCTTACCGTCCCCGCGTATCGCTCGCTGGATCGATGCTGTATCAGGCAATGATACGAGTGATCATCGAAATTGTCGGTTTCTAGTTTATCTTCGCGCACAGGTTCAAAATTTAATTCTTCACAATAAACCTGATGACGAATTCCGTATGAATGATTTTTGTGTTCCTGTGATTCGGAAAATACCGGTTTTAAGTAATCCGAAAAATGACCCGAAATACTGTCAGCTGAAATTTCAGTCATTAAGACTTCCCTTTGAGGAGTTATTCATCATTATAAACAAAGATCACTGATCCACATGAATTTTTGTGCATCATAAAGTTTCGGGTTTAACACCATATTTGTCAAACGAATAAAGGTAATTAACCTGAACTGTAAGATAAGATGTGTCGAGAAATTCATTATGACATAACTATTTCATAATATTACTGAGAATAAATAAAAACGAAACTTCAAAAGTCGTCATCAATGATGCAATTGTTGCGATTCTCAAGGCGAGTTTTCGTACGTAATAGCTGGTCTATTACTAGAACACTCAACGCAGATAAGCGCAAAAAGAGCGGTATTGAGGGGCACTTATTATCTAGGGGCAGGTTATTTAACCTGTGTTTCGTTAAATACTTAAGCTATGCTGATTAGATTCCCACTGTCAGTGCAGAAATACGGATTAACCAGTCTAATTGGTATTCATTATAAGGAGTGAGTTTTGGGACCATTTCGTTTATCTCAATTTCATATTGAAGCGGCAAGAAATTCTACTGATGATTTCAATTTGTTTCATGATAAGAATCGATGGAATTGGATTCGGTCTAACCCATTTAAAGGTCCTATCGCATTAGGTTTCCAATTGGGCTGCTTCATTGAAACGCAAATAGAACGGGTTGAATTGTCTGTTACCTTTGACGCAGTTGAGAAGAGAGATGATTACCCATTCAGCGTGTTTGAGTTTACCTTTGCCGGCGTTGTTAATCCTGGCGATGAACTCAGCTTAGAAGTTAAGCCTGGAAAGTTAAGTCAAACAGACCATGGGCGAGTCTATTCTAATCGATTGTTACTTAAAGCGAATGGCAAGGCGGTGATCCTAGGCTTTAAACGTGAGTCTGAATTTTGCGCTATCGATTTGCCTGAGCACTTTCCGAAAAATATAGATTGGGGGAGACGTGCTGATCGCACATTCGATGCTGCCTCAGAATATTTTCTCAAACGAAAATACATGATTGTCGGTAATGCAAAGAACTTTTTAACCAGTGCCTTTGCTGAGCAGTCAGATTACATTGATGAGTTTGCTGATAAAGTACGGTTCCCGCAAATGTATCCTATGAGTTTGCTTTCTTCCGCACTACTGGAGCGTGCACAAGCGATTGAGCACGATTTAATTGACGATCCTATGATTTATGCAAACCATAAGCTTTGCATCGATAAGCGGCAACTGAGTAACTTGAGTAGTAATGATGTGTTGAATATCGTGGTGAGTCCTGAAATCCAAGAATCGACCTCAGATCACAAAGTAAGCCATATTTGTGCCGGTTATAGCAAAGAAAATACTCCGCTTTTCATTGCGCAAATTGTACTGCTTCCGCTGTCAGCATTGCTCGAAAAGGGGCAGAAATAGCTTATATATTTAATTGTGCAACTTGCGTGGTACAAAATCCAATGCCGTTTTTCTGCCCATATCAAACAGTTGCATTTTTTGTTCTTTGGACATGGCAAAATCAACCGAAGAATATTCGCCGGTATTAACAATTATGGTGTTATGCCAATGCTCTTCGTGCACATATTCACGAGACAATGCGGTCATAAAGGTGCGTATCAACATAAAAAGATATTCGGGTAAATGAAAAAAAACTTGGCGTTTTTGTACCTGTTTAACCTGTTGACTTTTGAGTCGGAAACACATGTTTTCGTGGCCTTTTCCTGACCAATCTCTAAATAACGCGTCTTCCGACAAAATCGCACCGTCCACGAGTAAGTGGTCACCGTAACTCTTAAAACTAAAAACAAGGGGGATAGACATCGAGTACCTGACCGCCTGTGACACTTTCAAATCTGGCGTACTTTGTTTGTCAAAAATAACCGGTCCTCCACCATTGACGTCAGTGGCAACAATACTTAAATCGGTGGTGAGCTGCCGAAATGTTTTGCCATCAAGCTGCTCATCCATCCAGTTCTCAAATCCATTGCCAGAGCTTAGTCCGCCTTCTTTTAACAGTCGAAATAACGAATATCCTTTGAATTGTCTAAAGTCCGTATTAAGCGCAAGCTCTAATATTTCGTCCAGAGGTTTGCCGCTGCAATACAGGGCACAAATAATCGAGCCGCCAGATATACCAACAACATGATTAAATTGAATATTCATCTCATTAAGTGCGTGAAGTATGCCAACATGGGCAGTTAATCGGGTACCTCCTCCTGAGAAAATGGGTACAATCTGTGGTGTGGCATTGTGTTTTGATTCAGGCATAAGCTACATTGATTTTCAAGGTTATTTAAAATATGGTTCAAAACTGGAAAATTGCATTACGAAATGTCAAAAAATGCAAATCAGGGGTAAAAGAGGTGTCATGATTAAACGGATTAATTGCTTATTATTGCTGTGGTTTTTAACAATAGCTCACAGCGTCAAAGCCCACGACATTGTTGAAATTGTCAAAAAATCAAAATCGTCAGTGGTGGGGATAGGAGTTCATGATCCATTAAGATCGCCTCGATCAGTTTTGCACGGTACCGGATTTGTAGTCGCCGATGGACGCCATATTATTACTAATCATCATGTTATTGATAACAAGCTCGACCCTAAGTCGAAACAGCGAAGAGTCGTGTTTGCAGGTGAGGGCAGCCGACCTCGTGTGTATGAAGCAACGGTGGTTGAAATAGATGAGTTACATGACTTAGCTCTATTGCGCATCAATACCACAATGAAACCATTTAAATTGGCGAAACCAGAATTGATCCCTGATGGATCAGAAGTGATTTTTACCGGGTTTCCTATTGGCCAGATTTTAGGTTTTTACCCCGTAACCCATCGCGGTATCATTGCTGCTGCAACCCCCGTGATTATTCCCTCAAGCCACTCTAGTCAACTCGATATCTCCACCGTTAAACGCCTGCGCGATCCTTATTTTGTGTATCAAATGGACGCCACAGCCTATCCAGGCAATAGCGGCAGCGCGGTATATCATTCAGTAAGTGGGGAAGTCGTTGCAGTGATCAATAAAGTGTTTGTTAAAACGACTAAAGAAGCGGTATTATCAGACCCAAGTGGCATTACTTACGCAATACCTGTAAAATACGTTCGTGAACTGCTTGATAAAGCGGGTGTTAAGCTAAAATAACATGTCGAAATATTTTACAGTGTTGATTAGGTGGGTTTTTAAAATTCAATAAAATCAATGATTTGCCGTTCTGGTGCGGTTTTTGCAGTTCCAGTGGCAATAGAGTTAACCAGCGCTCAAACGTCGCAAAATATAGGTTTAAATCAATGAATGAATTCGAAAAGTTGTCTAAAAAGGATGTTTCTGCAGTGAGTAAGCGCCGTAATTTTCTAAAGAAAACGGCTACTGGAGCAGTGATTGTAAGCCTTCCCGCCAAATCAGTTTGGGGAACTTGTACTGTATCGGGCACTATGTCAGGTAATTTGTCACAACATGGCGACAGTGATCATCATTGTGAAATACCTAATTTTAACGGTGGGCGCTCTCCTGGTAATTGGAAAACCTGGGATAATAACCTGCATTCTACCTTCAGATCCTTGGGTGATGACAGACAGGCGATGGGACATAGAACCCAAGCTTATTCTAATCGAAAAGCCTGTTATGAGTCCGCTATCAGTGCAGCGTTAAACCACACTATGACGTTGGACTCTGAGTTAGGCGCTCCACAAATAACGGTTCAACAAGGGTTAGATAAATATCTAGGTCCCAATTTCGAAAATAACATCTTCTTCCACATGGCCGCGGTTTATCTGAATAGCTACTTTGGATTTTACAATGGTATTCCTGATGGCCGAGACTCAGCATTAGAGCAAATAGAAAAACTGTATTTGTATTACAAAGTCATGTCTAATTCGCCTACGGGCTTTTCAATTACTGAAGACGAATTAGGTTATCATGATGGTTCAACTTATTGGTCTGTTACTCATTGCAGCTAGAAAAGCTGGTAGTTGAATTCCCGCTTTGAATAAAGACAACCCTTCTTGTTATGAGTTGTTCCCCGGATCAAGACTATCTTGGCTCGGGGACAACAGTGGCATCGCAATATACAATGGCTATAATGGCGACACGCAGCTTTTGAGTGCCATGGTATCGGAAGATGGCGAAACCCTGTCTCATCAAGTACATAGCCCTTTCACAATTGATGACCTCATGCACTGGTTAAATCTGAATAGAGTTCAAGCTCAGCACACAATTGAACAGCTAAAAGTGCAACACGTTGTAAGGGAAAAACGGTAAATGCAAACAATCGATACCGGCCTCTATCGATTCGAATTCGTCTCTCAAGTAGAAAAGGTCAATACCGCCGTTGAATTGATTTATGGGGACGTTCCACAAACCGATAAGCCTGTCGATTTTCGAATTGCACTTAAGTACGACTCCTTGCTTCGACGTGTTATCAAACCACAAATCAGTTTCTACGCTGACCAACATTCGCCATTTAAACCCTTGCCGAGTTCACAGGCCGCAGCCTTGCTTGAATGGGGGATGAACTGGTGTATTGCCGCGCACGATTTTACCAACCTAATTATCCATGCAGCAGTGCTGGTTAAAAATGGTAAGGCGATTGTGTTACCTGCGATGCCAGGTTCAGGTAAAAGTACGTTAACCGCCTCTTTAGGGTTAGCCGGTTGGCACACTTATTCAGACGAAATGGCCATTATTGATATTCATACTGGACATGTTTCGGCGCTATATCGACCGGTTTGCTTAAAAAACAATTCAATTGATTTAATTAAGAAGTGGTATCCACAAGCGGTATTCACAGCAACGAACAAAGATACGCAAAAGGGCGATGTAGCGCACGTTAAAGTGTTAGATTGGCAAGATTATCAACAGCTACAGCCAGTGCCAATCGTGGCTATCGTGTTCCCTAAATATCAAGCTGACACGCCACTGACTATTTATCAGCTTGATGACTTGTACGCATTCAATGTGCTTAGTAAAAATGCTTTTAATTACAATGTACTTGGCCGCACTGGATTTGAAACTGTCGATACGATCATCCGGGCTACTCAACATTTTGAAATCGCCTATAACGATGTAAAGGACGTCAGTGATTTTTTGACCGAAGATATTATTGAGGCAGTAAAATGATCACCACTGAATCGATATTCGAGCTACTCCTCAAGCCTCAAGTTGGTCTTAATTACACACTTAAGCAATGGCAAGAAATGCTCTTTGTGTTACGTGAAGCAAAGTTGGTCGCGTCCCTTTATAATAGTGCTATGCGACACAATTGTTACCAAGCGTATCCAGACTTCATTCAACAACATCTGAATTCTGCTTGTGTTTACGCACAGCGCCAAGCCCTGCAGATCCGGTTTGAGGCTGTAGAGCTTTGTAAGTTGCTTGAAGAAATTGATGTTACTGCCATTTTTTTGAAAGGTGCAGGCTACACATTACGAGACAGCATCAACAGTCGCGGTCGAATATGTTCAGATCTCGATCTGTTAGTTAACAAACAGGATATTGCGCGTGCCGAAGCGCATTTAAAGTTGAAACGTTGGAAGTCTCAACACCTTACTGATTATGACGAACAGTACTATCGACAATGGGCTCATGAAATCCCGCCTTTGATCCACATTAATCGTTCTACTGTGGTTGATATGCACCATAATCTCTATCCGCCGATAAGTGGTCGTGCGGTCGATATTGCTTGTTTTATCTCGTCCCGTGAAAAAACCCAAAGTGGCTGTTTTGTGTTAGATCCTGCCTCTACAGTTATGCACAGCATCATTCATATGTTTGCCAATGAAGACAGCAGCAGTTGGACCCGTGACTTACTCGATATCACGTTGCTGGTAGATGAATTTCAAGATAGCGGTTTTTGGCAGCAACTCATACACCTGGCTAAACAAACCAAGTTCGAATTTGAATTTATAAGTTGTTTGCACGCGCTTGCCCATTATTCTGCTATCGAGTTTCCCATCGAAGTAGCTAACTACATGAAACAGAGAAATTTAACCGGCTCTGATCGCTGGTTGGTCGAAAACGTCATCATTCCTGCAATTGCCCCTGAGCATGATCACGTGGTGACTAAACGCATCGCATTTGCAAAAATGATGGTGTATCTGCGAGGTCATTGGATAAAAATGCCAGCCGCGATTTTATGTAAGCATTTCGCAGTGAAAACCTTTCTGTCGCTACGTGATAAATTATTTGGAAAACACCACTTTGATCCCAAATTACCGAAGAATCCAAACTGGTAATGGGTACGTCAGCACAAATTTCCCAATCTGATACTACTAATTTAAATTAAATACAGGCAAACTAACGGGTTAGTAGTGCATGTATTTAGCACTTTAATGCCTTTAAGAGGAACTGGGTTTGGCACAACAATTATTAGAAAAACGCATAGGCATAATTGGTTTAGGCTATGTGGGCTTGCCCCTTGCGGTCGCGTTTGGTAAAAAATATAGCACCTTGGGCTTTGATATCAATCAACAGCGTATCGATGAATTGAAGCGTGGTGAAGATCATACACTTGAGGTCTCACCTGAAGAGTTACAAAGTGTGACTTCGTTATCATTTAGCAGTGACCCTCAAGATCTTGCTAATTGTGATTTTATTATCGTCACTGTGCCAACACCTATTGATAAGAATCGTCAACCAGACCTCACACCCTTGCGCAAAGCCAGTGAAATGATTGGTCGAGTAATCCAACGTGGCACTACCGTAATCTACGAATCAACTGTTTATCCCGGAGCCACTGAAGAAGTGTGTCTGCCATTGATTGAATCCTTTTCTGGGTTGACCTTCAATCAAGATTTTTTTGCAGGTTACAGTCCCGAGCGGATCAATCCCGGCGATAAAACCCATCGCCTTGAAAATATTGTCAAAGTTACCAGCGGCTCAAACCCAGAAATTAGTGAACTTGTCGACCAGTTGTATTTGAGCATTATTACCGCGGGTACCCATAAAGCATCCTCTATTAAGGTTGCTGAAGCAGCTAAAGTCATTGAGAACACCCAACGAGATCTGAATATCGCATTGATCAATGAATTGGCCATGATATTTGAGCGCTTAGGCATCGATACCGAAGAAGTATTAGAAGCCGCAGGCAGCAAATGGAACTTTTTGCCATTCAGACCCGGTTTAGTTGGCGGCCATTGTATCGGGGTTGACCCTTACTATTTAACCCATAAGGCTGAAGAGATTGGCTATCACCCTGAGGTAATATTAGCGGGGCGCCGAATCAATGACCAAATGGGTGAATATGTGGTTAGCCGCTTGGTCAAGAAAATGCTAACTAAAAAGATCATGGTAAACGGAGCCAATGTATTACTGATGGGGATCACCTTTAAGGAAAATTGTCCGGATATTCGAAATACCAAAATAGTTGATATTGCGAGTGAATTGGATAACTACCACGTAAACGTCGACATTTATGATCCTTGGGCAGAATCTGCTGAAGTTGAACATGAATATGGAATGTCGTTGATCGACAAGCCTGAGCTAGGTAAATATGATGCGATCATTGCTGCCGTGGCGCATTCTCAATTCAAACAAATGAGCATGCAAGATATCCAAGCCTTAGGTAAAGAAAATTGCGTTATTTTTGATTTAAAATATATTTTAGATAAACAGCTGGTCGATTTAAGACTGTAGGGAAAAGCGATGAAAATTTTAGTAACCGGCGCTGCTGGTTTTATCGGTTCACATGTAAGCTTATATTTGCTTGAGCGCGGTGATGAAGTAGTAGGTTTGGATAATCTTAACGACTACTACGATGTCAACCTGAAGCTAGATAGACTCAAACGCGTTGAAAAACATAAACAAGCATTCAACTTTAGTTTTGTAAAAATGTCGGTTGAAGATCGTGAGGGTATGGAAGCGCTTTTTGCCGAACATAAATTCGATAAAGTGGTGCACCTAGCCGCCCAAGCTGGAGTGCGTTATTCCTTGGAAAATCCGCATGCCTATATCGATGCTAACATCGTTGGCTTCATGAATGTCTTAGAAGGGTGCCGACACAATAAAGTACAGCATTTGGTCTACGCATCATCCAGCTCAGTGTATGGCGCTAATGAGTCAATGCCGTTTTCTGTTCACGACAACGTCGATCATCCTGTGTCACTTTACGCTGCCAGTAAAAAGGCCAATGAGCTAATGGCGCATACTTACAGTCATTTGTATGACTTACCCACCACTGGATTGCGATTCTTTACGGTTTACGGTCCTTGGGGACGTCCCGACATGGCTTTATTCTTGTTTACCAAAGCGATATTAGAAGACAAGCCAATAAAAGTGTTTAATTACGGTAACCACAGGCGCGACTTTACTTATATTGATGATATTGTTGAAGGTATTATCCGCACCCTAGATCACACTGCTCAGCCTAATCCTGAATGGTCAGGGGCTGCGCCTGACTCAGGTACCAGCAAAGCCCCTTGGCGTGTCTATAATATTGGCGCACAAACGCCGGTACAATTAATGGACTACATTGAGACGTTAGAAGGGCATCTAGGTAAGACTGCTGAGAAAGAATTACTTCCCTTGCAAATGGGCGATGTTCCTGACACTTATGCAGATGTTGAAGCCTTGGTGGACGATGTTGGCTATCGTCCACAAACTAGCATCAATGAAGGGATCGGAAATTTTGTAAAGTGGTATAAGGACTACTTTAAAGTGTAATGCTTAACAAATTCCTGAAGTACCCAAAAAGGCCATACTGTAGTATGGCCTTTTACTTTTGCAGGTGTTGCTTTTACTGTTGATTCGGCTGCGCTTTCATTTTTCTTCGCATCGCGTGCAGCAGCGGTTCGGTGTAACCGCTAGGTTGTGTGGTACCTTGAAAGATCAATGCTTTAGCGGCATCAAACGCGATGGACTTACTCAATTCGGGGCACATTGGTATATAATCAGCATCACCTTGATTCTGCTCATCAACTAATTGCGCCATTCGCTCTAGTGAGCTCATCACCTGTTGCTCAGTCACAATACCGTGTAATAACCAGTTGGCAATATGTTGGCTGGAAATCCGCAACGTTGCTCTATCTTCCATTAGCCCAACATTGTGAATATCGGGTACTTTGGAGCAACCAATCCCTTGATTAACCCAGCGCACCACATAGCCCAAAATACCTTGTACATTATTGTCAATCTCTTGTTGAATTGACTGTGCATCTAGCGCATCTCGATTGGTCATTAGCGGTACAGTTAAAATTTCATTTACATGGGTTGTCTGTTCATCAGACAAATTACGTTGGCATTCAAATACATCTACCTGATGATAATGCAGAGCATGCAAGGTTGCGGCAGTCGGGGAGGGAACCCAAGCCGTATTAGCGCCTGCTTGCGGATGCTGGATTTTAGTTTGCATCATATCTGCCATATTATCTGGCACTGGCCACATGCCTTTGCCAATTTGTGCCTTGCCAGACAAGCCAGCCATGAGTCCACGAGTCACATTATCTTTTTCGTAGGCACCGATCCAGGGCATGGCTTTCAGATCACTTTTTAACGCAAAGGGGCCAAGATGCATTGAGGTATGAATTTCATCACCGGTACGATCTAGAAAGCCGGTGTTGATAAAGGCAACGCGGTGTTTTGCCGCTGCAATACAGGCACTCAGATTGACGCTAGTGCGTCTTTCCTCATCCATGATACCCATCTTAATCGTATTTTCATTTAACTTAAGCAGGGCCTCTACTTTGGTAAATAGAGTATTAGAAAACGCCACTTCTTCGGGACCGTGCATTTTGGGTTTCACAATATAGATGCTGCCGTACTCACTATTTTTAAACGGGCTATTGCCATTCAAATCATGCTTAGCAATTAACGAGGTGATCACGGCATCCATAATCCCCTCAGGGATGGGTTTTTGTTGATATAAAATGGCATCTGTATCCATCAACAGGCCGACATTACGGATAAACATCAAGCTGCGGCCTTTGATACTAAATTCGACACCCTGCAGGTTTTTAAAACGTCTATCTGGATTAAGGCGGCGTGTAATGGTACGTTGGCCTTTTTGTACTTGCGTATCTAACGTGCCTTTCATTAAGCCAAGCCAGTTGCGATAGACTAAGGTTTTATCTTCGGCATCCACAGCCGCAACGGAATCTTCGCAGTCCATGATGGTAGATAGTGCCGATTCAACCAAGATATCTTTCATTCCCGTTGGGTCTGTTCTTCCTATTGGATGCTCAGGATCAAATTGCAGTTCTACATGCAGACCGTGATGGCCGATCAAAATCGAGTCGGGTTTATCTTTGTCGCCTGAATACCCTATTAACTGCTGTTGGTTTTGCAACTCAGTGAATTTTCCATCTAATAATTTCACCGTTAATGTATCGTCACTAAGCTGATACGCAGCAGCTTGCTGATGGGAGCCATTGGCAAGCGGAGCGATTGTATCTAACCATTGGCGAGCAAAGCTTATCACTTTGTTGCCACGCACTGGATTGTATGGTCCTTTTCGGTGCGCGCCATCGTCTTCACTTATCACATCAGTGCCGTAAGCGGCGTCGTATAAACTGCCCCATCTGGCATTCGCGGCATTGATTGCATATCGAGCGTTATTGATGGGCACAACCAATTGCGGGCCGGCTACGGTTGCTACTTCAGGATCTACCCCCTCGGTGGTCACGTTAAAAGGGGCAGGATCAGGCAGTAAGTAGCCTATTTCAGTCAGAAAGCTTTTGTATTGTTCAATAGACTGATTGGGAAACTCTTTATTGTGATCATCAATCAAACTCTGCAAGGCTTGTCGCTTCTCGAGCAACGCTTTGTTAGCAGGACTGCAGTCTTCGAGGATGGATTCGAACCCGCGCCAAAATTCGTCTGCACTGATATCGATACCCGGTATCACCTCTTTGTCTATAAAATCAGCCAATTGTTCGGCGACCTTTAAGTTTCCTATGGTTTTATAGTTTTGCATATTCACTACTCCTGAGGCGTGTTTCTCCCATCATACGGTCATGATGCATATATTATTAATTTATGGTTTGTATCTTGGTTATAATCTTTATGAATTGTAGGGTGTCGGACTTAAATTAAGGTTCATTTAGTTGCGTTGCTACATCACTGATCAATCGACGAAACCAAATGTGTCCCGCATCATGATGTAATAACGCACTCCAGGCCATTTTAAGTCCTATGGGGGGAATATCAAAAGGCGGCGCTAAGATCACCACATCCGGATCAGCAGAATAGAGCTTGGCGGCCTTGGTCGGCAGGGTGGCCACCAGATTTTGTGCTTTGGCCAGTTGCAAGGCAACATGATAATGACGAGTAAATACCCGAATATCTCGTTTCTTACCTAATTTAGTCAGTTCAGCATCTACCCACCCCAGCTTTTGAACTTCATTGGGGTCGACCCCCACACCTACACCAAAGCCGGTTTTACTGACCCAAATATGCTGAGCAGAAAGATAACTAGTTAAATCGAATTGAGAGACAATCGGGTTGCTGCTTTTGATTACGCAAGAGAAGCTGTCATACCAGATCACTTTTTGATGAAATGACAAAGGTAATTCCTCAAACCGGTTTATCGCCATATCGACTTTGCCGTGTTCAACGTCATGGAAGGTCACATCACTCGGCGTGATCACATCCAGGGTAATATTTGGCGCTATCCGACCCAATTGGCGAATAACTTCAATCAGTAAAGTCGACTCTGCATAGTCACTGGCCATGATTCGAAAGGTGCGCTGGCTGCTGCTGGCAACAAATTCTGTTTCTGGCTGAATAGTAGTTTCTAATTTAGCTAACACATCTCTTACTACGGGTTGTAATTCAAGCGCGCGTTTGGTTGGAGTCATGCCGTCGCTGGTCCGCACCATTAGCGGATCTTTGAAAAGATCTCTAAGCCGCTTCAATCCATTACTCATCGCGGGTTGGGTGATACTGAGTTGATTAGCAGCTTTAGTGACACTGCCTTCTCGCAGCAGCACATCTAGGTATACCAGTAAATTAAGGTCGACTTTGGCAATATTCAATGTGATTCTACTTTTCATCAAAATTCTAAGCGGTTAACAGTATACGCAGTGTCATCATTGAGTTCACCTGCAAAAAAAAAGCAAGACCGAAGCCTTGCTTTTATGACTAAACCGATTACATGATTATTTGCAATCTGATAGCGGGCTTAACGAATTAAACTACCACGTCAAATTGGTTCATGGTGTTGTCTTCTCCAGCGGCTTTGAGGGCTTGTTCTCCGCTGAAATATTCTTTGTGATCATCGCCTAAATTAGAACCCGCCATCGCTTGGTGTTTCACACAAGCAAGACCTTGACGCAGTTCTTGACGTTGCACTCCTTTCACATAAGCCAGCATACCTTCATCGCCAAAGTATCCTTTGGCTAGATTATCCGTTGAAAGGGCCGCTGTGTGATAGGTTGGCAAGGTGATCAAATGATGGAAAATACCAGCTTCTCGTGCTGCATCAGCCTGGAAAGTACGGACTTTCTCATCAGCCTCAAGAGCGAGCTCAGAATCATCGTATTTTGATTGCATCAGATCATCGCGTACATAACTCGACAAATCTTTGCCTTGTTCGCTCCAAGTATCAAATACTTGCTGTCTGAAGTTTAAGGTCCAGTTAAATGAGGGAGAATTGTTATACACTAACTTGGCATTAGGTACGGTTTTACGAATTTCGTTAACCATTGCACCTATCTGACCAACATGGGGCTTTTCGGTTTCTATCCAGAGTAAATCTGCGCCATTTTGCAGTGAAGTAATGCAATCAAGAACAACTCGGTCAAAACCGGTATTGTCTTTAAACTTGAACAAGCCATTAGGTAAACGAACCGGCTTGACTAATTTGCCACCTTGTTTCAGTGCCAAATCACCTTCATTTAAATCTTCAACTGAATTCACTTCTTGGGTATCAAGGTAGGCGTTATATTGTGACGCTAAATCACCAGGCTCTCTTGATACTGGGATTTTTTGGGTTAAGCCTGCGCCTAATGAATCGGTTCTGGCGACAATGACACCGTCATCTACCCCTAGCTCTAAGAATGCATAACGAACAGCATTAATCTTAGCCAGAAAATCTTCATGTGGCACAGTCACTTTGCCGTCTTGGTGACCACATTGTTTAGCGTCAGATACTTGGTTTTCAATTTGGATACAGCATGCACCCGCTTCAATCATTTGTTTCGCAAGTAAATAAGTCGCTTCTTCATTACCAAATCCAGCATCAATATCCGCAATAATTGGCACAACGTGGGTCTCATAATTATCGATCTGAGCTTGGATGTCTGCAGTATCTTTCCCTGCTGCTCTGGCGCTATCAAGCTGCTTAAACAAATCACCCAGCTCTCTGGCATCCGCTTGACGTAAAAAGGTATATAACTCTTCAATCAAAGCCGGTACAGAAGTTTTTTCGTGCATAGACTGATCCGGTAATGGGCCGAACTCAGAGCGAAGTGCCGCGACCATCCAACCAGAAAGATACAAGTATTTTTTAGCCGTTGTGCCTTGATGCTTTTTCACCGCGAGCATTTTTTGTTGACCAATGAAACCATGCCAGCAGCCCAATGATTGAGTATATTGGCTGCTATCGGCATCATAATCTGCCATGTCTTTACGCATAATCGCAGCCGTGTATTTTGCAATTTCCAATCCCGTTTTGAAGCGATTCTGTGCTTTCATACGCGCCGCATATTCAGGATTAATTGCATTCCAGCCACTGCCGTTTTGCTGACATAAAGTTGAAAATGCTGCTAAGTCGTTTTGATATTGAGACATGTTTGTATCCTTCTCATTTCTTGTAGGGAGCGGAGGTCAAGGTATATGTCGTTATTTCCCCTGACTCAACGTATCGATTCGTTTATTGGTAGTTTTGTTTCGATGAAGACATGCTAATGCGCCAAGCTTAATAAATAAAACTAATATTATTAATTCTGGGTATAGTTTTTGTGAATGTTTGTGCTGTACCTAGCAACAGCACTGATAAGGGGGATGTAATTTGCGGAAAAGATTTACGATTTTTTCAAATGAGCAGATAAAAGCTAAGGTGAGGTGTAAAACGTATTATGATATCTGCTTGCATGGCGGCCTGTTGGATCGCTGTATTGGCACTTTGCATTAGCCATATTTCTATATTGAGTGGGCTCATTCGTGCGCATATCGGTGCGTAAATTTAGAAAGTTAGTGGTGAAGTCTTGATTAAAAGCATGGACAATTGCGCTAAATTGTTCTCAAAACCGAGGCTTTACGACTATTATTTTAGTCAAATAACCTTTTGTTGGTGATTATGTCCGGAATTTTGGCGTCAGTGGATCAAAGAACACAGCTGGTTGGAGAAAACCGGCTTGAACTGTTAATGTTCAAATTAGGCTCTCGGCATACGTTTGCCATCAATGTGTTCAAAGTGAAAGAAGTGATCACGGTACCTCAATTGAATAAAATGCCCGGTTTGCATGCAAACTTGCGAGGTGTGACTAATTATCGAGGCACGTCAATTCCAGTAATTGATCTTCGGCAAGCTATAAAAATGACCTCAAAGGTCGGCGACAGTGAACGTCAAAATGTAATTATCACCGAATACAACCGCAGCGTTCAGGGCTTTTTAATTGGTGATGTGATGAATATTGTCAATACGTCCTGGAGCAATATTCAGCCCCCACCTACTACTATCGGCAAAAACAATTATCTCACTGCCATTACCCAGATTGAAATTGCAGGTAAAAATGAAATTGTAGAAATCATTGATGTAGAGAAGGTATTGGCCGAGATTGTTGATTATGACATTGAAATATCAGAGGAAATACTTGATGAAGCCGTGGTTAAACATTTGCATGGACAGACCGTATTAGTTGTCGATGATTCAGCCACCGCGCGCTGGCAGGTGCGTGACACGCTGAAACAATTGGGTATTAAAACCATTGAAATGCGTGATGGCTTAATGGCGCTTAAACACTTAAAGGCGTGGGCCGATGAAGGTAAAAATGTCTCTGATGAAATTTTAATGATGTTCACTGATGCTGAAATGCCCGAAATGGATGGCTATCGATTAACAGCAGAAGTGCGATCGGATGATAGAATGAGTGATTTATTCATCGCATTAAATACCTCATTAAGTGGTAGCTTTAACGAAGCGATGGTACAAAAAGTCGGATGTAATCGTCTCATTTCTAAATTTCAACCTGATATGCTGGTCGATGTTGTACAGCAGCGAATGCGTGAAAAATTAGCCGGTAACTAGCCAACCCTCAATACTGAAAACGAGCGTGCTTTTAGTTGCAACAGACGCAGGCGGGCCATATCATTTTGTGATAAATTCACAGTCATATATCAATAAATCACGTATCATACACATAATTCATTAGCCCCCGGAGTAACAATGACACGACTTTCCTTAATAGCACTCATTGGTTTTGCGGTTTCTGCGTGCGCTCAGGCTGAAAAGCCGACCAATATCATCATGGTTGTGGGCGATGGAATGGGACCTGCCTATACCACAGCTTATCGCTATTTCGCTGACGATAAATCATCCGATAAAATTGAACAAACGGTGTTTGATAGACACTTGGTAGGCATGGCAAGCACGTATCCGGCAAGAGTGAGTGGTTACATCACTGACTCAGCGGCTAGTGCTACAGCCTTATCCACAGGACACAAGTCTTATAATGGCGCCATTGGATTAGACACAAATAAAGATCCTCAGCAAACTGTATTAGAGTGGGCGAAATCTCGCGGAATGAAAACTGGGGTCGCTGTAACCTCGCAAATTAATCATGCTACGCCAGCGTCTTATGCTGCCCATAATGAAAATCGTAGAAATTATAATGCGATAGCTGATAGTTATTTTGATGACAAAGTACAGGGGAAGTTTGCCCTTGACGTAATGTTAGGCGGCGGCTGGAGATACTTTATAAGAGAGGATCGTAATCTCGTTGAAGAATTTAAGCGAGCTGGTTATCAATATGTTGATGATATGGCGCAATTGAGTGCTATTGAACCACAGCAACCGTTACTTGGATTATTTGGCGATACAGGCATGCCTTGGGCATTGGATACGCCGAAGCAAACCCGCTTGCCCGCTTTAGTTGAGGCCGCTATCAAGCAATTGACCAATGATAAAGGTTATTTTTTATTGGTAGAAGGTAGTCAAATTGATTGGGCCGGACATACCAACGACGTAGCTTCCGCGATGGCTGAAACCCATGATCTAGCAATGACGTTGGAGTGGTTAGAGTCTTATGTTAAAGCTAATCCTGATACCTTGGTGGTAGTCACTGCCGACCATAGTACCGGCGGGTTCACTATTGCAGCTAATAAAGACTATCGCTGGGATCCAGAACCATTAAAAAACCTAAAAGGATCGCTTGAGGCCCTTGCTGAAAAGATAAGCCACAGTGACTCACCAATCGAAACCGCAGAGTCGTGGTTAGGATTTTCGCTCAGCAAAGATGAAAAGTCGCTTTTGTCTGCGCTGAATATTGCCGATCAAGAAGCTATATATACTCAGCTCAAAAAGCTCATGGACGTTCGCACAAATACGGGATGGACCACTAGCGGACATACCGGTGTAGATGTTCAAGTGTTTGCCATGGGCAAAGGCGCAGAGCAATTTAAAGGGCATATGGACAACACTGATATTCCCAAAAAGTTGTTTCAGATGATGGCTAAGCCCTAATATTTATGTCCAAGAGACTGGGTCGGTTTTAACATCAGTCTGAGTCTCTTGCTTATTCTTGGGTGGTTAAATATCTTCGCGGTTAATAGCCCGTGAGTTCTATAAAGCCAACGCCAGCATGGCTGCCGTGAACCGCTACAGCTCCTTCATAATAGCTAAAGCTAGCGTCGGTATATTGATCCGGTTTGAACGGCGTCACCTCTAATGCGATACCAAACCTAGGCACAGAAATTGTCCAATGCAATGGCAAATCTTTGTCAGCTATTAACGTGGTTTTTTTCACCTTTGCAGTGATGTCCTGTGCTTTTAACGCCGTAATGTCGCCTGTAGCGGTCATATAGCTGCCAAACCAATCTTCACTAGACGATGGATGCCGTACTCTGAATATCATTAGCTTGTTGCCATCATCTAAATGTAGTGAAAACCAATCCCATCCATTGGTTGATGGGTCACTTAATCGTGCACTCCACTCATGGTCAAACCAACCTTGCCCACTAACTTCAACCACGTTGTTGGGCAGGGTGAGTGTGCCATTTAATTGAATAAAAGGTTGACTGTAATACATTGAAGCATGCTCGGAACTTGCCTGTTTGATGCTATATCCATGCGTACCGTGAAGCACATAGGGTTGCTTTGAGTGTAATGATAAATCCACGCTAACATTGTCTGTTAAGTTGAACCAAAGCATTGCTGGCAACAGGTCCTCCCCTTTTGCTTGCCAACGCCAGTCATCGATATAAGCACTGAAATTATTGCCTGAATCATCAAATTCCGCAGCGACATTTCCAACACCACCACGAGCAAACCTTTCTGCAAACCACGTTTCTTGGCTAGACATTAATTTCGCGTGTGCCATATATTGGTTGCCATCGTGCCATGCGTTTTTATTGTCGTTGCTGCGGAATCGGAATAAGGTCCATTGAATAGGATACTGATTGCCATCTTGGTCAAATAAGTTGGCAGTTAAATACCACCACTCTACGGCGTATTGAGGGTGAGCTTGGTGATCTAAGGGTAAGTTAATCGCTTGTCCGGGAGAAACTTGCAAGCTTTGTTCGCCAGCGTTTAATGCCCCATTAAACAAAGTCTGCTCGCTTTGTATTGGTGCTGGGCTGCATGCAATCAGTAATAGGCAACTACAATACGCAAGTGTAGCTAGTATATTTGCTCGATCTATAGTGTTCATACTTCTAGCCATTTTATATCTTGCGATAGCGAGGTTTTTGAGGATTTAACAGCTGGTAATGCAATTACTGCCACAATAATACCTAAGCTGAAAAGTACCACTTCTATTAAGGCAGACGTTTGAAATGAAAGTGGGTAAGACCAGAAAAACGCTTGTACATTAACCACATTAATTAAAAGCCAACTTAAGCCAATACCAAAGGGGATAGCAAGCAAGCATATAAACAAACACAGCAGACCATATTGCAATACACTCATCACCAACAGCGAACTTGAAGTGACTCCCAAACTCTTCATCAGCGCCCTTTGTGGCGAGTTGTCCTGATCAATTATGACGACTGAGGTAGCTAAAGAAAACGCCGCCACCAACAAAGTAATAAGATTCAATGCGGCGGTGATGACAAAGGTGCGATCAAAAGTGAGCATGGATAATGCGATTAACTCGTGGCTAAGTGCTACATTCGCTTGAGGAAATGCTTGATTCACTTGGTTTTTAATATCAACTAACTGTTCTAACGTGCTTTGGTTGGTATATATGGCCAGAATTTGTCGCTCATTGGAGTTCGACAAAATGCGATCTGGTGGCACCAATATTTGCAATTGTGGGTTACCATAATCGAGGTAAATACCCGCCACAGTCAACGCAATATCATCACCTGAGGTACGATTGATGACCAGTTCATCGCCAAGTTGTATCTTTTTAGAGAATGCGAATTGTTGATTGATAAGCACACTTTGTTTGGCACTGAAAGTACGCCAGACGTCAGGTAAAGCGTCATCAAAAACCATGGTTTTTTGTCGCTCTGCGGCCATTGGAAATGACCGGATCTGCACTTTTTCTCCATTGTAGGAACCTAAGTCTGTTCTCCTCATCAGGGCTTCGAGATGGGGATGTTGCAGGTTTAACCACGCCTTCACCTTTGCCGTATCTTGCGCGTAAACGTAAGCATCGGCATCAAGTCGTTGGGTAAGCCATTCATTCGTTGCTTGCCTAAAACTGTCAACCATCAAATTCATGCCGATATTAGCAGCGACCGCTATAAAGAAAGCGCATAACGCAACGCTGCTTCTATGGGAAATTCTTGAGGCGTCTGCAAGACTCCAATGTAAAACCGGAAGACGACGTGATACGCGCGACTGCAACGCAGCGAGACTTTTAGGTAACAATGCTAAAATCGCAAAGCAGCCAGCAAAAATGAATAGTGCAATACTGACAAAAGACCAAAGTAAGTGACTGGTCACTAACAGCAATACACCCGCCATGCACAAGAAAAAGCCAGCCAATGTAAGCCAAAAATGGACAGATAGAGAGGTTAAGTTAGCGTGACTCGCTATCGATAGGTTTTGATTGATACGATATAACGGCAAGGCGCTGGCGATTAACGAGCCTAGTAAACAAGCACCTAAACTTTGTAAAAATACAGTTGCAAGCGATAAATCCCCCTGGCCAATGTTGACGCTATACAAGCTTGCTAAGGTTTGATTTACGGCCGGTGAGAGCCAATTTGCTATGTGAATACCCAGTAACACACCGACGACTGTTGCCAGCACGCTTAAGATCAGCATTTCAGCAATGCTGGCTAGGATCAACGTGGCATTACTGATCCCAAGCTGGCGCAACACTTTAAAAGTACGGATACGTTTGCTAATTAATAGGTGCAAAGTCGTTATGCATTCATGATCACAAATAGACAAACTACAAACATCAGTAATCCCATCGCCAGCAAATTTAGATGGAAGCTAGCGGTGAGTTCCTTGGCGTCTGTGGCTGTCATTATCGGTTTTAAAGAAAGGTGCGACGGCAATGAGTTTTTAAGGGGTATCAATGTATTTTGTGTATCTACAACCATCAAATAAGACAGGCTAACCGTAGGGAAGTCTTCATATAATTGCGCAATATCGGCTATAAGCTGATTGCCTATGCCAGCTCCATCGAATTCTTGGACCGGGCCATACTGTGTTTCACCTACCTGTATCGATAAGCTATCGCGTTGATAAATTTGAGTTGTTAATTGCTTAGCGTACTGAGGGTGAATAAGATATCGAGCCTGATGTTTGCTTAGGGCGTCAGATAAACCTAAGGCAATGTCGCTGCCTAGGCGCGATACTAAATTGAGTATGGCGAAGTAATCTATTCCAAGGAAAACCAAATCAGTGCCGTTATCCAACGACAATCGCTGCTCTGCAACGGCAATAATATTTGTAAATCCTTGTGTGCGCAGGGTGCTGTAGTCAGATTGATTAAGTTGCTGGCCTGGATTGGCTACAATGACATGGCCCACATTGGTGATCAAAGGTTGCTCGATTTTGGCATAACTTTGTTTCGCCGCTTCATTGATCACTAAAACTGATGTTAAGCCCGCGCACCCGATAAACAGTGCAGTAAAAACCAATCCTATTGTCAGCGGCGTTTGTTTGTGGCTTTTGATTAGCAACTTGAATACTTGAAAAAACCGCTCGCTATTCATGTTGTAGGGACAATCGACCGTTGCGCAATAGATAGTGACAATCAGCGCGTTTGGCTAATTGAAGGCTATGTGTCACTAAAACTAGAAAAGTATTATTTAAAGTGCATAATCTAAAGAGTAAATTAGCCACTTTATCACTGTTTTTATCATCAAGGTTGCCGGTAGGTTCGTCAGCTAGTAGCAACTTGGGTTTGTGTGCTAAAGCTCGAGCAATTGCAACTCGTTGCTGCTCTCCCCCAGATAACGCTTGAGGCATTTTATTTTTGAGAGCACTGAGGCCTAATTCATCAAGCAAAGATTGTATATAATCTTGTTCAACTTGTGAGTTGATACGGGCTGGAAAGCAAATATTATCCCACACATTTAAACATTCAATTAAATTGAAGCGTTGGAAAACCAACCCTAAGTGTTGTCTGCGATAATCGTCAGCTTGAGAAGTGCTAAACTGACTAATCAGCAAATCATCCACTTTAATCGTTCCTGAATCCGGTTTATCTACTGCCGCCAATAAGTGCAGCAAGGTGGATTTGCCAGAGCCAGATTCGCCAGTGATAGCCACATGCTTTTCGTCTTGAACGCTCAGTTCAAGATCAATTAAAATGGATTTACGTTGTTTTCCATCTTGATAGGATTTGTTGACCTTGTGAATTTGTATCAAACAACACTCCTATTAACCGATTGGAAGACTTAACTTTCTTCACGTAGAAAAGAAAAGAAATCTTCTCCAGTCAGGCGTTTCATTTGAGTAAATAAATAAGCCAGCGCTGCAAACAACATTATCAAGCTGGGGATCATGATGATTGGGTAACTCAAAGCGGTCATTCTACCTAACTCTTCTGCATAAGCTGTGGTGCCTGGCTCGCTAACTAATATGACTTTAGCCAGAACATAATTGAGAACTGACGATAAGAAGAAAGAAGCGGCAACAATGTAAGAGCTAATCGTAATTTTTCGTTCAAAAAGTTTGGTGTTGTCGTTGTTTTCTAATGCTTGGCTCAATGCTGGCCAATCAATAACATTGTCATTTAGGATTAGTAATTTCACTAGGGATTTATGGGTGTATTGCGACACTAAAACCGCAATCCCGAGGATAGCTGGAATGGCAGCTTCTTTAATCGCGATGTATTCCGCGGGTAATTTAAGCAGCGTAATCCCACCCGTTAGAAAAACACTTACAATTCCCAAAACTGAATAGCCGTTAACTTTACCTGACTTTTTCAAGTCCCAAAGCCCAAAGCCAATTGGAAAGATAAGCGCACACACCACACTCCAAGCTGGCCCTAAGTAATCTTCACCGCTTAAGTTAGTCAGGATCAATACCGGAATTACGATATTGAATGCTAGGTTTCCGAGAAAACCACCGTTTTGCGATTGTTTTTTTGATGGTTTTGTCGACACGTCATTGTTCATATTGTTGCTCATAATAGATGTACTTTAATGCTGCTGATTGACGATTATATATAAGAAAAGAAGCCGACACTACGATTACTCTGGTATCGAATTTATTTAACCTAATCTGTAGGATAGGATGTGTCGGACAATTAAATATTATATAACTATTTCATAGTGTTAGTGAGGGGGACTTATTATCCTATAGTTCAGGTTAATTAGGTTTGGCCCACAACTTTGCCGCTACTAAGCCAGCGATAAAACCAAACAAATGAGATTCCCAAGACACAAAGGGGCGGGTAGGCAGTACCCCAAATATTAAACCACCATAAAAGAAGGCCACGACTAGGGCGATAATGATCAGTTTAATACGCCCAGAGATTAAGCCGCCTAAGATTAAGAAACCTAGATAGCCATAAATAAGTCCGCTGGCGCCAATGTGCATTGCAGGGCGGGCCAATAACCAAACAGACACACCTATGCTGAGCATTAGAAATAGAGTCACCTTAATATAACGCTTCATGCCATATTGCAGAAGCAAAAAACTGAAGATTGCTAAGGTGACAATGTTAGACGCAAAATGTTTTACATCGCCGTGTAAGAAATGACTAAACAATATACCTTTCAAGCCAAATACTTCGCGCGGATAATTGCCCAATAAGTTAAGCGCTCGACCGGTGAACATATTCACCACTTCTATCGCAGTGAAAAGTACCACCAGTGCGAAAACAAACTTGAATTGGGCGCGCAATTGGGCTGCATGGGCCATGTGTCTATCCTAGAATAATGTGCGGTAAGTAACGGGACATATCTTGGGTAATCAAAGAGGTATCTTCGCGGACCGAAATACCCGCCGCTTGATTGTCCACAAGCCATGAACCTATTAACGTATAATTTTGATCGAATCGAGGAAGGGGCGAGTACGCCTGATAAATAAATCCTTCTTCACCATAGGGGCCGTCGGCCGCCAGCACAGTTTTACCTGCTTCTAATATCGAGATATTTGCCCCTTCACGAGAAAATATCGGCTTTTTAACAAGTTTGGTTTCATTACTTAAATGTAATTCGTGATCGAAATAAGCCGGCAATAAATTGGGGTGGCCGGTAAATTTTTTCCACAGCATGGGCATCAATGCTTTGTTTGATAAAATCGATTTCCACAAGGGTTCAATCCAATTGGTAGCCGAATCTATGAGATGTTCAGCGAACTCTTCTCTTTGCATAAACTCCCACGGGTAAAGTTTAAACAAAGTTTCAATTTCATTGTTTTGCATATCGGTGTAACGACCAGACTCACCGATACCAATGTCTTCGATAAACACAAAAGGCGTTTTGAGCCCCGCTTCTGCGGCACAATCCTGCAGGTATTGCACGGTACCACGATCCTCGATGGTGTCTTGGCAACAGGCAAAATGCAGATGGTCAATTCCATAATGTCGAGATATTTCTCGCATACGGTGGATTAGTTTTTCTTGCAGGGAGTTGAATTGATCTGATTGTCGCGAAAGTTGATTCGCATCGACTAGATCTTGCAGCCACAGCCACTGCCAAAAACCAGATTCGTACAAGCTCGTTGGCGTATCGGCATTGTTTTCATACAGCTTAGCGGGATTTTTTCCATCATAAGCAAAATCTAAACGAGAATATAATGACGGATCTTGACGACGCCAAGAGTCGGCTATCGGTTGCCAGAAAGTTTCCGGGATACGGAATTGTTCCAATAAGGCTTCACTTTTGCATACCTCATCGACCACGGCGAGACACATGTCATGCAGCGCTTGGGTGGGGGCCTCAAGATCATCTTCTATTTGTTTTAAAGTAAACTGGTAGTAAGCCGACTCATCCCAATAGGGCTCGCCGTACATGCTGTGAAAGGTGAAGCCAAATTCCTTGGCTTTTTGCTGCCAAGCTTTTCTGGGCGTACTGGGCATTCTAAACATGCCTACTCCAGTCTACCAGTTCAAATTCGAATGTTATCAACCGCCCCAACCACTTCTACTGCTTTTACTACCCCAGTTTGATTTAGCACGCACTGTGCTACCGAAGCCGCCACGCTTAATAGTGCGAGTTACGGCGGGCTTGGGTTTAAATGCATCCGGTCGCACTTTGTGTCGGCGTTGTCGCAAATCACCGTAGTTGTATCCATCTGCACCTATCCATCGATAACGATAAGATGAGTAAGGAGAATAAGAGGTAAATAACGGTTGGTATTGATAGCGATTCGGCGTTAATAAATTACTCAGCATGTAACCGGCCATAAATGGCATGAAAAACGAACCTGAACTGCGTTCCACATTACGACACTGATTGGGACCAAATTCGTTTTCACAGTCAGATTGGCTGCTATATTTGGGACCGGTGCGCTCCGCTTCGGCTAATGCTTGTTGGTAAGCGGTTTCACAGACCTGTGCTTGTTCTGGGTTATCTCTAGCGCATTCTTCCGCGTTTTTATAGATAACCGCATCTTGTCGATCGCCAGAGCATGCGGCTAGAAACACACTGGCCACGCCCAGCGCTAATGGTTTTGGCGCAAATTGTTTGCGCATTCTGGAGAGATTAATGTGTGCACTGCGTTTGCGTGTCATAAACTACTCCTAATAAGTCATACAGGCTGCATTGAGCAAACCGACTCCAATTGAAATCGACGCCAACATAACACCCGCAGATACTTCCTGATTGTCGATTCGTTCGGCAATTTTTGGCATAAAGGAAAAGCGCAATATTAAAAATGCCAGCACCTGAGCGATTAGCGCGACTAATCCCCAGACTGAAAAGTCGATTAGTGAAGCTGAATTAGATACTGCCCCTGCCAATGCAATACAAAAACCGACGATTGCTCCACCAAAACCAATGGCTGCAGCGGTGTTACGATCTTCTTTAACTAACTTCCACTCATCGTGAGGTGTGACTAATGCGTAGGCTATTTTAAATATAAATAATAGGACAATCGATACCGCGAAATAGATAACGAAATTACTCAATCCAGACAATGATGCTAAAACGGCATCCATAGTTTTCTCCTTTTAGGTATTTATGTTACTTGTTACTTAGCCGTTGATTCTGATATCCGCAGGTGAGATATCAAAACCGGTGCTTAACACCAAACAACGATCATGATTGCTATTAATAATTTTTTCTTCAGCACAGACTAACAGTGTCTCTATCTCAGTGTTACTGATATCTCTTTCATAGAGCATCACAAATTGATCGGTTTCACTGATATCACCGTCTAGTTCATAAGTCTTTTCGGTCATGGCAACGGGCGGGGACGTGTCCCCAATGGCGTTCCATACGCGAGAAAAGGTCACCCCGTTTACTGCATATTGCGGTTGTGACACTTGCTGCTCAATTAGGGTTTTCCATTGTGCAGATGACCCCACTGTCTGCGTCTCATAGAAATACCATAACTTAACGTCCGTGACATGACTCTCAGAATCACCGCCGTCTAGCACGACTTGCAAAAAAGCATCATCATCAGTGTAAAACCGCAGGATTTTTCCACCTGTATCTAAGTGTGCTTCTCCAACTGCTTGGATCAAATGCTGTCTAGCAGCGCCTTCGATGGTTAATTCTGGCTCTATTAATTTCAGTTTTAAGTCATCAAGCTCAAAAGAACCGCCTAAATACAGTCCCATTACCTCAGGTGCTTTAGGCGCTTGCTTGGTGTCTTTTTTGGTAAACCATTTTGAAAACATACCGCCTCCGACTGCGTCTAAACGTGCGCTAAAGATTGCCAATCGAGCTGATTAATGCGCTGTTTAGCAATGTAAAACAATTTATAGTGGGCCTGAATATGCTCAGTTAGATCGGGATTTAATGTCACTTTTGCTGGAATCGTGGGCTCTACATAGCCGATAAAAGTGGCGTGATAATCTCGTTTCAATACGGTAAATAGACTATCTACTGAAAACGTCGGCGCATCAGCGGGCACTTCGATGGAATATTGGGCTTGTCCATCCTGCACGGTTAGCAAATCATGTTGAATAAGCCCGGAACCTGGATCAAACGCCGATTTGGCAAGCATCTCAACGGCAACACTGGGCGTACATTCCACGTTTGGACAATGATTCTGTAACAGCTCAACCAAGCTCTCGTCTTTAAAATAAGCTAGCATATGGGCGTTTTGATTGCGTTTACTGCAATATAACGCGGTAGTCATAGTGACATCATCTTCGGGGTTATCCATGATGATCACCGATGCACTTTGAATACAAGCTCTGTCCATACTGTCGTCATGATTAAACGAATTGACCTTAACAAATTCAATAAGGTCAGGCATGGGGTTTTCAATATCGGCTTTGACACACAATACAATGTCAGGACGACCCGCTACTTCATCGCGTTCTTTTAGTAGTAGGTTAAGCAGTTGCAACGTGCGCTGGCCATTCCAACCAATAACCAACACGTGATTTTCTAGATTAAGTGGTTTCAACCCTTTTACTCCTTTTTGCCATTGCATGGATACCCATGAAGCGACCCGCCCCAGCACTAAAGCGAATATACTCAAACCTAATGGGATCACATAAAACGAGACAATCAGTTTACCGGCATCAGTAACCGGAGACATATCACCGTAACCTACCGTTGAACCTGTAACGACCAGCCAATAGATAAAGTCACTACTGCCCAGTAAATCGGTTTCATTTGCAGAATAAAGTAGTAGCCAACTGCTCAGCCCATAAAACAAAAGCGCCAGTACAATACTGTACCAGCGCATTTCTGAGAATACTCTGACTAACACTTTACGCACTTTGTGGAGTACTAACATCCGTGAAATATTCCGCGTTATTGTCCTAGTATTCGTTTAAGTTCATCATCAGCCGACGTCTTACCGCCTTTGATCCCAGCTTCTGCAAGGCGTTTTTCTAGATCGTCACTGGACTCTGATGAGGCGAGCTCTTCAGCGGCTTCAAGTTCTGCACTTCTGAGCTTTTGCTTATCCTGGATCCGAGATAAGGACTCCGTGGCCGTTTTCATTTTACTATTCGCACCCATGTGACGAGAAGACACGGCCACTTGCGCTTTTTGTACAGACTCAGTTGCTTTGACCATGTCGACTTGCTGTTCAAGTCGCTTTAAATTGGCTTTTGCCTGACTGATATTGCCAGCTAATTGCTTTTCTGATTGGGTGAACTGATCAAGAAATGTTTGTTCAGTTTCCATTTCTGCCGTCAAATCTGCTACTTTTTGCGCACAATCCAAGGCTAATTGTCTATCGGTATCTATGGCCTTGCGAGCGTGCTCTTCATACTGACTGATCGAGGTTTTCAAACTGTCGACCTTCTGTTTTGCTAATTTACATTTAGCTAAAATCTGTGTCCGAGCATGATCTGACTTACGCAATTCCTCTTTGGCTTCGCGAATTTCTTGTTCAAGGATGCGGATTGCCTGACTATCTACAACAGATTGTGCCGCTTCTGTGGCTCCACCTTTTACTGCTGTAACTAACTTTCTCCAAACAGACATAAAAATCTCCTAATTACCAACGGGTTACTGCAAATGTTCTTGGTAAGCGTCTAAGAACGCTTCGACATTTTGAAACAATGCAGCGAGTTCGATCATGATACTTTCCGCTTTTGACTGAGAGCTCAGCGCACCAAATGCGGTGTAATACTCTTGCTCCCCGATAACGGATATACCTATGGTGGTGAGCGGAAAAAGCATATGAGTTTTCAAAATCACTTCATTCAGCGCACTTTTATCTTTTACTTCAGATGTTGAAAACAAAAGGGATTCAAGAATAATTTGCTCACCGCTTATCGCCAGCCAAGCATCCAGTCCATCTTTATTTCCAATCTTCAAACAATTTTCTTCCAGCGTAACAACCAAGTCGTTATCTTCTGAAATAAGGGTCTTAAGTTTATTAAGGTCCCAAGTCATGCCTACTCTCCTGTCAGTGTAATGACTATAGTATGTTACCTTTGTTGACGAAAAAACATGGTCAATGTTCAATTCATTTGTAAGTTTTTTCGCAACGACATGAATAATAGTAATAATAAGTTTAATTTGTCAATTATTATTTTGTCTTTTTGTGTTATATAGGGTATTTTTGTAAATTATAAGTCACAAATAAACATACTTTAGGGGCTGCTTGATGACAGAGAATCATACTAATAGAGATTGGAGACAAGCTGTTCAGCGTATTATTAAATCTGAAATGTCAAAGCGTGGTGTTAAGTACCAAGAACTCAGCGATCGTTTGGCTGGTATTCAAGTAGTGCAATCTGCCGATAATTTGCGTAATAAAGTGAATAAAGGAATATTGGGCGCCGATTTGTTATTGCAAATTATGTTTGTACTGAATATGCGTAAGATTGAACGGGATGAAATCGTTGAAATTTTTGCTGACATGGGGGTTTCCTTAGAGGAGCATTAAGGGATTTGGTAGACTTGAATTGTTGCCTTTATCAACAGGCAAAAAAAAGCCCAACAGGGGATGTCAGGCTAAAAATCGTTTGGGAGAAACGTCGAAAAAGTTAATGTGTATATAATTTAGCCTACTGACATTTTTCTACAAGCAAAAGCAGGTATGGAGAAAGCATTGCAGGTATAATTTTTAATACGTAAAATGATTGGCAATATATTTTGGAACTGCTAGAGCGCAACATGAAATTATCAGATTTTCACTTTGATTTACCGCAAGAGTTAATAGCCAGATACCCAACCCAGCAGCGCACAGCAAGCCGGTTGCTATGTTTAGATGGGCGCACAGGCAAGGTTGAACACGCTATGTTCAATCAGTTTGTCGATCGCATCGAAAGCGGTGACTTACTTATTTTTAATAATACCCGAGTTATTCCTGCGCGGCTGTTGGGGGAAAAATCAACGGGCGGTAAAATTGAAGTGTTGGTAGAACGAATTCTTGACGACAAACGCATTTTGGCGCACGTCCGGTCCAGCAAATCCCCCAAACCTGGCGCTAAGCTAATTTTAGAAAAGCACATCCATTTAGAGATGGTTGCTCGTCAAGACCAATTGTTTGAATTAAAAGTACTCAACGATGAAGCTATTTTACCTTTATTAGAACAGTACGGTCACATGCCGTTACCACCCTACATCGACAGACCTGATGAACAATCGGATAAAGAGCGTTATCAAACCGTGTATTCAGAAAAGCCGGGTGCAGTGGCTGCACCCACCGCTGGTTTGCATTTTGATGAAGCTACTTTGGCTGCGCTAAAAGAAAAAGGGGTCAACACCGAATTTGTGACTCTGCACGTTGGCGCTGGTACTTTTCAACCTGTTCGGGTAGAAAACATTCAAGAGCATCACATGCATTCGGAATATGCTGAAGTACCCCAACAGGTAGTGGATGCAATTATTCGAACTAAGCAAAACGGTAAGCGCGTTATCGCGGTGGGTACAACGTCAGTCCGTTCGCTTGAGTCTGCCGCAGCGGCAAGTATCAAACAGGGACAACCACTTGCTGCGTTTTTTGATGATACTGATATCTTTATTTACCCAGGTTATCAATTTGAAGTAGTCGATGCCATGTTAACCAATTTTCATTTGCCAGAATCGACACTGATCATGTTGATCAGTGCATTTGCAGGGCGAGATAATGTGATGTCAGCCTATCAACAGGCAATCAGCCAAAAATATCGATTCTTCAGTTATGGCGATGCGATGTTCATCGAAAAAGCCAGTTAATTGAAGCGCTTACAAGATAATTTCGAGACTGCTAATAACACCTAAAAACCTCGGCTTTTAAAGGTTATTAGCAGTTTGTTAGATTATTCCGCATTTGTCGATTTCAGCCACACCATTATTCCTTTATAATCCCCGCTGTTTTTCGGCACTGGACTGTTTTCCGGTTGGCAGAAAGTAAAGAAGGTTACTATGAAATTTGAACTAGATTGTACTGACGGCAAAGCGCGTCGCGGAAGATTGGTATTTGAACGTGGGACAGTAGAAACTCCCGCATTCATGCCAGTAGGGACATACGGCACAGTGAAAGGAATGACACCGGAAGAGCTCGAAGAGACCGGTGCGCACATTTGCTTGGGCAACACCTTTCATCTCATGTTACGCCCCGGCACTGACATTATGAAATTGCACGGTGATTTGCATGATTTTATGCATTGGCATAAACCCATACTCACCGATAGCGGTGGATTTCAGGTTTTCAGCTTAGGTGATTTACGTAAGATCACCGAAGAGGGCGTTACTTTTCGTTCTCCGATTAACGGCGAGAAAATATTACTCACCCCTGAAAAATCTATGGAAGTGCAGCGCGACCTAGGCTCAGACATCGTTATGATATTTGATGAATGTACGCCATATCCTGCCACTGAAGCACAAGCGCGAACCTCTATGGAGCTTTCCTTGCGCTGGGCAAAACGCAGCAAGCAAGCTCATGAAGGTAACCCGTCTGCGTTGTTTGGCATTATTCAAGGTGGCATGTACGAAGGCTTACGAGATCAATCGTTAAAAGGTCTTGAAGATATCGGATTTGATGGTTACGCGATTGGCGGTCTTTCTGTCGGTGAGCCCAAAGAAGACATGATCAGAGTGTTAGATCATACCGCGGATAAAATTCCAGCTGAAAAGCCTCGTTATCTAATGGGCGTTGGTCGGCCAGAAGATATCGTTGAAGCGGTGCGTCGCGGCATTGATATGTTTGATTGTGTAATGCCAACCCGAAATGCACGTAACGGACATTTGTTTGTTACTGAAGGCGTTATCAAAATACGTAATGCAAAACATAAGACAGATACTGGCCCTTTAGATGAAAAATGTGACTGTTACACTTGTAAAAACTATTCCAGGTCATATCTACATCACTTAGACAAGTGCAACGAGATACTCGGTGCCAGACTGAACACTATTCACAACTTGCGTTATTATCAGCGTGTTATGCAGGGGCTAAGAGACGCCATTGCTGAACAAAATCTGGACGCATTTGTAGAAGAATTTTACACCCAAAAAAATATGCCGGTACCGGCGTTATAACTATAACAAGAGGAACTTATGAGTTTATTTATCTCCAACGCCCATGCACAAGCTGCAGGTGGACCAGCAGACAGTGGTTTCGGCATGCTTATTATGCTTGGCGTATTCGGTCTTATCTTTTATTTCATGCTTTATCGCCCACAAGCCAAACGTGTTAAAGAGCACAAAAATTTGATCGCCTCAATCAGTAAAGGTGATGAAGTCTTGACCCAAGGTGGCATGGTTGGGAAAGTGTCTAAAGTAAATGAAGACAAAGACTTCATCGAAATCGCCTTGAATGACAATACCAATATTGTTATCCAAAAAGGAGCGGTTTCAGCAGTCTTGCCAAAAGGCACCATGAAATCAATCTAAAAAAAGCGAATAGGCAAACCCAGGTTTGCCTTTTTCGTTGATGCAGTGAAGGAAAAGCAAGTGTTAAATAAAACCCCTCTGTGGAAGTATATGATGGTACTGATTGTGGTTGCAGTCTGTACCTTATATGCCTCTCCCAACCTCTATGGTGAGGACTACGCAGTTCAAATATCCGCGAGTCGTGACGCTGCTGTTGATACTAATCTTGTCGACAGAGTATCAGAACAGTTAGCTCAAGCAGGGATTGACAAAAAGTCGATTTCTCTTGAAAACGGCCAAGTACTAATCCGTCTGAAAGACGACAGCTCTCAACGACTGGCTCGCGAAAAGCTAGATGTCGCTTTAGGTAAAGATTATGTGGTTGCCATGAACTTGGCACCGGATACGCCAGAGTGGCTCGACAGCATTGGTGGAACACCGATGAAGCTAGGTTTGGACTTACGTGGTGGTGTTCACTTTTTGATGGAAGTGGACATGAATTCTGTTATCACCAAGTCACTAAAGGACATGGAAGGGGATTTTAAAACCTCACTGCGTGAAGAAAAAATTCGCTATCGCCGAGTGACTATAGTCGATGAAACAGTTCAGATTACTTTTCGCGATCAAGATACGCTGGATAGCGCTGAATTCTTTTTGAAAAACCGTAATCAAGATATCACCTTGGTCGAACAGGGCGAATTGATGCTTGTGGCAAGTATGTCACAGCAGAAATTAGCCGAGATTCGCGATTATGCGGTTAAGCAAAACATCACTATTATGCGTAATCGAGTAAACCAACTAGGTGTTGCTGAACCACTGATACAGCGCCAAGGTGCTGATCGTATCGTTGTGCAATTGCCCGGTATTCAAGATACCGCGAGAGCCAAGGAAATCCTTAATACTACCGCTACCCTTGAATTTAAAATGGTCGATTTAGAGCATGATGTGCGCGATGCGTTAACGGGGCGCGTACCTCCAGGTTCCGAACTTATTTATGATCGCCAAGGTGTACCGCAATTATTAGTTGATAAGGTCATGTTGGAAGGTTCTCATATCATCGATGCCAATAGTGGTGTGGATGAATATGGCATGCCTAAAGTGTCTATCTCCTTGGATTCTGCTGGTGGTAGTAAAATGTCATTGGCCACTAAAAATAATATCGGTAAGCCAATGGCAACGGTCTTTATTGAAAATGAAGCGACCGGCGAGCGTGATGCCAACGGTAAGTTAGTTTTCAAAGAAAATCGTGAATTGGTTAATCAAGCCACTATTCGTGCGCAATTGGGTAATCGTTTTGAAATTACCGGTTTAGACTCACCTAAAGAAGCACGCGATCTCGCCTTGTTGCTTCGAGCCGGTGCCTTGATTGCCCCTATTGCCATAGTGGAAGAACGAACGGTTGGACCTAGCCTTGGTAAAGAGAATATCGATTTAGGTATGCAGGCCATTATTTGGGGCTTCGCGTTAGTACTTATTTTTATGCTGATTTATTACAAAGCCTTTGGCGTTGTTGCTAATGTTGCTTTAACCGCAAACCTTGTCATGATCGTCGGGGTTATGTCGATGATCCCTGGCGCGACATTAACCTTGCCCGGAATGGCGGGTATTGTTTTAACCGTTGGTATGGCGGTGGACGCCAATGTGCTCATTTTTGAGCGGATACGTGAAGAGCTTAGAGATAGTCGCAGTCCACAACAAGCCATCCACCATGGTTACGACAGTGCCTTTTCTACTATTTTGGATGCCAATATCACTACTTTCATCGCCGCGCTAATTTTGTTTGCGGTCGGTACAGGTCCTATCAAAGGTTTCTCGATCACCTTGATGATCGGAATAGTAACATCAATGTTCACCGCGATTGTTCTTACGCGCGCCATCGTAAATGGTGTGTGGGGCGGCAAGCGTTTACAGAAACTTTGGATTTAGGAGCGGGACATGCGTTTTTTTAAAATGAAAGAAAGTAT
The DNA here is from genome assembly GCF_039523355.1 of Aliiglaciecola litoralis. Taxonomy (NCBI): domain Bacteria; kingdom Pseudomonadati; phylum Pseudomonadota; class Gammaproteobacteria; order Alteromonadales; family Alteromonadaceae; genus Aliiglaciecola; species Aliiglaciecola litoralis. Next base: position 144,362 of record NZ_BAAAFD010000007.1, on the reverse strand, counting down.
CGACTTTATGTCAATGCGCATCCCGGCATTGATTCTGTCTGGGTTATTGATAATAGGGTCATTGACCTCTTTGGCTGTGAATCAGTTGAATTGGGGTTTGGACTTTACCGGCGGTACGTTAATTGAGGTGGGATATAAAGAGCCCGCGCAATTAGATGTTATACGCACGCAATTAGATTCGGCTGGCTTTGGTGATGCCATTGTACAAAACTTCGGAAGCAGTGAAGATGTACTGATCCGTTTAGCACCACGGGATAACGTCAAAGCGGAGCAATTGGGTGACCAAGTGCTGGCCACCTTGCGTGAAAATGGTGATGAGCTAGATATGCGTCGTATCGAATTTGTTGGCCCTAATGTCGGTGAAGAGTTAACTGAGCAGGGCGGGTTAGCCATGCTTGCGGCCCTTATCTGTATCCTTATCTATGTCGCGATGCGCTTTGAATGGCGATTTGCATTGGGATCTGTGGTTGCATTGGCTCATGATGTTATTCTTACCTTAGGCTTGTTTTCGATACTACAATTGGAATTTGATCTCACGGTATTGGCTGCGGTTTTGGCCGTAATAGGGTACTCGTTGAACGATACTATAGTGGTGTCTGACCGTATCCGTGAAAACTTCCGAAAAATTCGTAAGGGTGAGCCGATTGAAATTATTAACACCTCCCTAACGCAGACACTGAATCGAACTATTATCACTTCATTGACGACAATATTAGTATTGCTGGCACTGTTTTTTAAAGGTGGTGCTTTGATCCACGGTTTTGCCACGGCATTGCTGTTTGGTGTGGTTATCGGTACTTATTCGTCTATTTATGTGGCCAGTTTGGTCGCCCTAATGTTAGGTATCAGTAAAGAAGACTTGATGCCCACAGAAGTAGAGAAAGAAGGCGCTGACATGGATTCGTTAGTCTAGTCACCTTTTTAGGTTTGATAAAAGGCCGAGCTTTGCTCGGCTTTTTTGTATTGAATTCAAACGCATGCATAATGAAGTGAAAAAAACTACCCTAAAATCATAGGTTTAGCTATTAAAAATAGGTTTAATTATAGATTGTTTCACCGTACTCTATAGGCTGGAATAAGCGCAAAGAGAAACGTGTGGATAATTTTACAGCAATGATATTTCTAAGCACACTGTTTGTGCTACATAGTGTCATTGCTTTTGTATTCTTATCTTATGTGCCCACCAACAACAATCGTTGTAAAATTAATTCGATCCGTTATTTCCAGAGCTATTTCATGTTTGCCAGTATTGGCTATTTATTCGATGTTGGTCGTCCTTGGTTACCGTTTGAATTATCGGTTTTTATTACGCACCTTTTCTTAATATCCGCAGCCTATAGTGTGGTTTTGGGGATTTCTTGGCGCTATAAGTTCCATCGACATATTTTTTCGTGGTCGATTTTACTGCATATCGCACTTTATTCATTCGCACAGTTGCTGCTAAGTATCTATTTTCCAGAAGAAGTACTGTACCGATTGATGCTTATTTATATCAATATACCTGGTGTGTTTTTGTTCGCACTGTCTTTATTTGGCCGGTTTAAATCGGATAATCCGACCTCCGATAAAATGCTTAAATTTGCGACTTTGTTTGTGGTAGTCAACGTGCTTAGCATACCGGTTTTCTATTTTGGCACCAACACTCATGTGATGTTTATGAATGTCCAATTGCTCAGCCAAAACTTAGTGGTGTTTGTGCTTTTTAGTGCGATTACGTTTAGTGCATTATACGACAATATGTGTGATTACAAACGCAACGTCAGAATTGATGCCGTGACTGGACTCTACAATCGTGCGTATTTCATTGAGCAAGCCACTCGATTTTTGCTTGCCGCCCAGCGCCATGAATTTCCAATGAGCCTAGTGTTATGTGATATCGATAAATTTGCTCAAATTCAAGAAACCTTGGGTGACGTTGCTTGTGAAAGTGCGGTTTTGGCTACCGCGGACGTGATCAAACAAGCGACCAGAGAAAAAGATCTTATCGCACACTATGGCCCCCATGAGTTTGTTATTCTCTTACCTCTGACTCGTGTGCAAGGGGCTTCGTTAATAGCCGAAAGGATGCGTGCAGAAATAGAAGCGTTGACACTGAGTTTCGAACAACATCAGTTTTCTGTGACCGCTAGCTTTAGTGTATCCAATATCGAACATCACACCGACATTAACACCCGGCTAGAGGCTGCTATTGCAGCGTTAAGAAAAGCTAAACAATCGGCAAGCAATCAAATTATCCAGAGTTCAGATTAACGAGACAGTGGTGGCGTTGCCGCAACTTGTGTGCTTTTGGATTCACTTTGATAGTCATTTCACTCTATACTAAAACGATAAACTTCATTTGTAGTGGTGGTACTTTGTATGAAAGGGAGCAAGCGTTTTGGGGATGTGTAATCTAATCCAACAATCATATTCATTCGTTTCACGTTACAGCTTATTGTTTATGCTGATAAGCGTAATTGTTTTTTCATCTCAAAGCGTTGCCCAATCTTTGAGTGAACAACAACTACGTCACAAAATTGCACAGTTTCAAGTGCTAAAAAATGACATCCTTAGCTTTCGTGATGTCAGTGATTTCAATGATAGACTGCAAGCTTATGATGATCGCGACCAGGCCATAATTATACATTTATGGTTGGATACCCTTAGTCGGCAGCCGCAGCTGAATGAAGCCCTGCGTCAGTGGATTGAAACGCAAACGGCCAATCAACAAAGAGTCATGGCCACCCTATTAGATCACCCGGAACACGCGCTGCCATTGATCAATATTCAAGACCAAGCTAAAGCCACTCTAAAGTTACTGACTATTTCTCAACTACAAGGTGACTTTTCAACGTTATGGCAACAAGGGCAAGTGGTGTGGGCCGATTGGCTGAATAACAAATCACTTCATTATGCCGCTTTCATTCAATGGTTGAAAACACAATCGAGCCAGACTAATGAACAGGTTATCCAGCAACTAGAAGGTGACCATGCTTGGTCATTGTTACCCGATAATCAGGTGTATTTTATCTTACTACAATCTAATCCGTCAGCTCAGTTGGCCGTGCAATTACTGAGTCAGTCAACGGATGAGTTTACCTATCAGTTTTTGCATCATATGCCTGCATTTATGGATGAATTTGACGGACTTAGTGCCCTTGAAGTCGCCTTGCAAAAATCCGAGTTGAACTCTCAATCACTGTTTGTTTTAGCTGCGCATTACACCAACAACCCCAAAGCCCAAGCGATGATAGAAAAGGCATTCGACTCACCAGTACAAAAGTGGCATGCCTTGGCAGTCATCGACAAAATTAACGACCGACATTTTAGAGCAAAACTACATCAACGATTTGAGACGCAACAAACGGCGTTTGCTAAAACGGCGATGCAAGTATTAGCAAAGGGAGATGCGCAATGAAATGCCTGATCTTTTTTGCTATTTTTTTCATTATGGCAGGCAAATCAGCCTTGGCGACAACTTTTACTTATACCAATTCAGAAACCAATAACAACTCAATTCCGCTAGGTTATGAGGTGCCAATCCCAGTTAACTCGCTCACACCTGTCGATGGCTTTCGAACCTATGACAGCCTCAATTTGCGGCATGTGCAATTAAGCCAAGCGTCCGACGTGGTAAGCCAAATAGAAATTGGACGTACGCTAAATGATCTACCCATTTACGCCTATCGCATAAGCGACGACGACAACCTGACAGTGGAAGGCGCATTGGAAGGTGCGGTATTAATTAATGGTGGAATTCACGCAAGAGAGTGGCAAACACCTGAAGCTGTGACTGGTTATATGGAATATTTATTTGATAATAAAGATGATCAATATATCGGCCAGTATCTGTTGGAAAATCTTAATTTTGTCGTTATCCCAGTGCTGAATATCGATGGTTTTTTGCAAACCCAACGATTTCCAAACTTAGTAACGGATTCTCCCGAGACTCCCAGAGATGGTCGTATGCGGCGTAAAAATATGCGTCAGGTCGATACATCATTAGAGACCACGACGGACAATTTTAATGGTGTTGATTTAAATCGCAATAATGCGCCTTATTGGGCCACCAGTACCCGCAGCTCTTCAACCACAACGAGCATTGTATATCATGGTAGCGGAGCGGCTTCAGAGCCTGAAATTCTAGCCTTACAGCAGGCGGCAGTAGTAACAGGTGAAGATCGACTACGTTTTTATATCGACACTCATTCTTTTTCACAATTGTATTTTGCGGACTATACACAAAATAGTCGACGCAATCGACTGAACGATAAACTTGCCAATATCATGCAAGCGGCTAATGACTTTAAATATCAATATAGTCCAGCAACTGCAGGGGTTGGTATAGGTTCAACAGACGAATATTTTGCCAACACATATCAAGCCCTGTCTTACACACTTGAAATAGAGCCGGTTAACTCCAATACCCAATACGGCGGAACAGGAATTTCTCACAGTGGTTTTATATTACCCAATGCTGAAGTGCCAAGGATGCGTGAGGAAACTCGCAAAGCAACTATGGCAGGCTTATATGCCATAACGCATCCGCCGACCGTGAGCGGATTTTCGGTGATTAGAGTCAGCGATCAACAAGAGGTGTTTAGTGGTCAATGGCAATTACAAAATCAACAACGAGCGCTGATTTTGGGGCAGAATTCACCGCTCAGTGCCGACACTGAATATCGATTACAAGTTCATTTTAATAAACCGATGCGCTTGCTTGAAAATAATCAGGTTGTCGGGTTTTCAAACATTACTAACCCGCTTGGTATTGCCATGCAACTAACAGGGATAGTCAATGGCCAACCAGTGGTTTACGATCTCAACACGTCGCAGGGGCAGTGGAATATTGAGCAAGGAATTGTACGCTACAAGACGGACACCTTTGAGCAGCCTTTGCAATTGCCTTCGGGATTTCAATGGGACGATCACAGCTTGTTGGCGTTGTCAGTTAGCACCAAGGATTACACAGGGCAAAACTTAGACAGTGATAGTGCCACTGTGGCGGATTGGCAAAACGGTGCTTGGATACATTATGAAGACAGCACGGGCAACGGGAATTCTGATTTCGGTGGAACCAACAAGTCGACTCGACTGATTGATGATGGCAGTAGTTTATTTACCCAACCCGATCCGGTGCCATTACCTGTACCGCCGTCAGAGTCTGGCAGTGGTGGTGCTATCGGTTATCTACTAATGATAATGTTGCTGAGTTTTGGCTTTCGAAATTCGTGGTCTCGGTAGGGGGCTTAAAAGATCGTCAACTCCGAGGTCTCTCATACCGTCATCCCCGAGGTCTGACCACCACTGTCATCCCCGAGGTCTCACCACCACTGTCATCCCCGAGGTGCTCTTGGTCGGGGAACTCCTCAACAGTCCGTCGTAGTTAGCTACAAACAGGAGTCTGGAAGATCCCGGCTCAAAAAGGACTACCGGGATGACATTGATATGAACGAGCACCACCGGGATGACATAACACGCTGTCATCCCCGAGGTGCTCTTGGTCGGGGAACTCCTCAACAGTCCTTCGTAGTTAGCTACAAACAGGAGTCTGGAAGATCCCGGCTCAAAAGCACTACCGGGATGACAATGATATGAAAGAACACCACCGGGATGACATTATATGAACGAACACCACCGGGATGACATAACACGCTGTCATCCCCGAGGTGCTCTTGGTCGGGGAACTCCTCAACAGTCCGTCGTAGTTAGCTACAAACAGGAGTCTGGAAGATCCCGGCTCAAAAAAGACTACCGGGATGACATGGTATGAAAGAACACCACCGGGATGACATAACACGCTGTCATCCTCGAGGTGCTCTTGGTCGGGGAACTCCTCAACAGTCCGTCGTAGTTAGCTATAAACAGGAGTCTGGAAGATCCCGGCCCAAAAGCACTACCGGGATGACAATGGTATGAAAGAACACCACCGGGATGACATTGATATGAACGAGCACCACCGGGATGACATTGATATGAACGAGCACCACCGGGATGACATAACACGCTGTCATCCCCGAGGTGCTCTTGGTCGGGGATCTCCTCAACAGTCCGTCGTAGTTAGCTACAAACAGGAGTCTGGAAGATCCCGGCCCAAAAAAGACTACCGGGATGACAATGATATGAACGAACACCACCGGGATGACATTGATATGAACGAGCACCACCGGGATGACATAACACGCTGTCATCCCCGAGGTGCTCTTGGTCGGGGATCTCCTCAACAGTCCTTCGTAGTTAGCTACAAACAGGAGTCTGGAAGATCCCGGCTCAAAAAAGACTACCGGGATGACATGGTATGAAAGAACACTACCGGGATGACAATGGTATGAACGAACACCACCGGGATGACATAACACGCTGTCATCCCCGAGGTGCTCTTGGTCGGGGAACTCCTCAACAGTCCGTCGTAGTTAGCTATAAACAGGAGTCTGGAAGATCCCGGCCCAAGAACACCACCGGGATGACAATGATATGAACGAGCACCACCGGGATGACATTGATATGAACGAGCACCACCGGGATGACAATGATATGAACGATCACCACCGGGATGACATGGTATGAACGAGCACCACCGGGACGAGATTATTTAAGGTGTTTAACCAGCGCTTGGACAACTCTAGGGCTGCCAGCAACAATTTCGCCTTTGTACAGTGGGTCATTACCGCCTGTGTAATCAGTTACCAATCCACCAGATTCACGTACCAGCAATTCTCCGGCTGCGATATCCCAAGGTTGAACACCACGCTCCCAATAACCATCGTATCGTCCAGCCGCTACATAGGCCAAATCTAGCGCCGCTGAGCCACATCGGCGCACGTCGCCGCATTGCTTAAAAATGGAAGTGAATTTAGCAATTGCCTGATCAGAGGTGTCTTTGGCTTTGAACGGAAAAGCAGTTGCTAATACCGAATTGTTTAAATCTTTGGCGTTAGATGTGCGGATGCGAAATCCATTTAACTGTGCACCGGCACCTTTACTGGCAGTGAAAAGCTCTCCACGAATTGGGTCAAATACAACCGCTTGGTCGATACGACCTTTGTGCATGAGTGCAATTGAGACGGCAAAATGAGGAATGCCTTTGATAAAATTGGTGGTGCCATCGAGTGGGTCTATGATCCATTTGAAATCTTCGTCTCCGTCGATTATACCGCCTTCTTCGCCCACAAAACTGTGGTCAGGGAAAGACACTCGGATTTTGTCGATGATCGTTTTTTCAGCTTCTTTATCGATTTTTGTGACAAAATCGTTTTCACCTTTTTTCTCTAGTAACAGATCGCCGCGATTTTCAAAACCACGAGTAATGACGTTTCCAGCAGCGCGCGCAGCGCGCACCGCGATATTCAGCATAGGATGCATAAAATCCACCAATTTTTTTAAAGAACAGACTGCAAGGTGTTTCGATTGTGAAATCACACTGCACAAAATTTCGCCGCGAAGTCTATCAGTTTTTCAATTTGATGCAATCCATTTTTAATCTGGCGGACTAAAATTAGGTTTTGAGTAGGTTCTCGATTTTCGCGGTTTTCACTTTGTGGTAAGCCGGCATTTGCTGGTTATCTCGGATTTGACTGTGGCTGAAATTGTGTCGGATCATGACCTCATCCGTCACGTCGAGTAAGTCGCCAACGCCGATGATGCTCCAAAGCTGTTCTTCAAGCACTTTAGCTCGATGAATTGCGTAAACAGCCACATAACTTATTTCAGATTGCAGTCTATCCAGATCAGGACGTCCAGCTCTGGCTAGAAACACTTTGATAGCAATAAATTGTCCCGCTTCCATTGCCTGTTGAATAAAGTTTTTGCGCTCTTTATCGCCATGGAATTGATCAGCGAATCGACTCTTTATGGCTTCATCTATAAAAGACTTGCTGGGGTCAAAAGCGACAAAAATTTCGCGCATCACCGGTTTATTGTTGGTTTTTATTTTCTTTAATGTGTATTGAATAAAGTCTAATTCGACACCGTAAGTCGAATATAAAAAATGCAGGTTAAATTGCCCCGGTTCTGCATCAAAACTTAACAGGTTATTAATTCGACTATTCATGTTGCTGGTGACTAACGCATCGGGGAGGAACTCTATCCCTTCTTTACGAATGAAAAAGGCCGTGTTGATGACGTTTTTGGCATACAGATTTCGCAGTGCATTGCCAATGCCTGGGATTTCCTCTTCTTCTTTGAAGGCTTTTAATTTAGCGCGATTATTACGAATTAATTCATCGAAAAAATGTTGCGCAGTTTTGTTCGATGAATCAGTTACCGCTTGTAAGTGTAAAACATTGCGATCGTATGAGATCCCTTTTACGCGATACGGCAGATCGATAAGTTCATATTTACGTGTGACATTTTGTAAGGTGGGGAAACTTAATCTGACCAGATCTTTTTCGCTGCCATGGAAAAAATCGCCCAGCTCCACACGTAAACCTCGTGTGGAAACATCCTCGCTACTGCCTTCCATTGTAATGTCGCCAAAGTTAAGTAAAACCTTGGTACGCAATTGATACCGAGTTTCTTTACGCTGATTATGATACTTAAAACGAAACATACTCACCGGTGGAGGCACTTTATTACGCGGGTGACCGAATACTTTAAGTTGTGCTATTTCGCCTCGGCGGATTGGAATGCGCTCGTAAATCTGAGTGCCCACTTCATCAGTAATGTCGGTTAACAAGGCGATGTGACGGACGTTTTTTATCCGTGATAATAACCTCGGGGCAGGGGGCTGATTTTGCCGTTTTACTGCACTGCTTACCACATCTGGCAGAGAAAGCGGAATATGTGCTTGCTCTAATTCCATGGGGGTAATTTGCAGTTTGTACACTCGCCAACTTGCTTTTCGAGCCCCATAGCCTAGAAACACTTTCATCAAATCAGGACGTTCAAATAATTCTTCCTGACTAGCTGAGTAAAAATACACCTTGTCATCTTTTACATGGTTGAAGGCGTAGACAATCGTTTCCTGATAAGGCTCAGGCATGGTTAATAATTGAGTGACCCTCTGATGATTAACTAGATATCCGATGCGCAATTCAAATTGCTCATCACTCCAGTAATACAAAGGGTCTTTATTACTGTCATTAATTAACGCATATTTGGGACGATGCACATTGTTCAATTTCTCAATGTAAATCGGCACCGAGGTGAAATTGGGAATAAAGTATTGTTCGTAGGTTTTCAGCTTAATTGCGTTTAAGGTATTGTCCATGTTGACTTTGTAGCGTCGTTTATTGCCATGGATAAACTTTACGAAAAATTCTTCAAACGAATGTGAAGCATGCTCATCGTTTTTCTGCAACGCAATGCGCTGCTCTTTTTGACTGCTTTCTACATCGACAATGGTGTAACCGACACCGGCTTTTCGGTCGATAGTATATTCGCCTTCCAATCCTCTAAACTGAACAGTCAGTCGTTCGCCCACTTTAAATAAGTGGTCATTAGCGATTTTAACTTTCAAACCACTGACCGACACATCGATAGTGGTTGCCTGAATGCTTTTATTCAACTCGGTGAACATTTCCACATTAACGGCGAAGTTCATGCGCTCTTCCGACCGTTTTGCATAAGCTCCAAATTGCAAAACAGGAGCGTGGTGCGGCTTGGCAACTTTAACTTCTTTGCCTTCTTTTTCAGCCTGTTCCCGCTGCTTTTGATAGATGACGCGATAGCTATTTTCAGTATTTCTGACCGCTTCATAGACACCCATGGTGTACTCACCGAATAAACGCACCTGACGTTCAAATACATCGATTGCGGTATCGTCAAGAAAGTGGGATTTGCCTTGGTAAGTATATTCGCGGCAATCACCTACGACTTGACCGCGCAGGTCAATTAATCGCAGACAAGGTTTCGCCAAACGCTTCAATTCCATCTTGATGAGGAAGCGCTTTTGCTTAGGGACATTGGCAGCCACTTGCGATAACACCTGATTAAATTCAGGTTCGTTGATCATGGGTTTGAGCTGCTCAATAATATCTTGGTATTGTTCTAAATCTTGACTCATGCCACTCAATTGTTCGTTATGGTTAAGGCATCATTGTGGTATTCTGTTATCGGCAATGAATGAATAACCTTTGACATCAACTTCTTAGGAGCAACAAACCCAATGGCATAACGCCTTGTGGGGGTGAAATCTCCAAAACCATTTGTATTAACGGTCCCTGAAATATGGCTAAACGTAAAACCGCTTTTGTATGCACCGATTGTGGAGCAGAGTTTCCTCGCTGGCAAGGACAATGTAATGATTGTCAGGCATGGAATACCTTATCAGAAGTCGTCATTGGCAATGACAAACACACCCCTGAGCGCAATTTTAAAGGCTACACAGGGCAGACGCATGCGCAAGTTGAAACCCTAGATAAAATCGACTTACAAGCATTACCTCGATTTACTGCTGGATTTAAAGAGCTCGACCGCGTGCTCGGTGGTGGTGTGGTGCCCGGCGCCGCGATGCTAATTGGCGGCTCGCCGGGCGCAGGTAAAAGTACCTTATTGTTGCAAGTAATGTGTCATTTGGCCGCCAGCAGCAGTGCGCTATATGTCACCGGTGAGGAATCACTACAGCAGGTAGCCATGCGTGCTCAGCGCTTAAATTTACCGACCTCTCAGCTCAAGGTGCTGGCGGAGACCAATGTGGAAACCATTTGTGAATTGGCGTTGATGCATAAACCTAATATTATGGTTATCGACTCTATACAAGTGATGCACATTGCCGATATTCAATCGGCACCGGGCAGCGTGTCACAAGTGCGAGAAAGTGCCGCCTTTTTAACTCGGTTTGCCAAACAACATCACATCGCGATGTTCTTAGTCGGGCATGTAACTAAAGAGGGCAGCCTCGCTGGTCCTAAGGTGCTTGAGCATTGCATCGATTGTTCGATGATGCTCGAAGGTGAGAGCGATAGCCGATTTCGCACCTTGCGTGGCAATAAAAACCGCTTTGGTGCGGTCAATGAGTTAGGTGTGTTTGCGATGACTGACAAAGGGTTAAAAGAGGTCAGTAATCCCTCAGCAATATTTTTAAGCCGTGATGAGCAGCAATCACCTGGTAGTATAGTCATGGTGGTGTGGGAAGGGACCCGCCCGCTGCTGGTAGAAATTCAAGCATTGGTTGATTATTCACAAATGGCTAACCCGCGTCGCATTGCGGTTGGCCTTGAAGTGAATCGACTTTCGATGCTGTTGGCCGTTTTGCACCGTCATGGCAATGTGCAAATGAACGATCAAGACGTATTTGTTAACGTCGTGGGTGGGGTGCGCGTCACTGAAACCAGTGCCGATTTGGCACTGCTATTGGCGATGATTTCCAGTTTTCGCAACCATATTCTACCCAAAGAATTGATTGCTTTTGGTGAAGTCGGATTAGCCGGTGAAATCCGACCGGTGCCCAATGGTACTGAGCGCATTATGGAAGCCGCGAAACACGGCTTTAAGAAAGCCATAGTGCCAAAAGGGAACAAACCAAAACAAGCCATTGCAGGTATTGAAGTGATCGCAGTATCGCGCTTATCTGAAGCGCTTGAAGCATTGTAATGGGGTTCAATTAGTCCAATATTCAACAACAATGCTGCGTGAGCGTGTATTGCTGCGCAGCATTGCACTAAAAACCTACATCAGGTTACACTGAGTCAACATTTGTTGGTTATAAGGTGTTTACTATGATCTATGACCTGAAAAGCCTAAACAAGCCACTTATCCTCATTGTCGAGGATGATCCTATCAGTGCGCTACTTACATCGTCGGCATTAACCGATATTTATAAGACACATCATGTTTCGTCCGGTCAAGAGGCATTAGATTACTGTCAGCATGTGTTACCCGATTTAATTTTAATGGACATCAGTATGCCCGGCATGGATGGCTACGCTGCATGCCGTGAATTAAAGGCCTCCTTGTCTAGTAAAGATATTCCAATCATTTTTGTGACTGGGCATACCGATATCAAATCAGAAGATGAAAGCTGGGAAGCGGGCTGTGCCGATTTTATCACTAAGCCATTTTCGACTAATACCTTACGTAAAAGGGTGAACGCCCATGTAAGCTCGAAGTTGATGACTGACAAGTTTAAACGAATGGCGACCCTAGATGGCTTAACGAATATCCAAAACCGACGATTCTTCGACGGCCATTTGACTGAAACTTTGTCAGTGTGTAACAAAACTAACCAACCATTATGTGTACTGCTGATTGATATCGATCACTTCAAACAATACAACGACGTCAATGATCATCTTGTTGGCGATGACTGTTTGCGGTTAGTTGTATCGACTATCAGAATGAAATTGAAACGCTCGGAATATTGTTTAACACGTTATAGCGGTGACGTATTTGCGTTGATTATGCCTAATTCAACACTTGAGCAAGCGACTGAATTAGCAGAAATTTTGCGCTTGGCCATAAAAAAGTTAGCCCTTCCACATTCATCTTCGCCATTTGGCGAAGTTACGGTGAGTATTGGCGGTGCCTTGGCCCAAGCACCCAATATGCACGAAACCGATTTAATGAAACGCGCTGACGCTAATCTCTACTTTGCGAAAAATGCAGGTCGAAACCAAGTCTTGGTCGATTAGCCAGAGTTCAGGTCAGCTAACTGTCCGTTAAGGCTTTAAGATCTCGTTGCAATAACGCTTCGTCACCCAAGTTCAGCTCTACAATGCGACGTAACTCAGTCATGCTGTCTAATGCCATATGATGTACTTTAAAACCAACACAATGATTAGCGCTATGGGCGATATTACCGCTCATGACGATATGATGATTTGCCCCTTGCATCTCAATAGTCAATTCAAAATCCCGTTCCAAGTCAGCTTGAAAGTCATCAGGGTAGGCTACCAGCGCGCCTTTCAAAGAGACATCAATGATGTTGGTTTGCCATTGCATATTATCTTGTTTAAGTATTGCAGGGGCAGTAAAAATGACCCTGTTGAACTGGCGTTTCTCCATCACTTCATCAACTAGCTGTGAGCTTTGAATATAGTTAAGCACAAAAAAGGCGCAATTGCGCCTTAGAGTTGAATTAGCTAACCAGAACTGTGGTGAAAATTCGCCACAGCCTAGCTTTATTTGCTGATTTTCTTGTACTTGAGTCTATGGGGCTCAATGAGATCTTCTCCTAGGGTCTCTTTCAGCCAAGCTTCATAATCTGAATAGTTACCTTCGTAGAAATTAATTTTACCTTCGTCCCTATAGTCCATCACGTGAGTCGCGACTCTATCTAGAAACCACCTGTCGTGCGAGATAACCATGACACAGCCAGGGAATTCAAGCAGCGCATTTTCCAGCGCTCGTAAGGTTTCAACATCGAGATCGTTGGTCGGCTCATCGAGTAACAGTACGTTTCCACCCGCTTTTAACAACTTAGCGAGGTGGACACGGTTTCGCTCACCACCCGATAAATCCTTAATGAATTTCTGCTGATCGGTGCCTTTAAAGTTAAAACGGCTGCAATAAGCACGACTGTTGAGCTCAAAATTACCAATTCTAATAATTTCGGAATCGTCGGATATTTCTTTATACACCGTGTTTTTCTCGTTCATATGATCACGAAATTGCTCAACACTGGCGAGCTGCACGGTTTCACCTAAAACGATGTCTCCTGAATCAGGTTTTTCTTGGCCTGTTAACATCCGAAACAAGGTGGATTTACCTGCACCGTTAGGACCAATAATGCCGACAATAGCGCCTTTGGGCACCTTGAACGTTAAGTCGTCAATAAGCAGACGGTCACCGTAAGATTTAGAAAGGTTGGTCACCTCAATAACCTTGTCACCCAAACGCTCACCAGGTGGGATGAACAATTCGTTGGTTTCGTTGCGCTTTTGATAATCGCCAGTGGTTAACTCATCAAATCGCGCCATCCGCGCTTTGCTCTTAGCATGGCGGCCTTTGGGGTTAGTACGTACCCACTCTAGTTCCTGTTTAATCGAACGTTGTCGCGCGTTTTCGGTTCTTTCTTCTTGAGCGAGACGTTGATCTTTTTGCTCTAGCCATGAGGAGTAGTTACCTTCCCATGGGATCCCTTGGCCACGGTCAAGTTCCAATATCCAACCTGCCACGTTGTCTAGAAAGTAACGGTCATGGGTAATGGCCACTACGGTTCCTTCATAATCGTGAAGGAACCGTTCCAACCAGGCTACCGATTCCGCATCTAAGTGGTTAGTGGGTTCGTCAAGCAACAACATGTCAGGCTTTTCTAATAGTAAACGGCACAGCGCCACGCGACGTCGTTCACCACCAGATAACGTGCTTACATCAGCATCCCAAGGCGGCAATCGCAGTGCGTCTGCGGCTCGCTCTAAGGCATTATCTAAGTTATGCCCGTCTTTAGCTTGAATAATCGCTTCCAACTCGCCTTGCTCTTTTGCTAGTGCATCAAAATCTGCATCTTCTTCGGCATAGGCGGCATAAACCTCATCCAGTCGCTTAATGGCATGGGCAACATCAGCCACCGCTTCTTCAATGTTGCCGCGAACGTCTTTGCTCTCGTCAAGTTGCGGCTCTTGTGGAAGGTAACCTATTTTTAGACCTGGTTGTGGGCGAGCTTCGCCTTCAATTTCCTTATCAATGCCTGCCATAATGCGCAGTAAGGTAGATTTACCCGCTCCGTTTAAACCCAACACACCAATTTTGGCGCCTGGAAAAAAACTCAGCGAGATATCTTTAAGGATGTATCTATTAGGGGGAACAATCTTCCCCACTCGGTGCATGCTATATACGTATTGTGCCATGATAATTCTGTGTAATTAAACGTGGCCATAGTGTAATCCAGACCGTCAATAAGGCCAACGAAAGTCAGCAACATTTTTTTATTTACGCGTGTATGCAGGGTTGGGTTCCCCCTATCGAGCGCCAAAACGCCTATACTGGGGGGAGTTAAACAAGCTGTTGAAAAAGTGGAGTTAATATGAAGTGGGGAATTATTGGTCCAGGTGCCATTGCTCAACAATTTGCTGCCGCGCTTAAGTTCTCAGAACGTGGCGAGCTTTATGCGGTAGCCAGTCGTAATTTGCAACGGGCTGGAGAGTTCGCTTGTCGATTTGGGGCTACAATTTCCTACGGTGATTATGAGTCTTTGATTGGCGACGACCAAGTAGATGCCATTTACATTGCGACACCGCACTCACATCATTTTCACTACGCAGCATTATGTTTGCAGGCTAACAAGCATCTGTTATTGGAAAAGCCTCTTACCGTTAATGCGGCGCAAACCGAGTATCTGGTTGCCCTTGCAGAGCAGCATCAGTGCGTATTGCAAGAAGCCTTGTGGAGTCGCTTCATGCCGTGTTTCGCACAGGTTAAACAGTGGATGGCAAATGACATTGGACAAGTGCAGTATATCAGTTCACAAATTGGCTTTGCGTTTTCGCATTTGCGTAACCATCGAATTACTAGTCCAGCCTTAGCGGGCGGCGCTTTGTTGGATCTCGGTGTTTACAGTATCAGTATTAGCCAATATTTGCTGGCGGAGTATCCATCGCAGATACAGGCGCTTGGGCTGCTCAATAATGATCAGGTTGATCAAAACACCTTGGTCAATTTAAGCTACCCATCTGGCGTGACAAGTCAGTTTGTATGTACCATAGGCGCTCAAAGTTCGAACGTGATGACAATTCACGGCAAACAAGGCTACATTCAGATACCTCGCTATTTTTGGAACGGTGAACAAGCGCAATTGTTCCAAGACGACAAGTTGGTTGAAACAATTGACTTTCCTCATCCAACCAATGGATTTGAGTATCAAATTGAATCGGTCATGGATTCAGTTGAACAAGGGCGATTGTGCGATCCTAGAATGAATCATCAAGACAGTATCAATGTGATGAAAACACTCGATGAAGTACGCCGACAGATAGGATTACAATTTCCCATTGAGATTGAATCACTGAATTAACGCCAAAGGCGATAATTCATTGTGTTTTAACTGTGTACATCGCGCTTAAAATGACTAGAATAACGGCTCATTTTTTATCTATCGAATTTTGCTTCGCTGCAGAAACTTAAGTTTCCCCTTAAGTTAAGACTGCAGCCACTGCCGTGCCAAGATGTTGAGGAGACACCCATGCTAAAGCGCAACATGAATATTGCTGACTTTGACCCTGAATTACATGCTGCTATTGAACAAGAAACTCAGCGTCAAGAGCACCATATTGAACTGATCGCATCAGAAAACTATTGTAGCCCGCGAGTACTGGAAGCCCAAGGCTCTCAGTTAACTAATAAATATGCGGAAGGCTACCCGCACAAGCGTTATTACGGTGGTTGTGAATACGTGGACATTGCTGAAGACTTAGCAATTGAACGTGCTAAACAATTATTTGGCGCCGATTACGCCAACGTACAACCGCACTCTGGCTCTCAAGCTAACTCGGCAGTGTTTATGGCTTTATTGAATGCCGGAGACACCGTATTAGGTATGAGTCTAGCCCACGGTGGTCACTTAACGCATGGCTCTCATGTTAACTTCTCGGGTAAAACCTATAATGCAGTGCAATACGGTTTATGTGAAAAAACCGGTGAAATCGACATGCAGCAAGTTGAAGCATTAGCCTTAGAGCACAAACCTAAAATGATCATCGGTGGTTTTTCTGCTTATTCGGGCATAGTGGATTGGCAGAAGTTTCGTGAAATTGCCGATAAAGTCGGTGCTTATTTGTTGGTCGACATGGCCCACGTTGCAGGCCTTGTGGCCGCTGGGGTTTATCCTAATCCATTGCCACATGCGCACGTTGTCACCACCACAACTCACAAGACCTTAGCTGGCCCTCGCGGCGGCCTTATTGTGTCTTCATGTGGTGATGAAACTATTTATAAAAAATTGAATAGTTCAGTCTTCCCAGGTAACCAAGGTGGTCCATTGTGTCATGTGATTGCCGCTAAAGCGGTGGCATTTAAAGAAGCACTACAACCTGAGTTCAAAGTGTATCAGCAAAACGTGATCGCAAATGCCAAGGCCATGGTCAAAGTGTTGCAAGACCGTGGTTACAAAATCGTCTCTGGCGGTACTGATAACCATTTGTTTTTACTCGATTTAATTGACAAAGATATCACAGGTAAAGACGCTGATGCCGCTTTGGGTCGTGCCAATATTACCGTTAATAAAAACTCGGTGCCTAATGATCCCCGTTCACCTTTTGTGACCAGTGGATTGCGCATTGGCTCTCCAGCAATAACGCGCCGTGGCTTTGAGCAAGCGGAAGCTGAGCAAGTGGCAAATTGGATGTGTGATGTATTAGACAACATTGAAGATGAAGCCACCATCGCTCGAGTGAAAAGCGAAGTGGTGACATTGTGTAAGCGATTCCCCGTTTACGGTTAGTCAGGTCGCTAACAATCAAAGCCGCAAACATCGTTAGGTGTTTTTGCGGCTTTTTTATTTAAGGGGCTAAAATGACGCGTAACCCACCGGGTTTTTTGATGGCAGTTGGCATCCTTTTTTGTTGGTTTGCCATGCAATTTATCATGGGCATGCTGCTCTACGGCGCATTTCCGCAGTTACAAAGCAACTTGTGGCTTAATTTGCTTATCAATGGCATTGCCACTGTTGTTATTGTTCAAGCCGTGCTCAAACATACCCAATACTCACTTAGCTCGTTGTTTGATGCCAGCCCCAATCAATTCATTAGTACCGCGACTGTGCTTTTCCCTTTAGTTGGATTGACCGTACTTGGGTCGCTATGGTGGTTTGCCGATCTACAAAATTGGTTAGCTTTCTATTTACCTGAAGATGAGGCGGGAATGGCATATCTGGTTGAATTGATGTCGGGTGGTTTAATAACGCTGGTAGCCTTAAGTATATTTGCACCTGTTGTCGAAGAAGTGATATTTCGAGGCATCATTTTGCGTGGATTTTTACACCACTACCCGGCGCATCTCGCTATCGTGTTATCGGCAACCTTGTTTGCGGTATTTCATTTTAATCTTTACCAGTTTCTTGCCGCATTTGTATTAGGGATATTTTTTGGTTGGCTTTATTACAAAACCCGCTCATTGTGGCCCTGTATCTTTGGCCACAGCTGCTACAACACGGCCGCTTATTTGATGTATGACGGCGAAACGCAATTTCAGTGGAATACGCTAACAACTAATCTGTTTACCTTCAGTGTATCCGTTGCGGGTGTGTATCTATTAAGTCGGATTCTTCATAAAGGGATGAGTTGAACTAGGTATTAACAATGAAGTTGATACCAGCACTATCACAATGGCGTGAAGTGATGGTCAATCTATCGTTTTCACCATATATAAAAAAACCTCGCATTGGCGAGGTTTTTTATTCATGCCTGAAAATCGTTAGAATTTCTTGCGTTTAGCCATGCCAAAACCAGCAAGCCCAAAGCCCAGCAAGGCAAGCGTCATTGGCTCTGGAACTTCGACACGCGTCAACTGCCAAGAGTTGCCGGTATTACCATCGTTTATTTCACTATTACATATTGATAAATTATCGAAGCACATGCCTGTCTGAGCCTGAATACCTTCATCAACGAACTCAGGAACTTGGAGGAAATAGTTTGTGTAGTCGAATGTGGCGGGAAAAGTGGCATCATCCATAAACACAAAATTATTAAGCGTGCCGTCGAAAGAAACGACACCACCGGAAACCCAAAAGCAGCCAGTATCTTCGCATTCAATTCGATAATCAAACAAGGGCGCAGTTAACTCCACATCGTTAACTGAGACGATGATATCCGACAAATTTTCAATTAAATTGCCGTTTTGGTCACCGCTGAAACTTCCTTGAACGCTATCGCCATTATTGTTGAAGGTGTAGCTAAACTCAAAAAGTCCAGCTTGCGCCATAAATGGCGACAGTGCTACAAGTGCAGCAAAAATTTTAGTCATTGATTTCATGATACTACTTCCCTAATTAAAATATTATTTTCTTAATGTTACCGAACAGAGACATGTTAGCAAAATTCACGCCACGGTTTAAATTTTTGATATTTATAGGAATTTCCTCTAATTAAATTCTTGTCAATAATAACTGTAAAAAATGCTGACGTTTTTATAGGTTAACAGTAGAGGCCATAAAAAAGCACACAGTGATTGTGTGATAAATCAACCACGGTTTGGTGTGGTTCGTGTCAAAGTAAAATTCTAATTTCACATAATCGGATCCGAATAACTAATCGATTGTCTTATTCTTATCGAATATTGGCTTTGTCGTTACTGTCTCAATGTCATAAAAGACCCATAATAGGATTCCAATGAAAAAGGAATCCGCCATGTCTTCATCCGTATCACACGTTCCCGCCGCACCGGCCGAGCAAGCGAAACATCATTTCGCACAATTATTACGTTTTGAAACTGACTGTTGGGACACTCACTTTGCAATGACCAATAATCGAATGGACTTCGTGTTGCTCGATGTGCGCAGTGCTCTGTTATTCGCGCAAGGGCATCTGCCAAATGCGCTGAGCTTGCCGCACAAATCTATTGATAACGATAGACTTGCCGATTATCCAGCGGATACGCTATTTGTGGTGTATTGTGCCGGTCCCCATTGCAACGGGGCTGACAAAGCAGCATTGAAGCTCGCAGCGCTAAATCGACCGGTAAAAAAGCTGATTGGTGGGGTGACGGGGTGGTTAGATGAAGGCTTTGATTTAGTCAAAGACTAACAAGGCGACTGTCGGGATAAGGAGCTGCTGCTTGCCTTAGTGTTATTTAATTTCTTACAAAGCCGGTATTTAATTCGTTTTATTCACCTCGAGCGTGTTTTTGCAAGGCAAACACCTGTAAATTTGCTGGTTTTTTTGCTAATTTAGCGGCACATTTTTATCCTAGAGCAATTTATTCTATGTTTTGTCCGTTTTGCGCTGAGCAGGAAACCAAAGTCATTGACTCGCGACTGGTAGCGGAAGGCCATCAAGTACGCCGTCGTCGCGAGTGCACCGCTTGCCATGAACGATTTACTACCTTTGAAATTGCAGAGTTAGTCATGCCAAGGGTGATAAAGCGCGATGGTTCCAGAGAGCCGTTTAACGAAGACAAACTGCGTGCCGGGTTATTACGTGCGTTGGAAAAGCGCCCGGTGAGTACTGAAAAAGTCGAACATTGTATTAGCCAACTTAAGTCTTCGTTACGGGCGACAGGCGAGCGCGAAATAAGCAGTGAGTTTTTAGGTGAATTGATCATGGATGCACTGAAAACGCTCGACAAAGTCGCTTACGTCCGATTCGCATCGGTTTACCGTTCGTTTGAGGATATCCGCGAGTTTGGTGAAGAAATTGCCAAGTTAGGCGACTAATTACCATTATGAGTTTACCTACCTTTTCCGCTAGCGATCATCAATTCATGGCATTAGCCCTGCAATTGGCTGAAAAAGGCCGGTATACCACTACCCCAAATCCAAATGTCGGTTGCGTGATAGTAAATCAACACCAGCATGTAGTGGGGCAGGGATGGCATTACCAAGCCGGTACTCCTCATGCTGAAATTCATGCCTTGAACATGGCAGGGAAACAGGCAAACAATGCCACCGCTTATGTGACCCTTGAGCCATGCAGCCACACCGGCCGCACAGGTCCTTGCGCAGATGCGCTCATCAAAGCTGGGGTCAAGCGCGTGGTCGCGGCCATGGTCGATCCTAATCCTCAAGTATCTGGGCGGGGCTTAGCCAAATTGGCCGAGCAGGGAATAGCAGTGTCTCACGGGCTGATGGAACAACAGGCGCGCAATCTAAACCGTGGGTTTATTAAACGTATGACCCTATCTCGCCCGTGGGTCACGCTCAAATTAGCCGCCAGCCTCGATGGTAAAACAGCTTTAGCGAACGGTGCTAGCCAGTGGATCACTGATGAATATGCCCGACAAGATGTACAACGCCATCGCGCCATGAGTTGTGCCATTTTAACTGGCTCGGGTACGGCATTGGCGGATAATCCCAGTCTCAACGTACGTTATGATGAACTCGGTCAGTTGCAAGAAGCAATTGATCCCAAGCAGTTGCGGCAGCCGTTGCGAGTGGTATTAGACGGCAAAAATCAGCTGACTGACAAGTTAAAAATGTTTGGCTTAGATGGTCTAAATATGGTGATCAACCGTACTCCAAATCGTCAATTACCTGCTCACGTGCAGCAACAACAGGTAGGCGCTATTGGCAACAAATTGGATCTGAAACAGGTATTGTCGGTACTGGCAGAACAACAAATTAACCAGCTTTGGGTAGAGGCTGGTGGTTTGCTTGCCGGGGCCTTGGTAGAACAAAATTTGGTGGACGAATTGATTTTATATCAAGCGCCCAAATTATTAGGGGATAAAGGACAAAACCTATTCGTTATGTCTGAGATGACCACGATGAGCGAGGCAAAACGATTACGTTGGTCTTCAATCAAACAAGTGGGTGATTCGCTAAAATTGACTGCCGAATTTTCGTCAGTCCCTGTATGATATAGCCAATGAGTAACGAGAACGGTTTTTCAACCTCCACTTGTTGATTTTCTGCGCGAAGATACGAACTAAATTATTGAGAGTGTATGTTTACTGGAATAATTGAAGATGTTGGCAAAATCGCCAAATTACAGCCTCAAGGAGACGACATTCGTCTTACCGTGGCGGTCAACAAATTAGATATGTCTGATGTGCGCTTGGGCGATAGTATTGCTACCAATGGCGTGTGTCTTACGGTAGTCGATTTTTCAGACTCACACTACAGTGTTGATGTTTCCCCTGAGACCATTAAACGTTCGGGTTTCGCTGACTATCAGGCTGGCAGCAAGGTGAATTTAGAAAAAGCCATGCAACCGACTTCTCGATTTGGTGGGCACATCGTCAGTGGCCACGTCGATGGCGTAGGCACCATCATCACGATTAATCAAATCGATCGCTGGGTAGAAATCTGGATCCAAGCACCAGACTCTTTAGCGAAATATATCTCTGAAAAGGGTTCAATAACAGTTGATGGTGTGAGTTTAACGGTCAACGATGTTGATGGTGCTAAATTCATGTTGACCCTGATCCCCCATACACTTGAAGAAACCATCATTGGCTCATACAAAGTGGGTGGCAAAGTGAATTTGGAAGTCGATCTTATTGCGCGATATTTAGAGCGTTTGATGCAAGGTGACAATGCGGCTAAAAGTCAGCATAACAAAGGCATTGATATGCAGTTCCTAGCCGAAAATGGCTTCTTAAAATAGTCTAACAAGACAAAACAACCCTACAAAAATAACGTTGAGAGTACCTACACATGGCCTTACACAGCATTGCAGAAATAATTGAAGATATAAAACAAGGCAAAATGGTTATCTTAATGGATGATGAAGATCGCGAAAATGAAGGCGATCTGATCATGGCCGCTGAATATGTCACGCCAGAAGCGATTAATTTCATGGTTACTCATGCCCGTGGCTTGGTCTGTTTACCGATGACCGAAGAGCGCTGCAAGCGGTTGAATTTACCCTTAATGGTAGATAACAACGGTGCGCAGTTTTCGACTAATTTCACGGTATCCATTGAAGCTGCAGAAGGAGTTACTACCGGTATTTCTGCTGCCGATCGTGCTAAAACCATTCTGGCTGCTGTCAACGCTGATGCTAAGCCCAGTGATATTGTGCAGCCAGGGCATATCTTTCCGCTAATTGCTAAAGAGGGTGGAGTGCTCAACCGCGCAGGGCATACTGAAGCGGGTGTCGACCTAGCCAGACTAGCAGGAGCTGAGCCGGCGTCGGTCATTGTTGAGATACTCAACGAAGACGGCAGTATGGCAAGACGTCCTGAGTTGGAAAAATTTGCCGCAAAACACGATTTGAAAATTGGCACCATTGCCGATCTCATCGAATATCGTAATCTATATGAAACCACCATCGAAAAAGTTGCTAGCTGCAAGTTGCCTACTCGCTATGGCGAGTTTGATTTGGTGACCTTTAAAGATGTCATCGATGATCAAATTCACTTTGCTTTGTGTAAAGGCCAGATTGACGGAGAAACCCCGACCTTGGTTCGGGTTCATCTGCATAATACCTTTAGTGATTTGCTTGGATCTGAACGCAACATTGAGCGCAGCATGGGATTACCCGAAGCGATGCAAAAGATTTCTGAAGATGGCGGTGTGTTGGTGCTGCTGGGTAAGCAAGAAGATTTGATCATGCAGGTTCAACAATTCGAAGCGGAAGATAAAGGCGAAAAACCAATCAATGCAAAATACCAAGGTACCTCACGCACAGTTGGCGTGGGCAGCCAAATATTGGCAACCTTGGGTGTTCGCAAAATGCGTCTGCTTAGTAAACCGAAAAAGTATCATGCGTTATCTGGTTATGGCCTGGAAGTGGTTGACTACATTTACTAATTTGGTAAACAGCCGCGTGGGCCATCACTGCAACGTTTTATACAAGCAAACCCACTGTTTTAAACGTTTGGGTTTCACCCATGGTGTGCTACAATGCGCGCCGTTTTTCCTATAGGACTAGTAAGCCATGAATATCATCGAAGGTAATGTTCGCGCAACAGGTAAAAAGTTTGCGCTTGTTGTTTCTCGTTTTAACAGCTTTGTTGTAGAAAGTCTGGTAGACGGCGCCCTAGACACGTTAGAGCGTGTGGGTGAAGTTAACGAACAAGATATTACCTTAGTGCGCGTTCCCGGTGCCTATGAGTTACCTATTGTTGCAAAGAAAATCGCGGAGCTTAAAAAATTCGACGCCATCATTGCTTTAGGTGCAGTGATCCGCGGCGGCACTCCACATTTCGAATTTGTTGCTGGCGAGTGTAATAAAGGACTTGCGCAAGTCTCTTTAGAATACGGCATTCCAGTATCTTTTGGCGTGATCACCACCGATAGCATCGAACAAGCGATTGAACGTTCGGGCACTAAAGCGGGTAACAAGGGCGCAGAAGCGGCCATGGGCGCGCTAGAAATGGTCAATGTCATTGCGCAAATCGAAGAGGCATAATTAGTGAAACCCGCTGCACGCAGAAAAGCCAGAGAACTTGCTGTTCAAGCTGTTTATTCATGGCAGATGAGCAATAACCCAGTTGAACAAATAGAGTTAAGTATTGCCACCAGTAACAACATGGAAAAAGTCGATATGGGCTATTTCCAAGAAGTGTTGCGTGCAGTTGTCAATGACACAGAAACGCTGGATAAAGCGATTAAACCGTATTTAGGCCGTCTACCTGAAGAGCTCGATGTAGTAGAAAAGGCGATTTTACGTATCGCTACCTATGAACTTACTGCGCGAGTTGATGTCCCTTATAAAGTCGTGATCAATGAATCGATAGAATTGGCAAAGTCATTCGGCGCTGAAGAAAGTCACAAGTTTATCAACGGCGTGCTCGATAAAGCTGTAAAAACTCTCCGCAAACACGAACTATCTTTTAAAGAGTAATGTGAAAGAATTCGATATTATTGAGCGCTTTTTTAATCAAAAGTGCCATCAGCGCAAGGATGTGATCCATGGTATTGGTGATGATTGTGCTATTACGCGTGTACCTGAAGGTTTAAATTTAGCGATTACCACGGATACGCTGATCAGTGGCGTCCACTTTCCCATTGATACGCCGCCAGAAGCGATTGCGCACAAAGCCTTAGCCGTTAATTTAAGTGATTTGGCTGCGATGGGGGCTGAGCCAGCATGGTACAGTCTTTCATTGAGTCTGCCTGAAGTTGATGAAAACTGGTTAGAAGCATTTTCAACGTCCTTGTTTGAATTATCCCGTTATTATTCTATCCAACTGATCGGTGGCGATACAGTGCAAGGCCCCCTAAGCGTGACTATTACTGCGCATGGTTTCGTGCCAAATGAAAGCCCACTGACACGCAGCGGCGCTAAACCCGGTGACATGATCTATGTTTCTGGAACTTTGGGTGATGCAGGTGTTGGACTGGACATCCAAAAAGGCAAACTCATCGCCAGCGAGCATTGTGTTCAGTACCTAATTAATCGTTTGTATTATCCCTCACCAAGGCTATTGGCAGGCACTGCACTGCGCCGCATCGCCTCCTCTTGTATTGATTTGTCCGATGGTTTAATCAGAGACATTCAACACGTGCTAAAAGCATCCGAATGTGGCGCACGCATACAAGTCGATAAGCTACCGTTGTCAGTTGCTCTTAAAGAAAGCGTTGATGTAGAAGATGCCTATTCCTATGCGTTAGGCGCAGGTGATGACTACGAGCTGCTGTTTACCGTGAGTGAGGAAAATAAAGGCACCTTGGATATCGCGCTAGCCAATGCCAATATCAGTGCAACCTGCATTGGCCACATCACCGGAATAAAACAAAAATTAGAACTTCGTTTTGAAGATCAGCCTTATCAGTCGTTGCGTTCAGGTTTCGAGCATTTCAGCTGATGCACTCTTCATTGCGAGAAAGAGTCTCACTTCGTAACCCCGCACATTTTTTAGCATTAGGCTTTGGCTCAGGATTGGCTCCCAAAATGCCAGGCACCTTTGGCTCTTTAGCCGCGTTGCCACTGATATTTTTATGCGCACACTATTTGAGTTTCTCAGCTTATTTGGCGTTTACCTTAATCGCGAGTGTTGTCGGAATTTGGGTGTGCGGTAAAACGGCAGAAGACATGGGAGTGCATGACGATTCATCGATTGTTTGGGACGAGGTTGCAGGGATGTTAATTGCCATGCTGGCAGTGCCATTCACCTTTACCAATGTGATTATCGCATTCGCGCTATTTCGATTTTTTGATATCTTAAAACCTTGGCCTATCAGTGTACTCGACAAAAATCTGCATGGCGGATTGGGCATTATGCTCGATGATATTGCAGCAGGCGCTGCGACCATGGGTGTGATGCACTTGTTATTTTATGTAGAGTGGATTTAGCAATTCACTCATTGCTCAATTAAGCTGATGCCACTGCTGGTATTATCTTATCGATATCCCCATTTCTGTTAAAGAGCGTCTCAAAGGTCAAACCTTTTGTATTGGTTTCACTAATCTTTTCAAAAATCCTAATGTGCCGACGCTATTGGATAGCCTAAGGTAGCTTTGCCACACTAATAAAGGTCGCAATCCGTACTCGCTCATTTTATTAATTCACGCCTACCTGTTTCGACCTAATCGAAAGCCATCCATCTTCAAAGCGTCCCTCTTCTAAAACTCGTGACAATTCAAACGCGCTTTGGTTAAAAACTAGTCTGATAATGTCATTTTCCGCATAGTTGAATGAGAAACTACTTGCAATTGATAATGATTCTCATTAACCTTAAGGAAATTAAATGATCTTGTCCTAGCGCCTATTTTTGAGCTCAATCAAGATCAGCAAACTTATAAATTTAAACACCTATTACTAGAAAAGACACATGGAGATTGAGGAATTGAAATTTAAGTTCACCAGCATTGCTTCTGCATTAATATTGAGTCATTCCGCACTGGCATATGACATGAATGATATTGAACGAGTCGTTGTAGAGGGGCAGTTCCTATCGGTCAATGAGTCGAATTCAATAAAAACACCCACACCTATTCTTGATGTACCGCAAAGTTTATCCATTTTTACTTCAGATCAAATTACCGAGCGCGGTATTACCGCCATTGGCCAGCTTATCGATTATACGCCAGGGGTGAATACCTCTTTAGGCGAAGGTCATCGCGACTCCGTTGTTTTTCGTGGTGTTCGCTCCACGGCTGATTTCTTTATTGATGGTAATCGCGATGATGTGCAGTACTATCGTTCGCTTTACAATGTAGAGCAGGTCGAAATTCTACGAGGCCCTAACGCACTGTTATTTGGTCGTGGTGGCACAGGCGGTATCTTGAATCGCGTCTCTAAAAAGGCGGTTTTAGACAAGCAATCAACGGGCTATAAAGCAGGTATCAATACCTTTGGCGGGTATAACCTAGAGCTTGATAGTAATTTTGCCACCAGTAAAACCTCTGCAATTCGTATCAATGCTATGGTTGAAGATTTAGACAATCATCGTGACTTTTACGACGGTAACCGTTACGGCTTTAATCCCACAGCTCGCATTGAACTTGGCGCTGATACCCTCGTTGATTTATCATATGAGTATATCAATCATGAACGTTTTATCGATCGTGGTATTCCTACCGGCGACGATGGTCGCCCCGTTTCTGCGCTAAAAGACATTGTGTTTGGCGATCCTGACAATAACTATCATGAAGTTGAAGCGCACGTGTTGCGCGCCAATATTCAACATCAGTTCACTAGTAATGTAAAAGGTAACTTTAACGCTTACTACGGTGATTTCGATAAAGTTTATTCTAATTTTTACGCGTCAAACTATGACGCTGCTAACGATATTGTTGAACTTGACGGCTATATCGACACGACGGTGCGAGACAGCTTTATTTTGTCAGGAAACCTGATCAGTGAATTTAGCACCGCTTCAATCGGCCATACTCTGATCCTAGGAGCAGAGTTTGTAAATACTCATTCGGATCAAAACCGCTTTAATCCGGTGTTCGATACAACTGCTGATGATCGCGAGTTTTTCAACGTGACTCGGCCGCTAACTTTTTCTGGGTTGCGCGGTGTTAATGCATCTGGTGAAGCCTTTACTGCAGGCTTTAGTGACTTAAATGATGATACTCGAGTGGCACTTGAAGTAACGTCTTTGTATGTACAAGATGAAATCGAGTTATCCGAGAATCTTGACTTGATCCTAGGTGCGCGCTTTGACCGGTTTGATATTGAGGTGTTTAACGCCGACCCTGATGTATTAGAAAACCGCGTTCGCACCGACAGTGAAGTATCGCCGCGGGCGGGGCTTGTGTACAAGCCGCAGGAAAATATTTCACTATATGCGAGCTACAGCGAATCATTTTTACCTCGCAGTGGAGAGCAATATGCCAATATCAATGGTAGCAACAATCAGCTGGATCCAGACACATTCACCAACCAAGAAATTGGTGTGAAATGGGACTTTGCTCAAGGGCTAAGCTTCACAGCAGCATTGTTTGAAAACGAACAAAGCTCCCCCCAAGTTGCTGATGCCGATCCCTCTACATTGGATGTTATCGATTCTGAAATTTCCGGTTTTGAATTGCAGTTAGTGGGCTACCTTACTGACGCTTGGTCAATGTCAATTAACTACAGCAACCTTGACGGTGAGATTGTGAATAGAACGGGTCCAACTGGCAAAACGCCTACTGAATTGCCTGAAAATACCTTTTCAGTATGGAGTACTTATCAGGTAAATGATGCCTTTGGACTTGGGCTAGGAGTAACCTACCAAGATGATAGTTTCGTTAACACCAGTAACTCAACGCAGTTGCCTAGTTATACACGGGTTGATGCCTCAGCCTACTACGTTGTGTCTGACAACCTTCGTGTTCAGTTAAATATTGAGAATTTAACGGATGAAACTTATTTTCCAAACGCACACTCAACGCATCAAGTTGGCGTAGGCAAACCTATCAATGCGATGTTGTCGCTTATAGGTACCTTATAGTCACCAGAGCGTGTCAGTCGAATAAAAAAAGTGGCCACTTATGTGGCCATTTTTGTAGGTGGTAAAAAGCAAAATAGGCAATTCAATGTATATAATTTGACAGAAGGCGACAATCACAAACTGTCAGTTATGATAGGGTTATCTGAGTATGGCTTGTTAATATCAAGCGACTTTTTGAATTGCTGCTGTTAATTGCAATTGATTTCTTAGTTACTGTTTAGATAGAACGGTTGGGAAAGTATTAGTGATGATTCAATGCGCGCCAGTTAGCAAGTTCAAACTTGATAAAAATATCGTCTGTTGCAGAGATTAGGAGGGTGTACTAGACTTTTTAAATGCAAATACTTAACAGTTGGAGCCACCCATGGACAAGTTTAAAACTTTTGTATTTTGGGCTGCGTTTTCATGCTTTCCAGCACATGCTGGCCTTGTGAGCATTAGTGCGGATGACGCTTTCTTTTTGAACGTTGACTTTACAAGTATGGTGCCTTCCCCACCTTATCAATCCGTAATCGTTAGTTTCGCTGGAACGGACAACTTGCCACATTCCGTCCATTTAACCGTATTTGCCGAATTTGACGGATTGGGCGATGTCCTCATACCAAATTTCGGTGGAGCTGACTTTGGACCAGGATTTACGATGTCTGTGGTTCTCGACTCCTTTGCCGATGTCATGGATGGGGTATTTTCAATCGGGGTAACGGGTATCAGTGGAACAGCAAATTGGGACATCAATGCGACTGCGACAGACTTTCAAGGAAATATTGCGAGCCTTTCTCTACCAGATAACGTACAAATTCCCGAACCCGCCACACTCATGCTAGTCGGCCTTGGACTTTTTAGTCTAAGATGGTTACGGTGGAAAACTGCGCAGAACCTGCGTGGTCAAAACCAGTAGGGTCAGAGCCGATGAAACACGAGCGTTGTAAGAAGAAGGCCAATGAATATTTGTCACAGCCGCGTTTTGTGAGGCGATATTAGGTAACTTGTTAATTACCAAATATAGAAGCGAAAGCCGTAGTTAATAAAATTCCAAGACCGGTTGAATAGGCTAACAGACCTAATTTACGAGCGTTGTTACACATACAGACAAACTTAGCATTATTAGTATGAGTATATTGTTTTTTAAATATGAACTTCTGAAAGTTCCAATCTACGTCATCCGTTCCAAGAAGCAGACTAACAGTATCTAAGCTATAGGATTTGAATAGGGCGGAGTGATTTTTTTTAATGTAAGTCCTAATACTCTGCAATTGAATGCCGTATTTTATCACGCTGACTACAAAGGTAAGCATAAAAAGTGCTGCTAATAGCGTCACGTGCTTCCCTTAGTAGTTAACTGATATTTAAAACGGCAGCTAACAACCGCATATCAATTTTTAACATTACACCTAAACTATTTAGTCCAAGCTTCAATGGCGTTAAGGAGCTCTAAACGCCGTTACTTTGCTGACAATACCTTGTGTGTCTAAACCGTGTTGTTGATACATCTCTTGTTGCGTTCCCTGCATGATGAAACTATCTGGCAAGCCTATTTGCAGTAATTTGGTGGCATGCTTGCTGGCCAGTAAATACTCTGCAACTGCGCTGCCAGCACCGCCCATGATAGCGCCATCTTCTAATGACACTAATAGATCGTGATCTGCACACAGTGAGTTGATGATGTCTGTGTCTAGCGGTTTGACAAAGCGCATGTCAATTAAGGTAGCGTCTAGCTCCTCAGCTGCTGCTTTGGCGAAGGGTAACAGTGTGCCAAAGTTTAAAATAGCGGTTTGTTTGCCGCTGCGTAGCGTCCTTGATTTGCCGATTGGCAAAGCCGTCATGGTTTGCTGAATATCAACACCTGAGCCTGTCCCTCGCGGGTAACGCACCGCCACAGGTTGTTGCAATTGGTGACCAGTGTAAAGCATCTGGCGACATTCATTTTCATCTGCTGGTGCCATGATCACCATATTGGGGATACAGCGTAGGAACGGAATATCAAATGCGCCTTGGTGCGTAGGGCCATCGGCGCCCACTACGCCAGCTCGGTCGATGGCAAACAGCACAGGTAAATTCTGCAGTGCTACATCGTGAATCAGCTGGTCATAGGCACGTTGCAAAAAGGTTGAGTAAATAGCGACAACGGGGTGTAAACCGTCTTTGGCCAATCCGGCCGCGAAGGTCACCGCATGTTGTTCAGCAATGGCAACATCAAAATATTGTTCGGGGTATTCTTGCGAAAACCTGACCATACCGGAGCCTTCACGCATGGCAGGGGTAATTGCCATGAGTTTAGGATCTGTCGCCGCCATGTCGCATAACCAGTCACCAAACACTTTGGAAAAAGAAGGGCTGCCCGGTGCGGTTTTGGGTAATCCAGATAATTTAGGATCAAATTTTGGCACGGCATGAAATTTTATCGGGTCCTTTTCGGCTAATTCAAACCCTTTGCCTTTTTTAGTGACCACGTGGAGTATTTGAGGGCCTTTGATACTGCGCATATTACGCAAAGTATCTACTACTCCTTTGACGTCATGTCCATCGATTGGACCAATGTAATTGAAACCCAGCTCTTCGAAAATAGTGCCCGGAACAACCATACCTTTGATATGTTCTTCTGCACGGCTGGCAAATTCTTTAATCGGAGGCACATTACTCAGTAACTTTTTGCCGCCATCACGAATGGAGTTGAAAAAGGTGCCGGTAAGTAACCGCGCTAGATGACTGTTTAATGCGCCGACATTTTCAGAAATCGACATTTCATTATCGTTCAGTACAACCAGCAAGTCTTTGTCTATGTCACCGCCGTGATTTAACGCTTCAAACGCCATGCCCGCTGTCATTGCACCGTCACCGATAACCGCAACGACTTTACGACCTTTGTTTTCTTTTTCTGCTGCCACAGCCATGCCTAGGGCAGCACTGATGGATGTGGAAGAGTGACCTACCGCAAAGGTGTCGTATTCACTCTCTGCAGGCCATGGGAATGGGTGCAAACCATCCTTTTGGCGAATGGTAGTCATTTTTTCTCGGCGACCAGTGAGTATTTTGTGCGGATAAGCTTGGTGACCTACATCCCAGATGAGTCGGTCAAAAGGGGTGTTGTATACATAATGTAACGCCACTGTAAGCTCGACAGTGCCTAACCCTGAGGCAAAGTGGCCACTGCTTTTACTGACACAAGAAAGCAAATATTGGCGCAGCTCATCAGCACACTGTTTTAGCTGCTCCTGTGGAAGTTTTCTGAGCTCCTCTGGCGTATTTGCCTTGGCAAGGATTGGGTAGTGAGCTAAATCAAGTGTCATTATTTGCCTAATAAACGTGTTTAAATGTGGCTAATAGCCTAAAGCGTGCCTTTTATGTGGTTCGCAAACTAATAATTGCGCTGCACAATGAATTGCGTAAATTCTTTTAATAGCCGGGTATTGTAAGGTAAAGCGTCCAAGGCGTGAAGTGCTTGTTGATGAAGTTGATGCAAATAATCCTTGGCACCGCTAAGACCTAGTAACGCAGGGTAGGTCGACTTATTATGCGCTTGGTCTGATCCTTGAGGTTTACCCAGTGTTTGTGAGTCGCCGACTACGTCGAGAATATCGTCTTGTACTTGAAAGGCCAAGCCCAGAGCTGAGCTGAATTCATCCAGTAATTTGTTGGTTTGTGCGTCAATCTTAGCAGACAAACAGGCAGCCATGTCGACCGAGGCTTTAATGAGTGCGCCTGTTTTTAAATTGTGTAAATGTTGCAACTGAGTCTGGCTAATCGATGCCCCTGTTGCCGCTAAATCCATAGCTTGGCCGCCACACATCCCTTGGTAACCAGAGGCATTTGATAAGATTTTAAGTAACTTTAAATTAAGCTCGGCACCATTTTGAGTGAAGGAGGCATTGGCAATAATATCAAACGCTAATGTCTGCAATGCATCGCCGGCTAAAATTGCACTGGCCTCGTCAAAGGCAATGTGACACGTCGGTTTGCCCCTGCGTAAATCGTCGTCATCCATTGCGGGTAAATCATCGTGCACCAATGAATAGGCATGGATACACTCAATGGCTAATGCAACGGGATCTAAATCAACTAATTCGGCACCTAACATTTCGCCAGTGGCATAGACTAAAAAGGGGCGCATACGTTTGCCGCCATTTAGCATGGAATATTGCATCGCTTGTTTCAGGCGAGGGGCATGATCACCCAGCCCATCTAGACGTTGTGAGATCTGCTGATTGATGCGTGCTTGGTATTGTTGTTGTTTTTCGGTTAACACGACAAAGACTATGCTTGAGGATCACTGAGTGGTTGCAGTGACTCATCATCACCTTGCTGAGTGAGTACCTGAACTCGTTGCTCTGCTTTTTTAAGCATGGTTTGACTCGTTCTAGCGAGTGCGATTCCGCGCTCAAACTTAGATAGCGCTTGCTCTAATGGTAGATCTCCGGTTTCCATTTCAGCGACTAATTTTTCTAATTCCAGCATGGCTTCTTCGAATGACTGTTGGCTGTTGCCTTGGTTATCGCTCATTTGGGATGACTGTCCTTATTAATCTGCTTTCAGGAAGGGGGGGAAAGATACCTGAGGCACCAATTTGGGTCAATCGATTTTGGCCTCATGCAATGTAGTGTGCAGCGATAAAGGCAGACAACAGAGTGACGTTAAGCACTATCAGAACTTGTCATTGAAGATTACAAAGGGAGTTGTAAAATTGAAAAGTTATCGTTTTCTCCCTCAGTTGATTGGGATATGCTATGTTTTGTGCGCTGCAGAGGTGTCGTGAGTAAATATCCCTTTAGATTCACGGCTGGCAGTCGATAAATTTGTATAATTCAGCAGCTTAGTGAGTATCAGGCGGAAGACTGAGTAACATCGTAAGTACTTTCGCTTAGTGATTCGGAGTCTTGGGAGAACAGTGTGGATTTAGCAACTCTGATAGGTATGCTCGGCGCCATTGGCTTTGTTGTCATGGCCATGGTAATGGGCGGCGACCTCAGTATGTTTATGAATGTTCCGTCAATATTAATTGTGTTCGGTGGAACCTTATTTGTGGTTTTATCGCAATTTTCGTTAGGCCAATTTTTTGGTGCTGGTAAAATTGGCGCAAAAGCCTTTATGTTTAAAATTGAATCCCCTGATGTGCTAATTCAAAAAATCGTTGAAATGGCAGATGCAGCAAGAAAAGGCGGGTTTTTGGCGCTCGAAGAAGCTGAAATTGAAAACGCGTTTATGCAAAAGGGCGTCGACATGCTGGTAGACGGCCATGATGTTGACGTGGTCAGAGACACACTTTCCAAAGACATTACTATGACCACCGAACGACACGAGTTCGGTGCGACTATTTATAAAGGCATGGGAGATGTTGCACCTGCTATGGGCATGATCGGGACCTTGATTGGTTTGGTAGCCATGTTGTCCAACATGGATGATCCTAAAGCGATAGGTCCGGCGATGGCGGTAGCCTTGCTGACAACCCTGTATGGCGCATTTTTCTCCAACGTAATTTGTCTGCCTATGGCGGTAAAACTGAATAATCGCGCCGTTGAAGAAAAGTTAAATCAAAGCCTAGTGCTTGATGGCATCATCGGTATAGCCGATGGTCAAAACCCACGCGTTATCGAAGGGATCCTCAAGAGTTATCTGGCTGAGAGTAAACGCGGCAATGCAGCCGAGGATGATTAATCATGGCTGAAGAAGAGTGCCCCAAATGTCCTCCCGAGGGATTGCCAGCATGGATGGGCACCTTTGCTGACCTGATGTCATTATTAATGTGCTTTTTTGTTTTGTTGTTGGCATTTTCTGAAATGGATGTGCTGAAATTCAAACAAATTGCCGGCTCAATGAAGTTTGCTTTTGGTGTACAAAATAAAATAGAAGTCAAAGACATACCCAAGGGTACCAGTGTGATTGCCATGGAGTTCCGTCCAGGCAGACCGGATCCCACTCCAATCGAAAACATTCAGCAACAAACTATCGATATGACCCAAGAGATGCTGGAGTTTCAAGCCGGTGATGAAGACTCCGCAGGGGGCAGACAGAAACAGCGCGGTGAACAGCGCGGGGGCGCAGCGCAGCAAACAGCGACTGATCAAGCATCTGCTACCGCCCAGCAACAAGCTAGCCAAGAACAAACCAATGAATTAATGAAAAAAGTGGCTCAGCAGCTGCAAAAACAAATACTCGATGGGTCAATTGAGATGGAATCTTTAGGTCAGCAGATCATTATTAGAATAAGAGAAAACGGCTCCTTCTCCGCAGGTTCGGCCTTTTTACAACCACAATTTAGGCCCATTTTAAAAAGTATTGGTGAGTTGCTTGCCGATGTGCCCGGTGAAATTGAGATATCAGGCCACAGTGACAGTCAGCAAATATCGAACGAGCTATATCGTTCAAATTGGGATTTATCCGCGCAGCGTGCAGTAGCAGTGGCAGAAGAAATCAGGCGAGCCGATGGTTTTGACGAGCAGCGCATGGTGGTTGTGGGTAAAGCAGATACCGCGCCTTTGTCAAACGAAGCAGAGGATCGTAATCGCAACAGGCGCGTGGAAATTGCCATCAATCAAGGTAAACCCATGTATTCGAATCCGATTTCGGTGATTGATGAAGAGTAACCACTGCTCTTTAGTCTAATGTGGGGCATTTACGTACCGGCGGTGTTTTGTCGAAAAAGATAGATATTTCAGCCACACCGATGCCCAATTTACTCATGTAAGAGCGATTCATCATACGATGCTCATCCATAAGAAACATCCAATCATCTATGGCTAAATCGTATTCGCTGCCATCGACAGGCACACGCAGGGTGTATTGCCAATTAAAACTCATGCCTTGTGCCGAACCACTGGCCATGCCAATCACATCTCCAGCCGAGCCGGTTACCTTGCCGTTCGCATCAATCTCCAAGTCCCATATTCGGATCTGCTCTTGACCATCAGCGAAGTAAAAAGTCTCGTGAAGTTGCCCGGTATTGCCTTGCCATGTGCCGACAATATCTACACAAAAACGCCGCGTGGTTTTATCCGTATAATCTTGAACAATTCCCCAAGCCGTGACTTCACCATTAAAGTAGGTTTTTAAATCAAACTCTGGAGACGTATTTTGGTAGTCCTCTAAGGACGTTGAACAGGCCGATAGGCCCATAAGTGCACCTGCTAACAGGCCAATCTGAATGCGCTTCATTTATTTTTCACCAATTAGTTTTTTACGAAGTTTCGGGTAGCTAGCGTTTTCATCCAACCAGATATCGAGGAAGTGAGCACCAAACTCAGTGTCCTCTACCTTACCGATTGATTTGTCGTTAAAATAAAACTCACTGCTGCCACCGTTATTGACGACCAGTGTCAATACGTCGTGCTTCTTTATATCTGGCCACAAGGTATCAAGCTGCACTAACCACGGAGCCGTTTTATCACGAGAGAATCCTAATTTTTGCCATTCTTCTGCGGTTTTCTCGATTAAATCTATGGCTTCTATGTCGCGTAAATAGCGAATTTGAAGGGCAAGTGGATATTGTCCTGGCTGATATTTACCATTAGCACTGTAAAGCTCGGAGTAATAAATATCGAAAAAGTACATTTCGAGTTTAGCACTGCCAACTTTTTGTAAGTTTCCGATAGGGTTAGCCATAACATTTCCAATAAATAGGCAACTAAACAAAGTCTGAGCAAACAGCAATCTAAACATAACTATCTCTGCAGACTAGCCGCATGTTGCGGCTTGCTAATGACCAACTGCACCGTACTGATAGTGCGCTCCAAAAAACCACCCTCACAGTAACTTAAGTAGTAACGCCACATGCGCACAAAGCGCTCGTCGTAGCCATCATTGCACAGCACTTCCACGTTCTTTAAGAAGCGCTGATGCCAATCATTTAATGTTCGCGCGTAGTCAAGCCCGATATCGTGCATATCGCGGATCATCATGTCGGTATAGCGTTTTAAGTGACGATTTAATTCAAATTGCGAAGGTAAGAAGCCGCCGGGGAAGATGTGCTTTTGGATGAAGTCGACTTCTTTGCTGTAACTGTCAAAACGACGATCATCAATGGTGATAGATTGCAGTACCATCAGCCCATCGGGTTTCAACAAAGACGAACACTTCTCAAAAAAGTTAGGCAGGTATTCTTTACCGACAGCTTCTATCATCTCTATCGATACCAGCTTGTCATATTGTCCTTCTAGCAAGCGATAATCTTGTTTGAGTAGCGTCACCTTGTGTGCAAGATTTGCTTGAGCAACCGCCTCTTTGGCGTACTGGTATTGCTCTTCGGATATGGTGGTTGTGGTTACGCGACAACCATAGTGAGTTGCAGCGTATACGGCTAATCCGCCCCAGCCTGTACCGATTTCGATTAGATGATCCTGTTCACTTAACTGCAATTTATCGCATATCGCTTTGAGTTTAATTTGTTGCGCTTGTTCAAGGGTCGTATCTGCGTCTGGATAGATGGCTGCGGAATACATCATGCTGCTATCCAAAAACCGCGTATAAAGTCGATTACCCAAATCATAGTGGGCGGATATATTCTTTTCTGCTTGGGATTTCGAGTTTCGGTTTTTCAAATGACTGATTTTGCGGATAGGGGTTGCTAACCAACCCATCTTGGCTTCCCAATTATCAAGCATAGGCAAGTTTCGCGCAAAAATGCGGATCACATCGGTGAGGTTGGGTGTCTCCCATAAATTGTCAGTGAAAGTTTCACCGGATGCTACGCTACCGCCAAACAACAGTTTTCGATAGGCTGTTAAATCAAGGAAATTGATTTCAGCGTGCAGATCAGAATCCGGGTCTCCGAATCTGTCTACTAGCACACCTTTCTCCTTTATGACCATTTGTCCTTTTGGCAACTGACTGAATATTTTCAGCAATATTGCTCGTGACAAACGATCTAGCCAAGACATTGTCTCAGACTGAACTAATGTGTTTTCGCTTGGTAACATGTGTTGTCCTATTTCTTGTTCTGAGAGTGCCCGTAAACGGGAACACCTTTTAAAAACAATTTAAACGCCTGCCAATAAATACCAACTAGGGTTTTAACAGTCATGCTCGGTATGCTCATTACTACGCGCAAAAGTGAATTTGAGTTCAGTGATTTGCGTTGTAAACTTAAACGTGCGTCAAAGTGTTTTTCGCCTTTACTACAACTTAACGCCAACGCCAAGCGCTCACCTGGTTGTCTTACATTCCAGTGATACTGCATATCCATTGGGTTAAAGGGGGAAACGTGAAACGCTTTTTGACAATCTTGCTGATCATTCAAATCAACTAAATAGTGATGTCTTTGATTCCACGGTGTATTACTAACTTCCGCAAGAAGGTGGCTAAACTGTCCATCATCTTGCTGTAAATAGTAGAAATTCACAGGACTGAAGTACAGACCAAACATGCGCATCTGGCCCAACATAAAGACTCGGCCTGACAAGGGCTTATCAGCTAATTCAGACATACGTTCTAACACCGCTGATTGTAGACTTTTTTGTGGATCACCAAGGTAGTCGGAACGCTTGTATCTGATCATTGAAAACCGCGAACGCGATATTCCTCGTACCGTTTGGCAAAGGTGGTCAATTTCATCTAGCGCCAACCAGAACAAGAAGATGTTGTAGCTAAAAGCATGCTTTTTCGGCACATGTCTTACGTGAAATACCTCACCACAGTACAAGGCGCTGTCAATCACAAGGTTTGCCCAAATCGTTGACATACATCTAATGCACTGCGCACGCCATCTTCATGAAAACCGTTGTACCAGTAGGCTCCGCAAAAATGCAGTCCCGCTACCCCACATATCTCAGCACGTCTCTTTTGTGCTGCATTGCTGGCCAAGCTAAATTGAGGGTGAGCATATTTAAATTGCCTGATGATTTTATCCGACTCCAGGTGAACAGTATTATTCAGCGTCACACAAAACGTATGCTCGCTTTCAAGACGCTGTAGAATATTCATATTATAGGTCAAAGATGTTGGCGCCGTTTGCTCGTTATCATCGCCAGTTAATAGATAATTCCAACTTGCCCACGCCAGCTTGCGTTTAGGTAAGACGCTGGTGTCGGTATGCAGAACCACGTCATTCATCGCATACGGCATGGCGGATAAAATCGATTGTTGCGCCTCATTAGGTTCAGCCAACATCGATAACGCCTGATCACTGTGGCAAGCAAAAATCACCTCATCAAACTCTTGTGCTGGAGCCTGATTAACTACAGTAACTTGGTAACCGTTGGCCGTTTTGCACACGCTTTTCACTGAGCTATTGAGTTGAATTTTACCTTTGAAGCCCTGAGTCAGCGGTTCTATATACTGCTTAGAACCGCCCACAATAGTGTACCATTGGGGGCGATCGGTAATATTTAATAACCCGTGATTTTTAAAAAACTGTAAGAAGAAGGCCAGTGAAAAGCCTTTGATATCTTTTAGCGTAGCCGACCAAATGGCAGCGCACATCGGTAAAATATAATTGTGGCAAAAGTCTTCGCTAAAATGCTGCTCTTGCAAAAACGCACCCAAGGTTTTATCACCAATCTCATCAACGCTTTTGTCTTCATAAATTGACTTACAAAGCCTATTAAAGCGAACAATATCACGCACTATCCGGTAAAATTTAGGGCGTAAAACATTGCGTCGTTGAGCAAATAAACTGTTGATGGTATTGCCGTTATACTCTAAGTTTTCGGCTAAATTTTTGACACTGAAACTCATTTCAGTGGCTTGGCCTTGAACACCTAATTTATTCAACAGTTTGATGAAATTCGGATAGGTCCAGTCGTTATACACAATAAAGCCGGTGTCAATCGCGTACTGTTTTCCGTCGAGTTGAAAATCAATGGTTGCTGTATGCCCGCCAATGTAATCATTTGCTTCGAATAATTGGATGTCATGCTGTTTATGTAACAAGTATCCGCATGTCATACCTGATATGCCGGTGCCAATGATCGCAATCCGTTTTTTCATTTATTATCTCACTGCTTATTTTTAAACTTTTTACTGATAGCGACTTTTAACCAACTGGGTAGAATAGACAGAATGCGCAACATCAAGCTAAATCCTTTCGGGAAATAAATACTAGCATGTTGTTTTTCAATGCCATCGAGCAGTGCCTCAACCGCTTGCTCTACCGGTATTTTCATCGGCATTTCAAAATCGTTTTTGTCAGTTAATGGAGTTTCAACGAACCCAGGCGAGGCGCTTTGTACGATAATGCCGGTGCCAGCTAAATCGACTTGCATGCTTTTAGTGAAATAGTGCACCGCCGCTTTGCTCGCCCCGTAAGCCTGACTTCGAGTGAAGGGGAGTAATCGAGCTAAGCTATCAACAACAACTAATTGATTACCTTTGGTCATGTTTGGGAGCAAGCCATTGACGCAATTAACAACGCCAAAAAAGTTGGCGCTAAAAACCCGCTGGAACATGTCCGCTTCAAAGTCTTCGACATCGACATATTCGCACACGCCGGCATTGAGTACGGCAATATCTACTTTAACGTCTTGCAATGCGGTTTTTACTTGCGCTAGCTCGGTTACGTCAAACGTCAATGTCTGTATATTTGGGTCTTGCGCGAGTTCATCCAACACGTGTTGATTGCGGCCACAAGCAATGACGGAATATCCTTTTGCTGCACACAGTTTTGTCAGTGCTTTGCCAATTCCAGAGGTGGCGCCGGTGATTAATATTGAACTCATTCGCCGATCCTTTTTTTGATCATTTTGACCACATGTTTGAGCACGGGCACTTGTTCATAGATCATTTCACCCAAATCATAGTAGTCACGATGAAAAACAATTTTATTGGCCGCTAGCTCCAGTTGGCTAATCCCGTTTACTGCAATATCTTGTCCCTTATTTAACTGCGGATGCGCAATGGTCATTTTCCATGTGACAAACACAGTATCATTTTGCTGGGTCACATGTTGAATTGCACAATGACACTTGCGCGTATTTTCAAGCATATTGCGAAAGTATCGCTTGATTTTATCTAACCCTTGGTGCTGCATAATAGGGTCGATAAGGGTCGCGTCTTCGGCATAGATAGTACCGAGCTGCTCGAGACTGTCTAAACTAACATTAGTGTAAAAGCGCTCAAATGCATCTATTAGTTGCATAATGGCCTCAAATTGAACTTAGATAAGGTAAATTACCCAAAACAAAGGGAATGGGATCATCTCTGGATGATGAAAATAGTTATTGGTGGTTAAGATCTAAACTAATTATTATGCCGTATAGGTTTATATATTTTCACTCTTGGATGAATGAATTGGCTACTAGTACTTTGTCATTACCCTTGTTTCCATTATCTGCGCACGTGCTGCCGGGCGGTGTGATGTCATTGCGGATATTCGAGCCGCGTTACGTCAGAATGGTGAAAGAGGCGTGCGCGAACGGTACAGGCTTTGCCATTTGCATGCTCAACGCTCAAGGTGACAAGAGTAATAATCAGCATATTTATCCGTTGGGGACCTATGTTACCGTCGAAGATTTCGATTTACTTGATGATGGGTTACTTGGCATCACAGTCAAAGGGCATCGCTGTATTCGCATTGAATCCATCACCACAGAAGAAGATGGTTTGCGAATAGGTCAGTGCCGTTGGCAGGACAATTGGAAGTGTGCTATTGACGCCGAAACAATCACCCCAATGGATGCTAGGCTCAGAGAAATATTCGAAAAATATCCTGAAGTAAAAAATCTCTATCCTAGCCCAGAGTTCGATAATCCTATCTGGGTGATATATCGCTGGCTCGAATTGTTACCTGTTAATGCAGAACAAAAGCAAGCCTTCCTTGAAGAAAAAGATTGCCGCACTGCTTTGGAATTTCTTTCTCAACTGGTAGAGTGATCCTTATCGTTTACTGTGCGTAATACTATTATGAACCGAAATAAGGGTAGAGCGCATGTTAGTTGGAATTCCAGTGGAAACAAGCCGAACAGCCACTCCTAAACCAAAAGAGTGTGCTGAAGAAATGTCTCAGTACTTAGCCACCGTTGCTGAGAATCGCTGCAAGCGATCGTTTTCTAAAGTATTTAGTTATTTTGCACCACGTCTGCGCTCTTACGCGCTCAAACAAATAGGCAATGAAGCGCTCGCGATGGAAATGGTGCAAGACACCATGGCCAACGTTTGGCAAAAAGCGCACTTATTTAACGCCGAAAAAGGCTCGCCTTCGACGTGGATTTTCACCATAGCAAGAAACATTCGTTTCGACATGCTTAGGAAGCAGCAAAACAGAAAAGAAGATATCTGTTCGGATGATTTGTGGCCAGTGCTGTGTGAACATACTGCCGATGTTAATGAAGTGCCGTTAGATGAACAAATTGAACTTCATCAAATTGGTTCAATGTTCGCCGAATTACCGAAGAAGCAACGTGTCGTTATTGAAGCCATTTATGTGGAAGGAAAGTCTCAACAAGAAGTTGCGGACCAATTAGATATACCTTTAGGTACTGTAAAGTCGCGCACGCGACTCGCTTTACAAAGATTAAAAGAGATGTTGAAAGATCATGATTAGTTTTCATCCCACTCAGTTACAGCTTATTGAATTTGTTGAGGGTAACTGCACTCCAGCAATGGCTTTGGTCATTTCTGCTCACACTGATATGTGTCCGTTGTGTCAAAAGCACATTAATGTAATTGAGGCACGAATTGCAGAGAGCGCAATCGAATCAGACGTCAGCGAATGTGACTTTGGTAATATGTTGTCTGAGATTACACTATTGCCGGCGGCAGACGGTTTTTCAATCCCACGGGAAGATCAAACCATTGAACTTGATGGTCGTCAGTTCAAACTGCCAAGAGCGTTGCGTAAGTATGTGAATAAGACAGGCAACTTTTCTCATTTGTTAGGTAATCTGTGGCAAGCTCCGGTCGACTTAGGTCCAATGGGCAAGGCTAACTTTATCTATATGCAGAAAAATGGCAGAGTGCCTGAACACACTCATAAAGGAACCGAACTCACTTTGGTGATTGACGGTGAGTTCAGCGATGGTATTTCAAACTATGACACAGGTGATTTCATTTTGATGGATAACACCAATGTTCATGCGCCTTATTCAGAGGCCAGCGAAGGCTGTTTAGTGTTCTCAATTGTGGATGCGCCGCTTCACTTTACCTCTGGTGTGGCAAGGTTGCTCAATCCGTTTAGTCATCTATTTTTCTGAAAATAAAGACATTAAAAAACGCGCATAAGCGCGTTTTTTTAGGTCTGTTTCAAATCTTACTACTTAGATTCGAAATTAGCTTGCATAGTTGCTGTTAGGAAAATTAAGTCGTAAGGTTTTCAACGCGTTTTTCTTAAGCTCTTCTAGCTCAAGCTGGTCGTAACACTCCACCATGATTTCCAGTGCCTGCTGAATTTCACTTGAATCAGGATAGTATTCAAGTACATATCTACCGCGATTGGCGGCCGCTACATATGCTTCTCTACGCATATAGAATCTGGCAATTTCAATTTCATATTTGGCCAAACGATCTTTAATAAACACCATGCGTTTTTTAGCGTCGGCGGCGTATTTGCTATCAGGGAACTTGTTAATCAAACGTCTGAAATCGTCAAACGCCTGTCGAGAGCGGCTCGGATCACGATCTGAACGATCAATACCGACCAATTCCTGAAATAAATTTTTATCTGCATCTAAATTAGTCAAACCACGCATGTATAATGCATAATCGACGTCAGAGTGATTTGGATTAAGGCGAACGAATCGATCAATAGTCGCAAGCGCTTCGTCTGTTTTACCGATTTTATAATACGAATAAATTAAATCGAGTTGCACTTGATGAGAATGGGGACCAAAGGGAAACCTAGAATCAAGGGCACTTAGTATATTTGAAGCGACATTAAAGTTTCCTTGCGACATGCTTTGTTTAGCTTGCTCATAAAGAGCACTTTCGCTGCGATTTTGTAATAAAATTTCTTCGTCATCTGGCGAAGACGAACATCCATAAAGGGTAGCGATAGAAATCAAAACCAACAGCTTGAGGAATGGGCGTTTAAATATCATGTTACTCTTATTCGTTGTAGGGATTTAGCCGAACTAAAAAATCCGCTAAACTCTCATATTAGTCATTTTCGATCCGTGGCATTCTACCTTAGCACTCCACGGGATGCACTTATTATTGCCTTCAAACATTAACAGGACTTATCTCTACATGCCAACTGACCATCAATCGATAGTACTCAGCGCAGCCGTTCCCGAATCTTTATTAGGCAAACGATTAGATCAGGCTTTGGCCGAAATGTTCCCTGATTATTCAAGATCCCGCTTAAAAGAGTGGATCTTAGCTGGAAATGTACAAATAAACGGCAGTGTTTGTGATAAACCGCGCGAAAAAATCTTTGGTGAAGAGCAAATTGATATTCAAGCACAGTTGGAAGTGCAAGAAAGTCATGTTGCCCAAGACATTGAATTAAACATTGTCTATGAAGATGAACACATTCTGGTGATCAATAAACCGGCCGACTTGGTCGTGCATCCTGGCGCTGGAAACGCCAGTGGGACGGTGTTAAATGCATTGCTCAACCATGCCCCCCAAGTTGCAAGCGTGCCGCGTGCAGGCATTGTGCATCGATTAGACAAAGATACCACCGGTTTGATGGTGGTCGCCAAAACGGTGCCAGCGCAAACCCATTTAGTTGAGCGCCTTCAAGCCAGAGAAATTAGTCGAGAATATGAAGCCGTTGCCTGTGGCACATTAGTAGCGGGAGGTTTGATAGATGCGCCTATTGGACGTCATCCGACTAAGCGCACCAGTATGGCGATTAGAGAGTCGGGCAAACCTGCCGCAACCCATTATCGAGTAAAGCAGAAGTTTCGTGCTCACACCCACCTGCGGTTGAAACTGGAAAGTGGTCGCACCCATCAAATTCGCGTGCACATGTCACATTTGAAATACCCTCTGGTGGGGGATGCCTTATACGGCGGACGCCCCAGACTTCCAAAAGCCTGTTCGCAGGAAATGATTGATATGCTCAGAGGGTTCAAACGTCAAGCACTGCACGCTATTCAGTTGGAACTGGCTCACCCGATTACCAACGAGTGGATGAGCTGGCAAGCGCCTTTGCCGGATGACATGGTGGCTTTGTTACAAGTATTAAAAGCCGACACAGAATTGCACGGCATGGCCGATGACTGATA
Organism: Aliiglaciecola litoralis; assembly: GCF_039523355.1. Classification (NCBI taxonomy): domain Bacteria; kingdom Pseudomonadati; phylum Pseudomonadota; class Gammaproteobacteria; order Alteromonadales; family Alteromonadaceae; genus Aliiglaciecola; species Aliiglaciecola litoralis. The sequence continues at coordinate 99,932 of NZ_BAAAFD010000007.1, read as the reverse complement.
CGACATGTTCAGGTGTTTTAGCGCCTGACTGGTCACTCCCTGACGGCATAGCTGCATTCTACACTTGCCGACAGGGCGGCAGCAGTCTTGCACCTTTTGATGCGTTCAATCTGGCCTTACACGTAGGTGATGATCCTATGGATGTGGCAGCCAACCGCGCGCTTTTGCCCAATAGCGACAGGATCGCGTGGTTGAATCAAGTCCACAGTGCTCGCTGTGTACCTATATCCCAAGATTATTTTTTGTCCCTTGAACCGGCTAAAGCCGATGCCAGTATTAGCCGGGAAAAGCATCTGGTTTGTGCGGTTATGACGGCCGATTGTTTACCCATCTTAATTGCCAGCAAAGATGCCAGTTGCGTTGCGGCAGTGCATGCCGGTTGGCGAGGATTAGCTAATGGGGTTCTGCAAAACACCCTAGCCGCTTTGCCTTGCGAGCCATCGAACTTGTCAATCTGGGTCGGACCGCATATCAGTCAATCGCATTTTCAAGTGGGTCAAGAGGTAAAGCAAGCACTTGCTCAATATGCTTCGGCCTTTGTAAAAGACGCAGAGGCAGGTAAGTTTCGCTGTGATTTATTCCAGATTGTGCAGGCAATTTGTCTTCATTCGGGAATCACTGATATCACCAATAGTGATATTTGTACTTATGCCAACCATCAACTATTTTTTTCTCACCGTCATGCGCAACATCATCAACAACAGCGAACTGGCCGCATTGTCAGTGGCATTTACCTTCGCTAAAACAATCGTAAATGACTGATCTTGATCAAGATAATTTGTCTTACAACTTGAATCGGTCACAAATTGTACCCATTAATCTATTAATCAAAATTTTAGGAAAACCAATATGCGATTAGATAGATTTACCAGTAAATTTCAGATGGCAATCTCTGACGCACAATCAATTGCGTTAGGGCGCGATCATCAATATATCGAGCCTGTGCATCTGATGACGGCCTTGTTAAACCAGCAAGGTGGTTCAATACGTCCGCTGTTTGATAGTGTCGGTGTTAATGTCAACGCATTACGCTCTTCATTGTCTGAAGCCATTGAACGCTTACCTAGAGTGGATGGTGTTGGCGGCGATGTGCAGCTTGGCAAAGACTCAGTAGTACTGCTTAACCTCAGTGACAAAATAGCGCAGAAGCGCAAAGACGAATACATTAGCTCTGAGGTATTTGTACTCGCGGCAATTGAGGATAAAGGTCGCTTGGGTGACATATTCAAGCAACTGAACATCACGCAATCGCAAATTGAACAAGGTATTGAGAAGTTGCGCGGTGGACAAAAAGTCACCGATCAAAATGCCGAAGATGTCCGTCAAGCACTCGAAAAGTACACCACTGATTTAACCGCGCGGGCCGAACAGGGCAAACTCGATCCGGTAATCGGTCGTGACGAAGAGATCCGCCGTACAATCCAAGTATTGCAGCGTCGCACCAAGAATAATCCCGTATTAATTGGCGAGCCCGGCGTGGGTAAAACAGCCATAGTCGAAGGACTGGCGCAACGCATTATCAATTCAGAAGTACCTGAGGGGCTTAAGAATAAACGTGTGCTGTCACTGGATATGGGCTCTTTGATTGCGGGCGCTAAATTCAGAGGTGAATTTGAAGAGCGCCTCAAAGCTGTGCTTAATGAACTCTCCAAAGAAGAAGGTCGTGTCATCCTCTTTATTGATGAGCTACATACCATGGTAGGCGCAGGTAAAGGCGAGGGCGCAATGGATGCCGGTAATATGCTCAAACCTGCTCTTGCTAGAGGTGAGCTGCATTGTGTAGGAGCGACTACGTTAGACGAGTACCGCCAATACATTGAAAAAGATGCAGCGCTTGAGCGGCGTTTTCAAAAAGTGCAGGTCGATCAGCCAAGTGTTGAAGACACCATCGCTATTTTACGCGGTTTAAAAGAGCGCTATGAATTGCATCACTCGGTTGATATTACCGATCCTGCCATTGTTGCCGCAGCATCTTTATCGCACCGCTATATTTCAGATCGTCAATTACCGGATAAAGCTATTGATCTCATCGATGAAGCGGCATCTAGCATACGGTTGCAAATGGACTCCAAACCCGAAGATATGGATCGTTTGGAACGTCGTGTGATCCAGTTGAAACTGGAAGAACAGGCACTTTCAAAAGAAAAGGACGATGCTAGTCACAAGCGTTTAGAGCTGATTGAATTGGAAAGAGAGCAAGCTGAGCATAAATACGGCGAGTTAGAAGCGATTTGGAAAGCAGAAAAAAATGCCATGCAAGGCACGCAGACCATTAAATCTGAGTTGGAGCAAGCCAAGCTAGACCTAGAAATAGCGCGCCGAGCCTCTGATCTGAACCGCATGTCAGAACTACAATATGGCCGTATTCCCGAATTGGAGCTAAAGCTTGAACAAGCCTCCGAGGCTGAGCAAGCAGAAACGCAATTGCTCAAAAACAAGGTCACAGAGAACGAAATAGCCGACGTGCTATCACGCTGGACAGGCATTCCTGTGAGTAAGATGCTCGAAGGCGAGAAAGACAAACTGTTGCGTATGGAAGAGGTTTTACACAGCCGTGTTATCGGTCAAACTGAAGCGGTCAATGCGGTCTCTAATGCCATCAGACGCTCACGGGCAGGGTTATCTGATCCAAGTAAACCCATTGGCTCTTTCTTGTTCTTAGGACCAACAGGGGTGGGTAAAACCGAACTGTGCAAGGCGCTAGCCGGTTTCATGTTTGATACCGAGCAAGCCATGGTTCGAATCGATATGTCGGAGTTTATGGAAAAACACTCGGTGGCGCGGCTGGTGGGCGCCCCTCCTGGCTATGTTGGCTACGAAGAGGGCGGCTATTTAACCGAAGCGGTGCGTCGTAAACCTTATTCGGTTATCTTGTTAGATGAAGTAGAAAAAGCCCATCCAGATGTATTTAATATTTTATTACAAGTACTGGATGATGGTCGCCTAACCGATGGTCAAGGTCGTACGGTTGATTTTAAAAATACGGTTGTGATCATGACATCGAATATGGGCTCGGATGTAATCCAAGATCACCATCAAGAAAGTCAATACGATGAAATGAAAAAACGGGTCATGGACGTAGTAGTGCAACAATTTAGACCTGAGTTTATTAACCGCATAGATGACATTGTGGTGTTCCATCCATTGGGCATTGAACAGATCAAAGCCATCGCTAAAATCCAGTTGCTCTCATTGCGTCAGCGATTACATGAAAAAGGCTATAAATTGGAACTATCTCAAGCCGCATTGCAAAAAATTGCAGAAGCTGGATTTGACCCCGTTTATGGTGCAAGGCCATTGAAACGGGCAATTCAAATGGAAATTGAAAACCCCTTGGCGCAGAAGTTACTGGCCGGTGAATTGCCTCCTGAATCAACGATTAGAATTGATTTAGACGGTGAGCAATTAGTGATCGGCTGATCAAGTCTGATTTCACCCTTTCTGATAGGGGCTGCTAAACAAAAACGACGAGCTAGGCTCGTCGTTTTTTTGTAACCCTCAAGAGTTAGAGTTTTTCTAACAAGGCTTGGGCATCTTGTTTTTCATTAAAGGGTTTGGATGAGTCCAGTGCCCGTTGCAAGGACACTTTTGCTTCACTGTCGCGATTCAATTTATGCAATGTATAGGCAAGATGATACTGATTGGAAGGATCATCGGAGTCCATTGCAAAGGCCTTACGTAAAATCGTTAATGCTTCTTCATGCTGTCCCTTAAGCGATTTAATCCACCCTTGGGTGTCATAGAGCGCAGCGATTTCAACCCCTTCTTGCATTGCTTGCTCAATATAGCTTTGCGCTTTGTTTAAGTCTTTATCCAAATAAATGTTAGCCATGTTATTCAAAATAAACACTTTGTTGGGCAGTGCGTCCACTGCAAGTAATTGCTCATAATGGGGTAGCGCCTCATCATAGCGCCCTTGATTCAATAAGAAGTCGGCTAATAAGTTGCGCTGAAAATGATCTTGCGGATTATTTTTTACCAACTCGGTAACTTTGCTCTCAAACTGTGTTTGGCCAACACCCGCTAGCGTAAGTTGATACAACTTAGCTAACGCCGCACGGTAATTACTAGCGACATCAAGTGCCTTGAAATAGGCATTGGCCGCCGCATTTTTGTCATTGCCTGTTAAATAGATATCCCCTGATAACACCAGTAACTGGGGATTGTCAGGGTTTAAGGTTAACCATTTATCCAGCATATCTCGTGCTTTAGTTAAATCGTTGGTAGCAATATGTGTGCGCACATACTCAATCGCTAAAAATTGACTGTCGGGGTAGATTTCGTAAGCCGCAGCTATACTATTTTTGGCTCCCTCAATATCATTGGCCTTGAATTGAATTTTGCTTAATTCGACCAATCCAACTGCGTCTTTTTTAACCAAGTCTTGTATTTTGCGTAATTCACGCTTAACCCGATCAAATTGTTTCAGCGCTAGATAAAGTTCAACTCGCTGCATTTGATAACGAGCTTGCTCAGGCTCGGTTTTGATCGCGATATTGAGCTGACGAATGGCTCTTTCTGGCTCACCTTTTTGGGCATAAATCGTTGCCAGCAACTCCAGCGCCGTGAGATTATCAATGTCTTTTTCTAGCACTCGTTCAAGATTCTTTACCGCTGAATCTATCTCGCCAGCGTTGTATTGATTGCGCGCCAGTAAGGTCAACACATCCACCGTATCGGGCTGAATCGTATTTAGCTGCTCAACGATTTCGATGGCTTTATCATGTTCGCCACGAGAACTCAGCAGGTTGGCTTTGTTAAAGCGCGCAGAGAAATGTTGTGGGTTAATAGCAAGTGCTCGGTCTAGATAGCCCTCAGCGTCGGCCAGATTTCGTTGACGAATTAAAATACCGGCTTTTAAGTTTAGAAAATCGATGTTTTCTGGCGCTAGCTCTAACAGTTGGTCTGCGATCTTATCGGCCTCATCCATTTTGCCCATTGCCATAAATATTTGAGCTCTGGCGATAATAAAACGCACATTTGTGCTGGCACTTTTAGACTCGTTTAACTGGTTTAATGCTAGTTCTAACTTTCCTCGTGACATCAATGTTTTAATTTCTAACAATTCAACATTGGGGTTTTCGGGATATTGTTCTTTGAGTTTGTTAGTAATTTCTACCGCTTTGAATGCTTTACCATTGGCAAGATATAACTCTGCTAACAACATGGCATTTTCAATCTTTTCCATCAATTTACGCTCGTGGCGCTGCATCGCTTCTAGCGCAGGTTTTGGCTCATTCAGTTTCACATGAGTTTGCGCTAATAGTGCAATGGCTTCGATATGATTAGGCACCAAGGTCAAATACTGGATGAAAAAGGCCTTGGCTTGTGCGTAATTCTGTAATGCAAATGCAGATAAACCACTGACGTATATCAGTGTTGGATCTTCACTTAGCGTCTCACCGGTTAATCCGGCGAGTTGGGCACTGAGGTTCTCTAACTCTCGGGCAGCGTCATCACTCATTTGATTTTTAGCTAATAACCATGCTTTGAGCAGCATTCCTGTGGGGTCGCCCGGTGTTTGCTCTAGAATTTTATCAAGTAAGATTCGGGCTGCTTCGGTATCTTGATTTTGCAAATAGGCTGTGACTAAAGAGCGCTTAATTAACGGATCATCCGAGTCTAATTCATAGCTACGCTTGTACAAAGCAATGGCTTGGGAGATGTCTTTTTGTCTTAAATAAAGATCGCCCATTAAACGCAAAGTATGGGGGTTTTCAGGCTCTAGCAAGTTGGACTTATCCAAGTAATTTTTGGCGATAGAAAAGTTTTCCTGCCCCATTTCTAATAATGCCAACGCATTCAAGGCACGAATATTTGTCGGCTGATTCTTCAGTGCCCCGAGGTACTCTTCTCGCGCGCCTTCTATATTGCGCAAATTCAAATGGGCAGTGGCGACTATGATTTGCCAGTCAGTAACACTTTGCGAATTTAAGTTTTTAAACTCAGTATCGATGATTTTTTCGTTCTGATTGGTAAATAACCACACCTTCCCCAAGGTATCGGCGACTAAGCTTGGATCAGCACCAAGGTTAAGTGCTTCTTCGAGTTCAGTCTCCGCTTCTTCTAAATAACCACTTATCATCAGCACCTTGCCCATTAATATTTTGGCAGGCAAGTTATCTTCGTTTTTTTGTAAGCTGTTTTTAAGATAAATGTAGGTGGCTTCAAAGTCTTGTTCAGCGTAAGAAGCTAAGGCTTTTTCATAAAACTCACTGCTATTTTGTGCAGACACTGTCAAGGTTAGCGACAAACAACTAACAAGGAATAGGTTTTTCAATAGTTTCAAATCTGGAATCTCACACTGATGATGGTTTCGGTATCTGCGCTACAATATAACAAAGTCAAAAAATTTTACACCACTGGTAAAATGGTACTCGACCTAGTTGCGCTGATATTATAAAAAATCAGGCACAAAAAAAGACGGCGAACCGTCTTTTTTGTTTAGCAAAATAACTTAAGCGGATAGCTTGCGTCTAAAGATAGCAGCTACACCGGCTAGCATTAACGCGAAGGTGGCTGGTTCTGGAATCTGCCCTTGTGGACTGCTCGTACGAGTGATCAATTTACTAATTTTGACAGCGTCCCAGTCATTATCAGCGTTGATGCCACCTGAAAATACTGAGTTGTAGGCGCCGACTAACCAATATTTAGATTCGAAGCCTGGCGCTATAGTGGCACGCGTATTCAAACCTATATCGAACTTGTCTTGGTGATAACCCCATCCATGTGACATTAAATCACTCCACTTTAAATTGCCTGAACCTGTGAAAGGACCATTAAGACCGAGGATGCTAATGTCAGTATCGTTGTCATTAGCGGTATTATTATCATCGCGACTGCCAAGCCAGCCATTTTTCACACCAACTAATTCAACAGCAGTATCGAATTCGAACAAAACCATGTCATAGTCAAGCTCGTTACTGGCATTTCCTTTATTGTCTACAGCATGGTTGGGTACGTCGTCTGCTTCATCAAAGTTGACGGCACCAAGTCCATTGCCGTTATACTGTTTGATATAAGCATTTTGAATGTACGGATCGTCATCGGTGCTGTCATTACCAGGCAAACACTCAAGGCCTGAATCGCATGTACCAGTGTATCCTGTGGAAGATAAAGCCGTTGCAGTGACTTTTATTCCAGTGCTACTGGTGAACGATACAAAACCATATGGATTGTCGACGTCAGTTTGTACATTTCGACTCGCATGAGAACTAGAAAAATTGAAATGGTGAGTCTCATAAACCGTAGTACTTGAGTTCGCGTATCCTGCAACAGCTAGTGCAAAAATCCCTGTTAGTGCTTTCTTGATCATAACGATTATCCTATTTTAACTTTCGAGCCGTACGGCGTACCGTACTTGGAATATACTAGAGATAAGCAAATATTAAGCCAATAGAAAAATAGCCAATAAAAACAAATAGATATATTTTTAATTCCCAAGTAGAAAGTGTAAGGTGTAAAAAAATTAGACACTTAATGGGGCAGATAGCACACTAAAAGAGACATTTTTTAGCGGTAGAATAATGTCCGTTTAAATCTCCTGAACTGAAGAATAATAAGTGCCCCTCAATAACGCCCTTTTTACGCTTATCTGCGTTGAGTTTTCTAGCAATAGACTAGCTATTAGGTACGAAAACTCGCCTTGCTAATCGCAAAAATGGCGTCATTGATCTGTGTTCTTGAAATTTCGTTTCTACTTACTTTCACTAACACGCCTAAATACAGCTGTAATAATTTATAGCTTTGACACTTGTTGCTTATACCGACTTAAGTTTTCCTATGGTATCTTGTGCCTAAGTAGTCAGGAGGAAATATGACAGAATCAAAACGTAAAGGTATCTATTTACTACCTAATTTATTAACAACGGCGGGATTGTTTTCCGGTTTCTACGCGGTTGTAGCATCGATGAACGGTCGCTTTGAAGCTGCCGCTGTGGCGATTTTTATTGCGATGATCTTTGATGGCTTAGATGGCCGAGTTGCCAGAATGACCAATACTCAAAGTGAGTTTGGGGCAGAATACGACTCCATGGCTGATATGGTGTCGTTTGGCGTGGCCCCCGCGCTGGTGGCGTACAATTGGGGTTTAACCGGACTCGGTAAAATAGGTTGGTTAGCTGCCTTTATATACGTAGCAGGAGCGGCATTGCGTTTGGCACGCTTCAATACCCAAGTTGGCATTGCCGATAAGCGTTTTTTCCAAGGCTTAGCCAGTCCGGCTGCTGCGGCTCTGGTTGCAGGCCTTGTCTGGGTAGGTGTTGAATACGATCTCGATGGTAATGACTACGGCGTGATTGTCGCTGTAATTACTGGCTTATCTGGCTTGTTGATGGTCAGTAACTTTAAATATAACTCCTTTAAAGAAGTAGATTGGCACGGCAAAGTGCCTTTTGTAGCCATGCTGATAATCATGATGGGCTTTGTCATTGTGGCAACCGAACCCGCTTTAGTATTGTTCTTAGTGTTTGCTCTTTACGCACTGGCTGGGCCGATAAACACCTTTCGCAGTGTCGATAAAATGCGCTTAGAAGATGTGGTCGGTGATCATGAAGAGGGTGATTCGGATTTTGCTAATCAAGAAGATAACAGCGAATCTGATGCTGAAGATAGAAAATAATCCACTGCGTTGCGTTAATAGTGAGCTTCAAACTGTCAATATTTTTAACGCTTTGCATTTGCGAAATAATTGAATAAATCATAACTTATTGTTTTTTCTAAATAAAAAAACATTGGTTCGTTAATTGCTTTAGAAAGGCCAGAGGTTGAACTCCCCAGGGGTACTATCGCTAAATTATAATAATAATAATAACGAAATCGTTGATAACAATAATAAGGCTAACTTATGAAGTATTTGAAAAATGTTCTACTCGCAACAGGTTTAATGGCCTCTACACTAGGCATGTCAATGTCAGCTAACGCTGGCGCTATCATCCAACAAGAAATTTATGCAGACATCAATGAAGATTTTGGCTTTTTCGGTGTTTCCGCAGGTCTCGACCAATTGCTTGGTACTATTACTTACAACACAGATCTAGCTGACGAGTTTGGTTTCCTCGACACTGATTCAACCGTAGTTGATATTAACTTCGGCTTTTTGAACTTAACAATGGCAGATAGCGATTCTGTGTTTTTTGGCATGCCTATCGTCGCCGGCTTTGACCCGTTTAACTTCACAGCTGGACTTGAATTTTACAGCGAAGGGTTCGTACACCCTTCTGCCCTTGAGTTGTTCATTGATGTGGGCCCTTTGTCTAGTGGATCTGTAATAGCCGAAGACACCTTTGACGGTATTTTCAGCGAAGGAAATGGTCGCTTAGGTCAAGTAACTTACGTACCAGAGCCTTCAGCTCTAGTGCTAATGCTTGCTGGCTTAGGTTTACTAGTACGCAGAAAAGTGGCTGCTAAATAAGCTTACTTACCAGTTGATAACTAAAACCCGGGTTTATCCCGGGTTTTTTGTGTCTGATATTTCCTCGTATAGCCGCTGCTTTTTGGGCGTCAGATTTTTTTACACCTAGTTTCAGTCCTTTTTAGCGTCACTTTACGGATCTCGTAAATGCCGCTCAGCGTCAAATTTAAGTCAATCCTAGTTGGCGCGTTTGTTGCAATCTCAACTTCAATTATCACTCACGTCAATAATTCGTTGTATGGAACTTGCAGGTTACTTTAACCGGATAGACAGAAATCACGTTAAGAACTTCACTAATGGGGTAGGTGCACCTTTGGTGTTGCTGGCCATTATGGGTATGGTTATCTTACCGATGCCCGCGGTGCTGTTGGATATTCTGTTTAGCTTCAATATCGCGCTGTCGCTGATGGTCATCTTGGTATCGGTATTCACCAAAAAACCAGTCGAGTTCGGTATTTTCCCGTTAGTGTTATTGATTGCCACTGTTTTACGTTTGGCGCTAAATGTCGCCTCCACCCGCATTGTTTTGCTCGAAGGACACGAAGGTGGGGACGCCGCCGGAAAAGTGATCCAAGCTTTTGGTGAGGTGGTAATTGGCGGTAACTATGCGGTGGGTATCGTGGTCTTTGCCATCTTGCTTATCATCAACTTTAAAGTAGTCACCGCCGGTGCGGGACGCATCTCTGAAGTCAGCGCCCGCTTTACCCTAGATGCAATGCCGGGTAAACAGATGGCGATTGATGCTGATCTTAACGCCGGTTACATCGACCAAGACGAAGCGCGTAAACGCCGCATCGAAATTACCAGTGAAGCGGATTTTTATGGGTCGATGGACGGTGCCTCAAAGTTTGTGAAAGGTGATGCCGTTGCCGGGCTGTTTATTATGTTGATCAATATCGTCGGTGGCTTGTTTATCGGTATGATCCAGCACGATCTTGATTTCAGCGACGCGATTGAAATCTATACCATTTTGACCATAGGGGATGGACTAGTAGCACAAATTCCATCATTACTCTTATCAGTAGCGACGGCGATTATTGTTACCCGTGAAAATGACTCCCAAGAAATGGGACAGGAAATGCGTCGACAATTGGGCAATCAAAAAGCCTTGTACGTCACATCCGGTATCTTGTTTGTGATGGGGATTGTGCCCGGCATGCCGCATTTTGCCTTTTTAGGTTTCAGTGCCTTTGTCGCATGCGTCGCCTACTACAACGTATGGAGCGCGCGCCGAAACGCCGAGGCACCGCAAAGCGTTGACAATTTGCCAGAACAAAGTCAACAACCACAAGAGATAAAAGAATTGGGCTGGGATGATGTCCAACACGTCGACACCATCGGTTTGGAAGTGGGCTATCGCTTGATCCCACTGGTAGATAAAACTCAAGGTGGCGAGCTACTGACGCGCATTAAAGGCGTGCGTAAAAAGCTTTCGCAAGAGTTGGGCTTCTTAATTCCAGCGGTGCATATTCGTGACAACTTAGATCTCAATCCTAATAGCTATACCATCGCTATGCTTGGCGTAACGGTGGGCGACGCGGAAATCAGCCATGATGATGAATTAGCGATTAATCCCGGCCAGGTGTTTGGCAAATTAGAAGGTAAAGCGACCCGCGACCCAGCCTTTGGACTAGATGCCGTGTGGATCCGTCCACAGCAACGGGAGCATGCGCAAACATTGGGATATACCGTGGTCGATGCGGCTACTGTAGTGGCGACCCATTTAAGTCAACTGCTAACCAATAATGCCTACCAGCTTTTAGGGCATGAAGAAGTGCAGCAATTGCTCGACATGCTTGCCAAATCCAGCCCTAAATTAGTGGAAGGCTTAGTACCGGATATTCTTCCGCTGAGCACTGTGGTGAAAGTGTTGCAGACTTTACTGTATGAAGGCGTTCCGATCCGAGATATGCGCAGCATAGTGCAGACATTGTGTGAGTACGGACCTAAGACGCAAGATCCCGATGTACTGGTCTCAGCCGTGCGAATTGCACTCAAACGTTTGATCGTGCAAGAAATAAATAATAATGAAAAAGAGCTACCTGTCATTACTTTGGCTCCCGATCTGGAACAGATGTTGCACCAGTCATTACAAGCGGGTGGAGAAGATGGCGCAGGTATCGAACCAGGACTGGCCGAAAAGCTTCAACATTCGTTAACCGAAGCGTCGCAACAGCGAGAGCTAGAGGGCGAGCCCGCGGTGTTATTAACCTCAGGTATGCTTCGCCCAGTGTTATCGAAATTCTTTAAACATTCAGTCATGGGGTTACACGTGCTGTCATATCAAGAAATACCCAGTGACAAACAGATACGCATTGTAAGTGCCGTGGGTCAATAAAATGACGCCTATGAAATTAGAACATCAAATTAGCTCGCTCCATCGGAGGCATTGTGAAAATTAGACGCTTTATCGGAAAAGACATGCGAGATGCATTGAACCAGGTCAAAAGTGAACTGGGCGGCGATGCGGTGATCATGTCTAACAAAAAAGTCAGCGATGGGATTGAAATTATCGCCGCTTATGACCAACCCGCTTCGAGCACTGCCCCTGTCAGCTCCGCAAAAGCAGCGTCAACTTATCGCGCAGAATCAAACAAGACTGCCACTTCCATGCCCAATCGTAGCGCTGCGCCAGCTAAAAATGCTAAGAAAGTGCCGAGTTTGAGTGAAATTATTGGTGATTCGGGGCCGGATAGCTTGCGCGCATTATTAGAGCAGCAAAATCAACAAACAACGAATTCAGCGCAGGATTTCCCGTCGGAAAAATCCTTTACCCATGCCCCCGTAAATATTGCTCCAAAGATCGCACCGACAAGCAATACGCAACAACAGCATGATGCATCGGCCATCAGTGAGATTAAAAACGAGCTTAATGCGTTAAGAGGTATGTTGCAGTTCCAAGTGTCTGGTCTCATCAAGCAAGAGCAGCAACGCTCGCATCCATTGCATGGCTATCTGGCATCTCGCTTAGAAGCTATGGGGATCAGTGAATCAATCGCCTCAGATGTGGTCTCATATACCCCTGAATCAGCTGATGAACGTCAGGCATGGTTGTTTCTGTTAAAATTAATGGCCAATCGCATTCATACCTCTGGCAATGCTATTTTAGACACCGAAGGTGTTGTTGCGTTAGTTGGGCCGACCGGAACCGGTAAAACCACCACGATTGCTAAACTAGCGGCACGGGCAGCACAGCGTTATGGTGCTGAGCAAGTGGCACTGGTAACAATTGATTCCTATCGTATAGCCGCTTACGAACAATTAGCCACTTATGGAAAAATTATTGGCTGCGCTGTAAAAAAAGCGCAAAATGCAGAAGAATTATCAGATATACTTTTCCAACTGCGAAACAAACGACTAGTATTGATTGATACAGCGGGCTTTGGTCAAAGAGACTCCCGATTAATCAAGCAGTTAGATACATTGAATCAGCATTCATGTGCTACTATTAAGAAATATGTCGTGATGCAGGCAAATGCGCAGCACACAGTGATGCAGCATACAATTAATGCATATAAGTCGATTGCTTTGGAAGGATGTATTTTGACAAAGTTAGACGAATGTTACAGTCTTGGAGAGGCGATCAGTGTTGCGGTTGAACACAAATTAGCCATCAGTTATATCACCGATGGACAAAGAGTCCCTGAAGATATTAAAGTTGCAGATGCAAAGTATTTAATCTCAGCAGCGGCTAAGCTTTATAAAAAATACGGTATGATCCATACTAACAAGCCAGAAAACACAAGATCGGCATTGGCAGTATGATTGAGGACCAAGCGAGTAGCTTAAGACGAATGAATCAATCTCGATTAATTAAAGTGATCGCAGTTACCGGCGGTAAAGGTGGGGTGGGGAAAACCAACATTACCCTTAACACTGCGATTGCAATGGCAAAAAAAGGCAAGCGAGTCATGGTCTTAGACGCTGATCTTGGATTAGCGAATGTGGACGTGATGCTGGGCTTGCGAGTAGAGAAAAATCTCTCTCATGTACTTTCAGGTGAATGCACATTGGATGATGTGTTGGTGATGGGGCCCCATGGGATCCTTATTGCACCAGCAACCTCCGGTACCCAATCAATGACTGAACTCAGCCAAACAGAGCACGCTGGACTTATTCGTGCATTTGGTGAGCTGCGCGCTGATATTGACGTGCTGTTAGTGGATACTGCTGCGGGTATTTCTGACATGGTGTTAAGTTTTTCTCGCGCATCTCAAGACATCATGATGGTAGTCTGTGATGAACCCACCTCACTCACAGATGCTTACGCGTTGATTAAATTACTGAATCGTGAACACGGTGTGTTCAAGTTCAAAATTGTCGCCAATATGGTGCGCAACATGCGAGAAGGGCAAGAACTATTTGCCAAGCTATCTAAAGTGACCAATCGATTCTTAGATGTGGCCTTGGAGCTGGTGGCAACTATTCCTTATGACGAAAATATTCGTAAATCGGTACGCAAACAAAAAGCCATTGTTGATGCATATCCTGCGTCACCTGCTGCAGTAGCAATTAGAGGGTTAGCCGACAAAGCACTGACTTGGCCTATTCCAAATCAGCCAGGTGGACACCTTGAGTTTTTCCTAGAGCAACTTATTGCCGAGAAAGTGGTTGGTGGTCAAGGGTGAATAGAAAAGCTGCAGCTTATCAACAACAGGCCGACACGGCTCAATTGGTAGAGAGGCATGCTTCACTTGTCAAACGCATAGCGCATCATTTGCTAGCGCGACTTCCTGCCAGTGTGTTGGTTGATGACTTAATTCAATCTGGCATGATAGGTTTGCTAGAAGCGGCACGAAATTTCGATGGTACCAAGGGGGCCAGCTTTGAGACATTCGCGGGTATTCGTATACGCGGTGCCATGCTGGATGAAATTCGCAAAGGCGATTGGACACCTCGCTCGGTACACAAAAATGGTCGTGCTATTACCGAGGCGATCAACCAGGTCGAAAAAGAGACCGGCAGAGATGCACGAGATGTAGACGTAGCAGAAAAATTGGAAGTGTCTCTGACAGACTACCATCAGATGCTCAATGAAGTGAACGCTGGAAAGATAATCGGTATTGAAGATCTGGGTATTACTGAAGATGTGATCACCACGGAACAAACGAAAGGCAGCGACACGCCTTTTCAAGATTTATTGCAAGGTTCGTTTCAAAAAGCCTTGGCGCATGCTATTACTACATTACCAGAGCGAGAAGCAATTGTTTTATCATTGTATTATGATGAAGAATTAAATTTACGGGAAATCGGTGAAGTGCTCGAGGTCAGTGAATCAAGAGTCAGCCAAATCCACAGTCAGGCGATGCTAAAACTGAAAAATAAAATGCAGTCTTGGCGACTAAACGAAGAATAATAGATAATAATTTTGGTTTAATCCTCATTGGAGGCAGTTTTGGATAAAAATATGAAAATTCTCGTTGTTGACGATTTTTCAACAATGAGACGTATCATCAAGAATTTACTTAAAGATCTTGGTTTTACTAATGTACAAGAAGCCGATGACGGGAGCACGGCATTGCCGATGCTACAACAGAGCGATTTTGACTTTGTCGTTACCGACTGGAATATGCCTGGCATGCAGGGAATTGATTTGCTTCGTGCGATACGAGCAGATGACAACCTCAAACACTTACCGGTGTTAATGGTGACGGCTGAGGCTAAGAAAGAACAAATCGTTGCGGCTGCACAAGCCGGTGTCAACGGCTACGTTGTGAAACCGTTTACCGCCAATACATTGAAAGAAAAACTAGACAAAATTTTTGAGAGACTGGGTTAAGACTCACCCGATGACAACCAATTAGGAGTGTCTGAATGACCGGTTCTGCTAAAGCTCCGTTGTCTCTTGACGAAGCTAAAAAATTAGTCGAGTTACTTGAGTCCGGAGATAACCAAGCTGCCTCTGAATTGCTAGAGGAAGCTTCCTTGACGAATTCTGTTGAATTATTTGCTGAAGTGGGCAAGCTCACACGGCAACTTCATGACTCGCTCAATACGTTTCAACTCGATCCTCGCATTTCCAATCTTGCTATTGAAGATATCCCCGACGCGCAAAGTCGTCTCATGTACGTGATTGAGACCACTGAGCAGGCCGCCAATACCACGATGGACGCGGTAGAAAAGAGCATGCCCATCGCCGAAAAACTGCATGTTGGTATTGCCAAAGTCTTGCCTGAATGGAAAAAGCTGATGTCCAGACAAATGGAACTCGGCGAATTTAAATCTTTATGTAATGAATTAGACAAGCTGTTAGAAGAATCTTCTGCAGATACTGCTAAACTCAATGTGTTGTTGACTGATGTGTTGATGGCACAAGGATACCAAGACTTGACTGGCCAGGTTATTCGCCGAGTCATTGAGTTAGTAAAAGAAGTCGAAGACAGTCTGGTACACATGCTGACGGTATTTGGAGCACCTGAAACAGCGGCTTTAAAACCGAAAGTTGATGAAAGTACTCACAAATCTGACAAAGAGTCCGATAAAGTGAAAGCGGAAGGACCCATTATCGATGCAGAAACGCGTGATGATGTTGTGTCAAGTCAGGATGACGTTGACGACTTACTATCTAGTTTAGGGTTTTAAGAGGAATTGGTTCATGTCTTTTGAAGTTGACGAGGAAATCCTACAGGACTTTTTGGTCGAAGCCGGTGAAATACTGGAACAACTGCAAGAACAGCTTGTTGATCTCGAAAACAATCCAGAAGACTCTGATCTGCTGAATGCGATTTTCCGTGGTTATCATACCGTCAAAGGCGGGGCTGGATTTTTAGCGCTCAGCGAATTGGTGGATATCTGCCACGGCGCCGAGAATGTCTTCGATGTGATGCGTAATCAGCAACGTACGTTAACCCCTGAGTTAATGGACGTTATTTTGCAGGCCACCGATGTCGTGGTTGAAATGTTCGAAAACGTCAAAGCCCGTGAGCCACTTGAACCTGCAGCACCAGAACTACTTGAAACACTTCACCGTCTGAGTAAACCTGAATCTCAAGATGCTGCTGCGCCTGCAGCGCCGGCTCCAGCGGCAACAGCTCCACCGCCACCACCAGCCTCCTCAGGTGAAGGCAGCATAGACGAAATTTCAGAAGACGAATTTGAAGCTTTATTAGATGAGTTACATGGCAGTGCCTCACCAAGCGCACCTGCTCCTGCAGCACCAGCAAGCGTGCTCGATGACAACAGTGAAGACATTACCGACGATGAATTTGAAGCTTTGTTGGATCAATTGCATGGTGAAGGACAATTCGTTGCAGAAAAAGAATCGGCACCTGCTGTTTCTGCTCCAGCAGCTCCTGCAGCCAGTGATTCAGACTCTGATGAAATCTCTGACGATGAATTCGAAGCGCTATTAGATCAATTACATGGTTCGGGTAAAGGACCAGCGGTAAAAGAGCCAGCTAAAGCTGCGCCTCCACCACCGCCACCGCCGCCACCGCCACCACCGCCGCCACCGCCGCCTCCAACGCCAGTGGCTGCCGCAGCGCCAGCACCCGTTGCTAAACCTGTGGTAAAAGCACCGGCCAAAAAAGATGATAAAAAGTCTGCTTCGGCTGCGGCACAAGGCGAAACGACAGTTCGGGTTGATACCAAACGACTCGACCAGATCATGAATATGGTGGGGGAATTGGTGTTAGTCAGAAACCGCCTTCTAAGTCTTGGTATTAACATTAACGACGAAGCTATGACTAAGGCCATTGCTAACCTTGATGTGGTAACGGGTGACCTGCAAGGGGCGGTAATGAAAACCCGTATGCAGCCCATTAAGAAAGTGTTTGGTCGATTCCCTCGGGTCGTCAGAGACCTGGCGCGCAGCCTGAAAAAAGAAATTACCCTAGAGTTAGAAGGTGAAGAAACCGATTTAGATAAAAACTTGGTTGAAGCACTGGCAGATCCGTTAGTTCACTTAGTCAGAAACTCTGTCGATCATGGCATCGAAATGCCTGAAGACCGCGTTGCGGCAGGCAAGCCATCAATGGGAGTTGTGAAGTTATCTGCGTCTCAAGAAGGTGATCATATTCTGCTTACCATCGAAGATGATGGTAAAGGAATGGATGCCGAGAAGCTTAAAGAAATTGCGATTAGTCGCGGTGTATTGGATGCCGATGCAGCGGCTAGGATGTCTGATGTAGAAGCCTTTAATTTGATTTTTGCTCCTGGGTTTTCCACCAAAACAGAAATATCAGATATTTCAGGTCGCGGTGTGGGAATGGATGTGGTTAAAACCAAAATTAACCAACTCAATGGTACCGTGAATATTGATTCAGCGTTGGGTAAAGGCACACGACTCGAAATAAAAGTGCCACTTACGTTAGCCATCTTACCAACCTTGATGATTGTGGTTGGTGAACAGACTTTCGCTTTACCGCTAGGCGCAGTCAATGAAATCATTAATATGGATATGAGTAAGACCAATACCGTTGACAGTCAATTGACGATGATTGTGCGCTCCAAAGCGATACCACTATTTTACCTACGAGACTGGTTGAAAAATGGCAAAGGTAGTACGGATAAAAATCAAGGTCATGTTGTGGTAGTGCAAATTGGTACGCAACAAGTGGGTTTTGTGGTTGATGCGCTTATAGGTCAAGAAGAAGTTGTGATTAAACCGTTGGATGCATTATTGCAAGGCACGCCTGGAATGGCTGGCGCGACTATAACCAGCGACGGCGGTATTGCATTAATTATTGATATTCCAAACTTGCTTAAGCGTTACGCAAAGAAAAAGTAGCTGAATAAATTAATGTTCATTACAAGGGAAAGTATCTAAGCATTTGATTTAGTGTGTTTTCTACCTCCCCTTGTTAGTGAAGGTCGCGAGGCTAGCGGCGTACCTACCCAAGACAACCTGCAAAATTAACAGATAGTTCCACACCTTAAGTGGTGTAGCGGTGCTGTATACAGTAATATACCGAGATGACTATGCGCAGATTGAAATGTAAGCTGTGGGTAGGTAAAAAATTTACCTTTTAGAATAATTAAAATGGATTCCGATCCAACATTTGAGGGCAGTGTTAACCGATGGCATACCGAGTACTAGTGGTCGATGACTCCAGCTTTTTTTGCCGTCGGGTTAAAGATATACTGAATCAAGATCCCATGTTGGATGTAGTAGGCATAGCTCGCAACGGTCAGCAAGCGATTAGCATGGTTGCCGAGCTTAAACCGGATGTAGTCACCATGGATGTTGAAATGCCGGTGATGGATGGCATTACCGCAGTAAAAAGAATCATGAAGTCTCATCCGCTGCCCATTTTGATGTTTTCTTCGTTAACCCATGATGGCGCGCAAGCGACCCTTGATGCTCTTGATGCGGGGGCCTTAGATTTCCTGCCAAAGAAATTTGAAGACATTGCCAGTAATCGCAGAGAGTCAATTGACCTTTTGCAATCACGAGTCAAAGCGCTTGCCGCAAAACGAGCTAGTTTCAGCAGGCGAGCTATTCAAACGCCGTCTCCAGGCACCACGGTCAAAACTCAAGTGTTTATGCGCTCGACCAGTCAAGCCGTTGCGCCACCTTCTTCTGAAGCCCCGAGTGTTTTAACGGGTTCCGTAACCAGAGCTTCAGGAAAGCGATACGCAGTGCTTGCGCTTGGGACTTCCACTGGCGGGCCGGTTGCCTTGCAAAAAATTCTAGCGCAATTCCCTGCGTCTTTTCCTTATCCCATCGTATTGGTTCAGCATATGCCGGGTAGTTTTACTAAAGCTTTTGCTGAAAGACTCAACCAGGGCTGTAAAATCACTGTCAAAGAAGCGCAGTCGGGCGATAAATTGAAACCTGGATGCGCTTATCTGGCACCCGGTGGCAAGCAGATGATAGTGGATGGTAATGTCAAAGATCCAAAAGTGACAATTACCGAGTCGGAGCAACAGGATCATTTGTTGTTCAAACCTAGCGTTGATGTGACCTTTGAATCCATAAGCCGTGTCTACGGTGGCGATGTACTCGGAATTATTCTGACCGGCATGGGCGCAGATGGAAAACAGGGCAGTCTTGCGTTAAAGCAACGCGGTGCCAAAATTTGGGCACAAGATGAAAATAGCAGCGTCGTGTATGGTATGCCCTTAGCTGTGACCAAAGCCAATATCGCTGAACGAAATTTACCTTTGGATGAAATTGCATCAAGCATCCTCACCGAAATGCAGGTAAAATAGACCCATTGCAGATGATATTAACCGGTAGAGCAATATTGTGATTGTGTGGGCCATAGCGAATCAGAAAGGCGGAGTGGGAAAAACAACCACGACTGTTACGCTGGGCGGCATTCTGGCTCAACAAGGGCACCGAGTCCTATTGGTTGATACCGACCCTCAAGCCTCACTCAGTTATTATTTTGGCGTAGACTCAGAAGAGCTGTCTTCAAGTGTTTATGATGTATTCGCTGCAGGTGCGGAATTAAACAAAGACACCGTATTAGATAGTCTTTGCCCGACTAAATTAGATTCATTATTCATTTTACCCGCTTCCATGGCATTGGCTACCTTAGATCGTAAAATGGGCACTCAACCAGGCATGGGACTGATCCTAAAAAAAGCTTTTGCCTGTGTGGCCGATGAGTTTGACTATGTGTTGATTGACTGCCCACCGGTGCTTGGCGTGTTGATGGTAAATGCCGTTGCAGCCAGTCATCACCTTATTATTCCTGTGCAAACTGAGTTTCTCGCGTTAAAAGGCTTGCAGCGGATGATGCACACCCTTGAAATCATGTCTAAATCACAGAATAGAAAGTTTCAACGCATTATCGTACCCACTATGTTTGATAAGCGGGTAAACGCTGCTGCGGATGCATACAAGGTCTTGTGTGACGATTACAAAGATCAAGTTTGGTCTGGCGTGATCCCGGTGGACACCCGTTTTCGAGACGCCAGTCAGGCACAATCACCACCGTCAGTTTATTGTCCTAAATCACGGGGCGTTTATGCGTACAAAAATCTGTTAACGCATTTGCAATCTACAGCGAGTGACCAATCATGAAAAATAGCGGGTTCGCCAAAGAAGAACTGGTAGAAGAATATTTAACGTCATTGCTTAGTGATGAAGCGCCACAAGATGTGGTGCAATTAGAAAGCGTTGCAAAACTGCTTGAGTCTGCTCAAATACCAGAAATCAATGATGACATTGCCATTGAGTCCCCAGAAGATAGCGTCACTGAAGAAACAATCATCGCTAAAGAAAGTGCGTCTGAGGTCGACATAAAAGAACCAGCAGAGCCGCTGAAAACTGAGGTTGTCACCACCAGTATTCCAACCCGTGATTTCCAAGCGTTGTTTTTCAAAGTCGCAGGGTTAACATTAGCGTTGCCATTGACGGAATTAGGTGGCATCCACAAGATTGAAAAAATTGGCCCATTATTTGGAAAACCAGATTGGTTCAAAGGTGTTATGCTTCATAGAGATGAAAATTTAAGTGTTGTCGACACGGCAAAATGGGTTATGCCAGAAAAATATGACGAAAAACTGGCAGAATCGTTAAATTATCAATATCTTATAATGTTAGACACCAGCGGTTGGGGTTTGGCTTGTGAAAGTCTCACCACCACGTCAGTATTAAAGCCAAGTGATGTTAAATGGCGTGAGACTAATGGTAAACGCCCTTGGTTGGCGGGAATGGTCAAAGAAAAGATGTGTGCACTTGTTAACGTTCAACACTTAATTGATATGTTAAACAAAGGCCTAGGTAGTAATGATAAATAGACGCAGCTTGTAGGGAGCGAGTCATATGAGTGACGAAAGAATTGCAAAAAATGCCGCAGTTGATAGCAATGATGAAGTTTTGCAGTGGGTTACCTATCGCTTAGGTGAAGAAACCTATGGCATCAATGTAATGCAAGTTCAAGAAGTGCTCAGGCACACTGAAATTGCTCCTGTACCAGGTGCTCCCGAATATGTATTAGGGATTATCAATTTACGCGGTAATGTCGTTACTGTTATCGATACTCGCACTCGTTTCGGCTTGCCACCTAATGAAATTACCGACAACACGCGGATTGTGATCATTGAATCGGACGAGCAAGTGGTGGGGATTCTGGTCGATAGTGTGGCCGAAGTGGTATATCTTCGTTCATCTGAGATTGACAGTGCGCCCAATGTGGGGACCGAAGAAAGTGCCAAATTTATTCAGGGTGTGAGCAACAGAGATGGCGAATTGTTAATATTGGTCGATCTGAATAAGTTGCTAAGTGATGAAGAATGGGATGAAATCAGCGGTATCTAGTTTTTAGGTATCACTGTTTGTATCTAAACCCTGGTCAATTGAGCAGGGTTTTTTGTATCAGATGTCGATGACTTCGATAAGTGGGGAGCAGATATTGAATTGGGAAACTATGGCACTGGCGATTGCGCTGTGTATTGTGGTTATCTGCGTGGCAATGACGTTATGGTTACGCAAAACGGTCAGCCTACAAGGCAAAATACTAACGGATCTTAGCAAGCGCATTGATGCATTACAGCACGCTAGTCGACTCCAGCAAGAAGAAGTTCATGAGGTGCGTTCAGGTGCGTTGGCCGTGGGTGCTAAGGTCAAAGATCTGATCGTCAAAATTGAACACTTAGGTGATAAAGTCGCGGAGGTTGAGTATTTAGATCCTGCCACCCGCATGTACACTCAAGCGGCAAAAATGGTCGATGCTGGCGCTACGGTTGAGGATCTGATGCGCGAATGCGAATTACCTAGAGCCGAAGCTGAGTTGTTGGTGTCGGTGAAAAAATCCCACTCGTAAGTAGGTAACAGCGAAACCATAATACTTGCTCTAGAGCGCAGCGCTTCCCACTATTTTATTCTTCCGTGTCCTCAATAAGCTCGACCATACATTTCTATCTTATGCTATTAAGTCTTAGGTAAATTTAAAATTTTATTTGTACGTTTAGACGTCTAGACGTAAAGATGTTGACTTTGCCGGTGGAATGAGCGAAATTTGACCCTTCACTCATTGCTATGGAGATGTTATGCCAATTCGAATTCCAAACGACTTGCCAGCACAAGGCGTATTGAACGCTGAAAATATCTTCGTAATGGATACGGATGCGGCATCCAAACAGGATATTCGTCCGCTGGAAGTGGGGTTGCTGAACCTGATGCCCAACAAGATTGAAACTGAAATCCAAATTTTGCGGTTGTTGTCGAATACTCCATTGCAGATCAATATTGATTTGATCCGAATAGATAATCAGGCACCTAAAAATACCCCTAAAGCGCATATGGACAACTTCTATTTATCGTTTGATGAAGTCGCACATAAAAATTACGATGGACTGATCATCACAGGGGCGCCTATTGCGCATCTAGATTATCAGGATGTGAAGTATTGGGACAAAATAACCACCATCATGGATTGGTCACGGCGTCATGTGCAATCGACCTTGTATTCCTGTTGGGCCGCCCATGCTGCCTACTACCACTTTTATGGTTACAATCGTCAATTGCGAAAACAAAAGCTATCCGGCGTGTATGCCCATTCAGTGAATGCGGTTCACGATGAATTAATGAGAGGTTTTGATCCTGTCTTTAATGCACCACATTCCCGTTTTGGTGAAATTCCAGTGCCACAGTACCAAAGTACGCCAGGGTTAAATGTGCTCGCCAGCTCCCCTGACGCAGGCGCATACATAGTGGCGTCTGAAGACAAACGCATGGTGTTTGTCACTGGCCATCCAGAATATGAACCCGAAACCCTCGATCAAGAGTATCAGCGTGATATACGCAATAAGTTATCGCCAAAAGTACCTGAAAACTATTACCAAAATGATGATCCCCAAGGACCTTATCGCGTAACATGGCGTTCACACGGCTCATTATTATTTACCAATTGGCTAAACTACTACGTGTATCAGACAACACCATACAACCTTGCCGATTTGCCGACAAAAAATTAAGAGGTATCAGAGTGCGACAAGACCGAATAGAACAGTTTAAGGCGCTAGCCAAAGACAAAATTTTGATCCTCGATGGTGCCATGGGTACGATGATCCAGCGCTATAAATTAACTGAAGATGATTATCGTGGTGATCGTTTTCAAGAATGGCATTGTGACGTGAAAGGCAATAATGATCTGCTAGTTCTGTCGCAGCCACAAATCATCTATGACATCCATTGTGAGTACTTGGCTGCTGGCGCTGATATTATTGAAACCAATACCTTTAACGCGACGACGATTTCCATGGCCGATTACGACATGCAATCTTTAGCGAAAGAAATTAATGTTGAAGCGGCAAAGTTAGCGAGGAAGGCTGCGGACGAGTTCACCGATAAAACACCCGAAAAACCCCGTTTTGTTGCCGGTGTACTGGGGCCGACCAATCGCACTGCGTCTATTTCACCCGATGTGAATGATCCGGGGATGCGCAATATTACTTTTGATAAATTGGTAGATGCCTACAAACAAGCCACGCATGGACTGATTGAAGGTGGTGCAGACTTTATCTTAATAGAAACCGTGTTCGATTCATTAAATGCTAAAGCGGCGGCTTTTGCAGTGGACACGGTATTTGATGATCTTGATATCGTATTGCCGGTGATGATCTCGGGCACTATCACAGATGCTTCGGGACGCACTTTGTCTGGTCAAACGGCGGAAGCATTTTATTATTCGTTACGCCACATCAACCCTATTTCCTTTGGTTTGAATTGTGCGCTAGGTCCAGACCTATTGCGCCAATACGTGCAAGAGATATCCAATCAAGCAGAATGTTTGGTTTCCGCTCATCCCAACGCCGGTTTACCCAATGAGTTTGGTGAATACGATATGGAAGGGCCCGAAATGGCAGAACATATTAAAGAGTGGGCGGAGTCAGGGCTCGTCAACATTGTTGGCGGTTGTTGTGGCAGCAGTCCCGAGCATATTCAAGCCATTGCGCAAGCGGTATCGGGAATAGCCCCACGGGTTCCCATTAAACACGAAATTAAAATGCGCCTGTCTGGGCTTGAACCCTTTGTGCATTAAGAGGAGTTATTAATGTCACAAACACTACATAATGCCAGTGCCCGCTTTGTTAATGTTGGTGAGCGTACTAACGTTACTGGTTCGGCCAAATTTAAGCGTCTTATCCTCGAAGGTGAGTATGAGCAGGCGTTAGACGTTGCTCGTCAACAGGTAGAAAACGGCGCACAAATTATCGATATCAATATGGACGAAGCCATGCTCGATTCAGAAGCCGCGATGTCGCGCTTTTTGAATTTGATTGCTTCGGAGCCGGATATTTCTCGTGTGCCTATTATGATCGACTCGTCGAAGTGGAGCGTAATTGAAGCGGGACTCAAGTGTGTGCAGGGCAAAGCGATTGTTAATTCTATTAGTTTGAAAGAAGGCGAAGAACCCTTTCTAGCCCAAGCCAAATTGCTCAAACGTTATGGTGCCGCTACTGTTGTCATGGCATTTGATGAAGCTGGGCAAGCGGATACCCAAGCACGTAAATTTGAGATCTGTCAGCGCAGTTACCATCTGCTGACCCAGAAAGTCGGTTTCCCGCCAGAAGATATCATCTTCGATCCCAATATCTTTGCCGTCGCTACCGGGATTGATGAACACAATAACTATGCGGTCGATTTTATTGAGGCCACACGGCAGATTAAACAACAGCTACCGCATTGTCATGTCTCTGGTGGGCTGTCGAACATTTCGTTTTCGTTTCGCGGCAATAATCCAGTCCGTGAAGCTATGCATTCGGTGTTTCTGTACCACGCGATCCAAGCGGGTATGGACATGGCCATTGTTAACGCCGGTCAACTGGAGGTGTATGACGAGATCCCTGCAGAGTTGAGGGAGGCGGTTGAAGATGTGATCTTAAATCGCCATCCACAGGCAACTGATAACCTGTTAGCGCTAGCACCTAAATACCAAGGCGATGGCAAAACGGTGGTCAAAGAGAATCTTGAGTGGCGCGACTATGACGTAAACAAGCGGCTCGAGCATGCACTGGTCAAAGGGATCACCGATTTCATCATTGAAGATACCGAAGAAGCTCGACTGCAAGCCGAGCGACCCTTACACGTCATTGAAGGTCCGTTGATGGACGGCATGAACGTGGTGGGCGATCTCTTTGGTGATGGTAAAATGTTTTTGCCGCAAGTGGTTAAATCTGCACGGGTGATGAAAAAAGCCGTGGCTCACCTAGAGCCTTTTATCGAACTTGAAAAAGATCAAAGTAGCAGTAACGGTAAAATTCTATTGGCGACTGTGAAAGGCGATGTGCATGACATTGGTAAAAATATTGTTGGTGTGGTGTTGCAATGTAATAGCTATGAAATTATCGATTTAGGCGTCATGGTCCCTGCAGCGAAAATATTGCAGGTCGCCAAGGAGCAACAGGTGGATATGATTGGCTTATCGGGCCTTATTACACCGTCATTAGATGAAATGGTACATGTTGCCCAAGAAATGCAGCGTTTGAATTTTGATATTCCGCTTTTGATCGGGGGAGCAACAACATCCAAAGCCCACACCGCGGTGAAAATTGAACAAAATTACAATGGCCCCGTAGTCTATGTGCCAAATGCCAGTCGCGCTGTTGGCGTTTGTCAAAAATTAATCTCCGATGAACATCGCCCCGAATACTTAGAAAAATTAAATAAAGAATACGAGGTAGTGCGTGATCAACATGCGCGCAAACAGCCGCGCAGTAAACCGGTGAGTTTGGCCGCAGCACGCGACAATGCTTTTAGTTGCGATTGGCAAGTCTATCAACCGCCAGTACCTGCGCATTTGGGCGTACAGCCCATCAGCGTCAGTCTTAGCGATTTGGTTGGGTATATTGATTGGACTCCGTTTTTCTTAACCTGGTCGTTAGCTGGCAAGTATCCCCGCATACTCGATGATGAAGTGGTGGGTGAAGAAGCGCGGAACTTATTCGCCGATGCGCAAGGGATGTTGACGACCTTGATTGAGGCAGGACAATTGCAAGCCAAAGGCGTGGTGGGCATTTTTCCGGCCAATCGGGTTGGCGATGACATTGAGATCTACGATGATGAATCTCGCCAGACACCGATTAAAGTGGCTCATCATCTACGCCAACAAACTGAAAAAAGTAAAGGATTCAATTATTGTTTAAGTGACTATGTGGCGCCCAAAGCTAGTCAACGGGCTGACTACATAGGCGCCTTTGCGGTCACCGCCGGTATCGGTGAAGATGAATTAGCGCAAGCTTATATTGATGATGGTGACGATTATAACGGTATCATGGTTAAGGCGTTAGCTGACAGGTTAGCCGAAGCCTTCGCCGAGTATTTACATCAACATGTG
Organism: Aliiglaciecola litoralis; assembly: GCF_039523355.1. Taxonomy (NCBI): domain Bacteria; kingdom Pseudomonadati; phylum Pseudomonadota; class Gammaproteobacteria; order Alteromonadales; family Alteromonadaceae; genus Aliiglaciecola; species Aliiglaciecola litoralis. Next base: position 73,289 of record NZ_BAAAFD010000007.1, on the reverse strand, counting down.
CGCAAAATCCTGTGGGGTTATGCCAAAGACGAAACCTTATCTAACGCTGATCTAATCCGCGAAAAGTATACGGGTATTCGACCGGCCCCTGGTTATGCTGCGTGTCCCGAGCACACTGAGAAGCAAACCATATGGGAGCTACTCGATGCCCAAACCCACACTGGCATGACGCTAACGGAAAGTTTTGCCATGTGGCCGGGCGCATCAGTCTCGGGGTGGTACTTCTCTCATCCTGATGCACGTTATTTTGCAGTGGCGCAGATTCAGCAAGATCAGCTTGAAGACTACGCGCAGCGAAAAGGCTGGACGATTGAGCAGGCCAGTAAGTGGCTGGCGCCTAATATATCTAATTAAGAGGCGAAGATGCATTCCCAAAAGAGCTTCTCACAGGCGTGTGAAAATAATAAAGCGCCGATATTGGCACATCTGAAAAAGCATTTGGTTGGCAAGTGCAAGGTGCTCGAAATTGGTTCAGGTACAGGACAACACGTATCCTTTTTTGCTCAGCACTTTGTGGATATTGTCTGGCAGCCTACCGATGTAATAGAAAACCATCCAAGCATTAAAGCTTGGGTTGCCGATGCAAATTGCCACAATGTATTGCCGCCTGCATGTTTTTTTATTGGCCAAGATGAATGGCATTTCAACAATGTCGATGCCGTTTATTCGGCCAATACTGCACATATTATGCAGCCCGAGGAAGCGCAGTTATTGATGCAAACGGTAGCTAAAAACCTGCCTCAAGGCGGTGTGTTCTGCCAATATGGTCCGTTTAAAATAAATGGCGAATTCACCAGCGACAGCAATTATGAGTTTGATCTTAGTCTTCGTCAGCGCGGTTATGGCGGGATACGTTCATTGGAAGAACTGACCACCTGGGCGCAAGGCCTGACATTAAGCCATAACTATTTTATGCCAGCGAATAATCAACTGCTGATATGGCATAAAGGTGAATAGTCGATTTGTGTTACTCAACGCGCAGGGAATTAACCTTGCGGTTGTTTAAAAGGCAACAATTGCTCAGCATTGTGTTTATACGCTTTTATCCCCGGGGTTTCTTGTTCAATAAAACGCTCAACCGCATGCTGGAATGGGCGATCTTCTAACCAGTGGTTTGAATAACAATAAGTAGGCTCAAACCCCCGCAGGATTTTATGTTCCCCTTGGGTGCCAGGGTTGAAACTTGCCAGTTTATTGTCAATACAGAACTCAATACCTTGATAGTAGCAACACTCAAAATGCAGCGCATCCGCTTCTTCAATTGCGCCCCAATATCGCCCGCACAGTTGATCTTCAGAGTAAAGGTAGAGTGCACCCGCTATCGGAGTCTCGGCTTTACTGGCGATAACCAACAAAATATTGTCACCCATAGTGTTAAGCAATTGCGTAAAAAACGCTTTGTTGAGATAACCGGGATGGCCACTGCGTTTTAAATAGGTTTGACAATAGCACTGATAGAAAAAATCCATTTCCGTTTGGCTGAGACTAGCACCAAAGTGCTTGACCACATTTATGTTTTGGGCGGCGATTTTTGCCCGTTCTTTACGCACCATCTTGCGTCTTCTGGCGGTAAAGCGTTGGATGAAATCATCAAAGCTGGTATAGCCCTTGTTGTACCATTGAAACTGCACACTTAGGCGTTGTGGCATAGCCTGTTGTGTGAGTGAGTTGCTAACCCGCTTAGACGGAAATAAACAATGAATAGAGGAAAATGCTAACAACGGAAGTTGTTGTTTAACATAGGCTAACATGTCTACTAACAGGGACTCTGGGTCATGTGAATCGCTGACAAGCAAGCGTGCCCCGGTTACTGGTGTAAAGGGAATCGCATTGACCAACTTGGGATAATAGTGAATACCATGGCGATGGTAGGCGTCTGCCCAAGCAAAATCGAATACATATTCGCCATAGCTATGGTTTTTTTTGTATAAGGGCAGCATTCCCACCAAGGTGTCGGCTTGATATGCTAATAAATGAAACGGCTGCCAGCCAGATTCTACTGCCAAACTGCCAGACTGCTCTAAAGCGGCTAAAAAGGCATAATTGCAAAAGGGATCTTGGGTCTTTTTTACCGAATACCAGAATGATTGAGGGATCTGGTCTATGGAATGGATAAACTCAAAATGCAAAATTAGCCGCCACAGTACAATTGGATTAGAAGTGTAATATGTCAGACAACGAGCGTAAGATCATCAACCATTCAATCACCCGTCTACTTTCTAGACGGGAGCACAGTCAGGTTGAGATTATCAATAAATTGCTGCTTAAAGGATTAGATGAAAGCTTAATCCGCCAGCAGCTAACGTTGTTTGTTGAAAAGGACATACAAAGTGACGTTCGTTTTGTCGAAAGCTTTATCCGCTCCAAAGTCCAAAAGGGTCAAGGCAAACAGCGAATTGAAATGGCCTTAAAGCAGCACAACATTGATGAAAATGTCATTGCACAAGGTTTTGCTGAAAATTTTCAGGATTTTAATCAGATTGCACTTCATGTATATCGTAAAAAATACGCGGATAAGCCCATAGTAGATTGGCAAGACAAACAAAAACGCATGCGATTTTTGCAATATAGAGGGTTCAATACAGCGCAAATTAACTATGTGTTAAAACAGATATCTTAAGCCTAAAGTCACAGCTAACAAGTGCCATAATTCGCAATCGTTGCTGAAAAGTCGTCGAAATTCCGTGTTTGAGCAAAATAAATGCATTTTACCTAGCTAGAATTGCCTCTTGCTGCTTAACAGCCAGCGATTGTTTATGATATTGTTCGGCGCTATTAAATAAGTGCCAACAGGCTGGATCAGCCGCTGATGCTGACAGCACATCCACGTTAACAGGAAATTGAATGAGTAATACTACCGCTGAAATTCGACGCGCCTTTTTGGATTATTATGCAGACAAAGGTCATCAAATTGTGCCGAGTTCTTCACTTGTCCCAGCGGATGATCCAACTCTCCTATTTACGAATGCGGGTATGAATCAATTTAAAGATGTTTTCTTAGGCGCTGAAAAACGCAGCTACAACAAAGCGGTCTCTTCGCAACGTTGTGTACGAGCGGGCGGAAAACACAATGACTTGGAAAATGTGGGTTATACCGCAAGGCACCATACCTTCTTTGAAATGCTGGGTAATTTTAGCTTTGGCGATTATTTTAAAAAGCAGGCCATTCAGTATGCGTGGACGTTTTTAACTGACACATTGGGCTTACCAAAAGATAAATTGTTGGTCACTGTTTTCCATGAAGATGATGAAGCCTTCGATATTTGGCAAAACGACATCGGTTTGCCAGCCGAGAAAATTATTCGTATCGCAACATCGGATAATTTCTGGTCGATGGGTGACACTGGCCCTTGTGGACCGTGTTCCGAAATTTTTTACGATCACGGCGAGCATATTTGGGGAGGGCCTCCTGGTTCACCTGAAGAAGACGGTGATCGCTTTATCGAAATTTGGAACTTAGTATTCATGCAGTTTAATCGCACTGCTGATGGTGTGATGCATCCTCTACCTAAACCCTCAATTGACACCGGTATGGGCTTAGAGCGCATTGCTGCGATTTTACAAAATGTACACAGCAACTATGAAATTGATATCTTCGTTAAGCTGATTGCCGCAGCGGCTGAAATAGTTGGCAGTGACGACCTGCAAGATAAATCATTGCGCGTTATCGCCGATCATATTCGATCCTGCGCCTTCTTAATTTGTGATGGTGTAATGCCGTCAAATGAGGGCCGAGGTTATGTATTGCGCAGAATTATCCGCCGCGCAGTGCGACACGGTTATAAATTAGGTGCTCAGAATATTTTCTTTTATCGCTTAGTAGACGAGTTGTGCGTACAAATGGGCGAAGCTTATCCCGAGCTCACCGATCAAAAACCGGTGATTGAAAAAGTATTACGTACTGAAGAAGAGCAATTCTCTCGGACCTTAGAGCGGGGCATGACCATTCTCAATGACGCATTGAGCGGTTTGAGTGGAGAAGTAGTGCCAGGGGAAGTGGTTTTCAAACTGTATGATACTTACGGATTCCCCGCCGATTTAACCAATGATGTAGCGCGCGAAAAAGGGTTTACTATTGATCAGGCTGGATTTGATGCGGCCATGGAGCAACAACGTGAGCGTGCGCAACAAGCCAGTAATTTTGGCAAAGTGTATAACGAAGCGGTAGTTGCCAAAACCCAAAGTGAATTTACCGGCTATAGCCAAGAACAAGACGACACTGAAATTGTCGAATTGTTTGACGAACAAGGTCCGGTGACGCAACTTGAAGCGGGCCAGCAAGGTGTGGTGGTTCTATCCAGAACGCCTTTTTATGCTGAGTCAGGTGGTCAAGTAGGTGATTCTGGGCAATTAATGACAGACGCTGCCACGTTCAATGTGACTGATACTGTTAAGTTAAATGATGCGGTTGCTCATAAAGGCACGGCCACAGGCCGACTAAGCGTCGGTGATAAGGTCGCTGCCAAGATAGATAGCGAGCGCCGTGGCGCGATTAAACTGAATCACAGTGCTACCCACCTTATGCATGCAGCATTAAAGTCGGTATTAGGCGAGCATGTTAGTCAGAAAGGCTCTCTTGTCGACGCCGAAAGACTGCGTTTTGACTTCTCACATTTTGAAAGCGTGACAGAAGCACAGCTATTGAGTATCGAAAATATCGTCAATGAGCAAATTCGTCAGAATCATAGCCTAGCCACGCAATTGATGGATTTAGACGAGGCAAAAGCATCTGGCGCCACCGCTTTGTTTGGCGAAAAGTACGACGAAAAGGTACGTGTAGTGTCTATGGGACCATTTTCTATGGAGCTGTGCGGCGGTACTCATGTTAATCAGACCGGTGATATTGGTTTGTTTAAAATACTCAGTGAAAGCGGCATTGCCTCGGGTGTACGCAGAATAGAAGCGGTAACAGGCCAAGCTGCCTTGCAATATGTACAACAACAATCACATCGACTAGCGCAATTGGCCAGTACATTAAAGACCGATCCTGCAAAACTCGAAACTCGCGTACAGGCATTGGTAGAACAATCTAAAGACCTTGAAAAACAAGTAGATAAGCTTAAGCAGCAACTTGCAAGTCACGCCGGCTCAGACATGGCATCGCAAGTCGTTGTAATAAACGGTGTAAAACTTCTGTCTGCTAAAGTAGAAGGAGTAGAAGCCAAGTCGCTACGGGCCATGGTTGATGATCTGAAAAACCAATTAGGTAGTGCTGTGATTGTGCTAGGATTAGCGGATGGGGCAAAAGTCAGTGTCATCGCTGGCGTCACCAAAGATTTGGTCGATAAAGTGAAAGCGGGAGATTTGGTCAATTTTGTGGCCAGTCAAGTGGGTGGCAAAGGTGGTGGTCGTCCAGATATGGCGCAAGCCGGAGGCAGCCAGCCAGAGAATCTTGATCCTGCTTTAGCGTCAGTACGTAGCTATTTGGAAGATAAGATTTAACCGAATTATCAGTGAGTTTTTGTAAGTGACAGCAAGGACATGGAAAATTGATTGCGTATTTTTCTGGAGTTACCTGATAAATACGCTAATTTTAACTAAGGATAAATGTGGATTAAACGGAAAAGGAGCAAAATAATGCTAATTTTAACCCGTCGTGTTGGCGAGACCCTGATGGTTGGTGACGAAGTTACCGTAACTGTACTGGGAGTTAAAGGAAATCAGGTAAGAATTGGAGTTAATGCTCCTAAAGAAGTATCTGTGCACCGCGAAGAGATATATATGCGAATTCAAGCTGAGAAAAACGGTACCGGTGGTGAACGGTCCGGAAATACTAGCGAAGATTGAGTGTACTAAAAAAGGCTGGGTAACCAGCCTTTTTTTTTGATTTAAAGTCCTTGCAATTACAATTTTTTGTGGTTGTTTTGTTGAATATTCCCCGCATCGTTTAAAATCAAAGCAAGCAGACCAAAGTAGGGCAAAAAAGGTTTGACTTCCTATTGGGTTTCAGTAAACTTCGCTCCCACATTTGCTGAGGCAGACATCGTAAAAGATGCCTACCAAATGAAAAGAACAGCTTAAGTTATTCTTTTTATTGCAGAGTGAATACCAAATTCCGGAGAGGTGGGTGAGTGGCTGAAACCAGTTCCCTGCTAAGGAACCGTACGTTAATTCGTACCGAGGGTTCGAATCCCTCCCTCTCCGCCATTTTGGTGTGCTAGAATATTGAAATGTTACGCGTGTGTAGCTCAGCTGGATAGAGTACCTGGCTACGAACCAGGCGGTCGGAGGTTCGAATCCTTCCACACGCGCCATATTCAAGAACTTCCAAAAGAGGTTCAATTGTTTCAAAAGTAAGTCCACGCGTGTGTAGCTCAGCTGGATAGAGTACCTGGCTACGAACCAGGCGGTCGGAGGTTCGAATCCTTCCACACGCGCCATATTCAAGAATCTCCGAAGGAGGTTCGACAAAATTGTATGGAACAATTTTGAACATGCGAAGCATGGCCCCGAAGGGGTGGAAGACAGGATGTCTGGAATAATCCTTCCACACGCGCCATATTGAAGAAACCGCTCTTTTGAGCGGTTTTTTTATGCCTGAAATAAATTCCCATGTCCTTACCTGTTGTTACGACTGCACTTTACCTGCAGACGCGAACCACAACTTGTTTTGAATTAATATGTTAAATGCTTGATGATATTTGCTTGCGGTCGGGTAAAAATTCACGCTTTGCGAATAAATACCCGTTATGTTGACTATTTTTGATTGAGTTTTTGTTGAGTTTCCAATACTTAAGTGTTACTTATCATGTTCTAAATCATAATTATTAAATTTATTATGCAAGCAAACATCACAGATCTTTTGATAGAAGCCTCTAGCCTGATGGTCGTGGGTATGGGCGTGGTTTTTGTCTTTTTGACGTTAATGATAGGCGCAGTCAATTTGATAGCTTATCTCAATGCCAAATTTCCAGAACAAGTTACGCATTCATATGGCACGCCCTCTAGAAGTAAATCAACCAATGTGAATGCAGATCCCGCTATTCCAGTGGCAGCGATTACCGCCGCTGTGCATCAATATCGTAAAAATCGTCAATCAAGGTAGTGACCTTCCAGGAGTTCCAATGAGCAATCCGTTAAAAATAACTGAATTGGTGTTGCGCGACGCACATCAGTCGCTGCTTGCCACTCGCATGCGTCTGGATGACATGCTACCTATCGCAGACAAACTCGACCAAGCAGGGTTTTGGTCAATGGAATCTTGGGGGGGAGCAACATTTGATGCCTGCATTCGCTACTTAGGTGAAGATCCTTGGGAGCGCATAAGAGCGTTAAAAAAAGCGATGCCAAACACACCTCAACAAATGTTGTTACGTGGCCAGAATTTATTAGGCTATCGCCATTATGCTGATGATGTTGTTGAAAAGTTTGTTGAACGAGCGCATTCCAACGGTGTGGATGTATTTCGTATTTTCGATGCAATGAATGACACCAGGAATCTGCAAACCGCTATTAAGTCCGCTATTGCGGTCGGCGCTCATGCCCAAGGCACTATCTCTTATACTGTCAGTCCAGTGCATACACTCGACCGTTGGCTTGATATGGCTAAAGAGTTGGAAGACATGGGGATCCATTCTTTGTGTATCAAAGATATGGCTGGCTTGTTAAAGCCTTACGAGTGTGAAGAGCTAATCACTAAACTAAAAGAAACCATTGGGGTACCCATTGCGATGCAATGTCATGCTACTACTGGGTTAAGCACGGCAACCTACCAAAAAGCGATTGATGCAGGTATCGACATGCTCGATTGTGCGGTGTCATCAATGAGTATGACGTACGGCCACACCGCGACTGAAACTATAATGTCTATTGTCGAAGGAACGGACCGCGACACGGGCTTGGATCTTAATCTGTTGGCTGAGATAGCGGCTTATTTTAGAGAAGTGCGTAAGAAATACGCTAAATTCGAAGGTAGTTTGAAAGGCATAGATGCGCGCATTTTAATCGCTCAAGTACCTGGTGGCATGTTAACCAACATGGAAAATCAGCTTCGTGAACAAGGAGCTGAAGATAAGATGGACGAGGTGCTTAAAGAAATTCCACGGGTCAGAGAAGATCTTGGCTTTATTCCATTGGTCACGCCAACGTCGCAAATTGTCGGTTCACAATCAGTGCTTAACGTATTGACCAAAGAGCGCTATAAAAGTATCACCAAAGAAACCGCAGGTGTGCTTAAAGGCGAATACGGTGCTACTGCTGCGCCAGTAAACCAAGATTTGCAACAACGCGTACTAGACGGTGAACAACCTATAACCTGCCGACCTGCCGATTTAATTGCTCCTGAGATGGATAAACTCGAAGCAGAACTGCTGGAGTTAGCAGAAAAGGAGAGCATCTCATTAGCCGACGAGGTCGTCGATGATGTACTTACCTACGCTCTGTTTCCTCAAATTGGCTTGAAGTTTCTGAAAAATAGACATAATCCTGACGCCTTTGAACCAGCTCCAAGCGAAAATACCGAAAAGGTGGCAAATACATCGAATGCGACTCCGGCAGTAAAGTCTGCACACAATGACACTGAAAGTTATAGTGTTCGGGTCGATGGCAAAACCTATCAAGTCGAAGTAGCGGCCGGTGGTCAACTTTCGTCGATACAGCCCGCACCAGCACAAACTGAAGTAGCGGCAGGCGGAACTGATTTGAATGCGCCTCTAGCAGGCAATATTTTCAAAGTGTTAGTGCGAGAAGGAGATCAGGTGAGCGAAGGCGATGTGGTGATCATTATGGAAGCAATGAAGATGGAAACCGAGGTCCGTGCCAGTGAAGCTGGAACCGTTTCAGCGGTGCATATTGGTGAAGGTGATGCCGTTTCTTCAGGGCAAGCTTTACTGAGTTTGAGTTAGCCTAATGGATAAGTTATATACACTTTGGCAAAGCACCGCACTTGCCCATTTCGAAATCGGTCAGGTTATTATGATGCTGGTAGGGCTAGGTTTGCTCTATCTCGCAATTGTAAAGAAATTTGAGCCACTATTATTGCTGCCTATAGGGTTTGGTGCGCTGTTAACCAATATTCCGCTGGCAGGCTTTTCCGAAGTCGGTGGATTGCTGCATTACATTTATGCCATCGGTATTGATACTGGCGTTTTCCCATTGCTGATTTTTATGGGCGTTGGCGCTATGACCGATTTTAGTGCGTTAATTGCTAATCCAAGGATGTTGCTATTGGGTGCGGCTGCACAGTTTGGTATTTTCGCTACACTGATTGGCGCAATTCTATTGAATTATGTACCTGGCCTTGAGTTTACCCTCAAAGATGCCGCCGCTATTGCGATTATTGGTGGGGCCGATGGGCCTACCGCAATTTTCCTCGCCTCTAAATTGGCCCCAGAGTTACTGGGTACCATCGCAGTAGCGGCGTATTCCTATATGGCATTAGTACCTATTATCCAACCGCCGATCATGAAAGCATTGACGACACCTGCAGAGCGGCAAATTCAAATGGCGCAATTACGGGTTGTATCCAAACGAGAAAAAATCCTATTTCCCTTGGCGGTATTGTTGATGACGATATTGTTCCTGCCAACAGCCACACCTCTGGTCGGTATGTTTTGTTTGGGCAACTTGATGAAAGAAGCCGGAGTGGTAGAACGGTTAAGTAATACCGCGCAAAATGAGCTGATCAATATCGTCACTATTTTCTTAGGACTGGCGGTTGGCTCAAAGCTCTCGGCGGATAAATTTTTGAAAGCTGAAACCTTAGGGATTTTAGCACTCGGTGCAGTTGCTTTTGCGATTGGTACCGCAACAGGGGTGTTAATGGCAAAGCTGATGAACAAATACAGTAAAGCTGACATCAACCCCTTGGTAGGCGCCGCAGGGGTCTCAGCTGTCCCTATGGCCGCGCGTGTGGTCAATAAAGTCGGATTAGAAGCCAACCCGCATAACTTTTTATTAATGCATGCTATGGGCCCCAATGTGGCAGGGGTACTTGGCTCTGCAGTGGCTGCGGGTATTCTACTGGCGCTAGTTAACTAGCGCCATTCCGGCCTACTGCTACGGTGTCATCCCCGCATGCTCCAACTGTGTCATCCCCCATGTACCAACTGTGTCATCCCCGCATGTATCAACTGTGTCATCCCCGCATTTACCAACTGTGCCATCCCCGCATGTACCAACTGTGTCATCCCCGCATGTACCAACTGTGTCATCCCCCGCATGTATCAACTGTGTCATCCCCGCATGTACCAACTGTGTCATCCCCGCATTTACCAACTGTGTCATCCCCGCATGTACCAACTGTGTCATCCCCGCATGTAGTTAGCGGGGATCTCCCAATCCATCCGCACAGGTCAAATCAACCTAATACAAACAAAATTAAACGGTTTTGTAAAAATCAACTATCTAGACTACGCTTTCACTACTTACAGTTTCGGTGTTTCCGCTAAGGTAAATTTAAGTTGTAATTAGATGGCAAACGGAATTGGAAATAAAAAATAAAAGGAGTTATACAGATGTTGAATCAACTTTCAGTGCGGATCGCTCACGTCACATTTACACCGTTTTCTACCATAATGACTGCATTATTTTTCACAGTGGCAGTTGCTCAAGCTAATCCAATCGCGCAACCGAAAATGTTAGAGCCGGAACCAGCCAAAGACATTTATCACGGTATGACTATCAATGATCCCTTTCGTCAAGTCGAAAATATGACCGATCCTAAAATTGAGCGCTGGATGAAGGATCAATCTCAATACACCCGAAAAGTTTTAGATTCGATAAGCGGACGCGACCAATTGCTGGATGAGATGAAAAAACTAGAATCCAATAAGTCAGCGTTCTATGGATCTTTAACTATTACTGATAATGGCTACTATTTCTTTACCAAGCGACAGCCCAAAGAAGAAGTATCGCGCCTATATTATCGTAAGCACTTTAAAGACGAGGACCGTTTACTTTTCGATCCCACAACCTTTGCACCGGATAGCGAACAAAAGTACGTTTTCAGTGAAGTTTCACCCTCAAGTGATGGCGCTTCAGTCGCCTTTCAAATATCTCCTGACGGCTCAGAAGATGGGGTATTGCTGGTTATGGATGTCGCCAGTCAAAAACTCTATCCTGAGCAGGTCGACAAAATATCCTTTGCCTCTGTCTCTTGGACAAAAGACAACAAGGGGTTTGTTTACCATCGGATGCCTGATAAACCAAAATTTGATAAAGATTCTGCCTTTGATTCGAGTACCTACTTTCATCAATTAAACTCCAATTATGATCAGGACAAAGTTGTTTTATCACGCAAAAACAATCCTAATTTAGGGATCAAGCCAGAAGAATTTCCGGTCGTTCAAATTGAAAATCAAGCGGCTAAATTACTCGGCTTTTCGTATAGTGTGCAACGAGAACTGATCTCCTTTATTGCTGAAGCAAGCGAGCTAACTCAGGCTAAAATCAATTGGAAACCACTGTTGACTCCGGAGGATGAGGTTCGTAAACTAGTGGTAACAGATGACGCTATCTATGCTTTCTCGGCCAAAAATGCGCCTAATTTTCAGATCCTAAAAATGCCGATTGATAATCCCGATATCAAAAAAGCAAGCGTGGTTGTCGCTGAGCCTAAAGTAGGCAGTCTTACCTCCTTTGCGGTCAACAAGGATGGTATTTATTATGCAACTATGAAAAATGGCGTTAGCGCTGGCATGCATTTTCTCGCTCACAACGGCAAGCAAGCGAAAGAGATCAAGCTACCTTTTCCTGCTGGTAGATTATCTCTCGAGTCTCATAACCCCCAAAGCAGCGATATTTGGATTGAAATCAACGGTTGGTTAAACGACTATCAGCGCTTCAGATACGATATTAAAAACCAAGGTTTCATTGCTGAAAACCTAACTGAACCTGCCACATTTTCAGAATTCGAAAACTTTGTTGTCAACGAAATCGAAGTGCCTTCCCATGACGGTGTCATGGTGCCTGTTTCACTGATCCATCAAAAAGGTATTGAGTTAAATGGAAGTCATGCAACACTACTTTGGGGCTATGGTTCTTATGGCTATTCAATGCGTCCATTTTTTAGCACAGACTATCTCTCATGGGTAAAACAGGGTGGCATTATTGCAGTAAGCCATGTACGCGGTGGTGGCGAATTAGGCGCCGCTTGGCATAAGGCGGGGCAAAAAGTCAACAAGCCCAATACCTGGAAGGATCTTATTGCCACTGCTGAGTTTTTGATCAAGAACAAATACGCTAGCAGCCAAAAGATTGCCATTATGGGCGGTAGTGCTGGGGGCATATTGGTTGGTAGAGCCATGACCGAGCGCCCCGATCTATTTGCCGCCGTTATTCCCTTAGTCGGCGCTATGAATCCCATTCGAATGGAAGAAACCCCTAATGGTCCAGTTAATACCCCTGAGTTTGGTACGGTCAAAGATAAGCAAGAATTCTTAGGATTAGTTGAAATGGACTCGTATCACCATATTAAAGATGGCGAGCAATACCCAGCAACACTTGTTACCGCGGGCATGAATGATTTACGCGTAATTGCTTGGCAACCGGCAAAATTTGCCGCTCGGCTGATGCACGCCAATGCCTCGGATAACCCTATACTGCTTTGGGTCGATTTTGATACAGGGCATGGTATAGGCAACGAACGTAGTAAAACCATGGCGAATCGAGCAGACTGGATGAGCTTTGCATTTTGGCAAACGGGCCACCCTAACTTTAAACTCACATTAGATAATAATTGAGCGTAATTTTGAGGAGTTTAATTCCGTTTTAATAGATTAAGCGACCGGGGGCAGTTATAAGCTGGTAAGTTGAGTCATGTTTAGATTGTTGTAAATTTAACAACTGAATATGGCTGTCTTAATAATCGTTATGAACATCGGCAGTACCACTATTGATAACACTAATATGAATAAGTTGATTCCTTGGTTCACCTCAGTTATTGGCTAAGGGCAGTATGATCCTATTTTTGTCTCAATCTACGGTATTTATGTTTGCTGTTGCCTTGATTGGTTTGGCGGTTAACGCCATTTTATTTCCTAACAAAACAATCCTGTTTTTAAGCAAATTTGCCAGTACTGCTCGACTACATATTGTTGAAATGATAGTTCGGTTAGTCGTCGGTATTGCTTTTGTTATTGCCGCCCCCGAGATGTTGTTTCATAGCCTATTTTATCTGTTTGGTTTGGTACTGATAATAACCTCGGTATTACTCTTAATGATGCCATGGCGATGGCATCACCAATTTGCAGTCGTGGTATTAGCGCCCTTATTACGTCGTGTTTGGGTGTTTGCTGTGCTTTCTCTTCCATTGGGAATATTTATCTTTATTGCACTGTTTAGAATTGAATTTGCCTAATATGCGCCTGCACCGTGGCGATCGTTATTATTGCGCTTCGCTATAGTTAACGGGCGGTGCCATTAGCACTCATAAGCTCTCATCTAACCCAAATCGCGAGTCGATTAATGCGTGTCTCGTTGACCTTGATAAAGTCCTAAACCTTAGGCGATACCAGAGACTGGTGCGACATCACCAGCTTTTCGGTGTATTCACTCTTGGGCCAATTGAAAATAACTTCGGTTTTCCCTATTTCGACTAATTGACCGTGACGTAAAATTAAAGCGCGGTCGCTTATGTGTCGCACGATACCTAAGTTATGGGAGATGAAAATAAAACCTAAGCCTAGCTCCATTTGCAATTTCATGATCAAATTGATGGTTTGCGATCTGACTGAGGGATCTAAGGCGGCAAAAGGTTCGTCGGCGACTATGACTAGAGGATCGAGGATGAGCGCCTTTGCTAAAGCTAAACGCTGACGCTGACCGTCCGACAACATATGCCGATAAAAATACATGTGATCGTTGACCAGCCCAACCGTATTAAGGGTTTTCATTATCTTTTGCTTACGTTCAGAAGAGGTGAGTTGGGTATTAAGGATCAACGGCTCTTCTAATATTTTAGCAACGGTAATGCCTGGATTTAGAGATTCATTACTATGCTGAAAAATCATCCGTATGTTCAAACAGCGCTGCTTCAAGTTGTGCGGTGAGAGCTTCTGTCCGTTTAAGTATATATTGCCGCTGGTGGGTTTTTCAGCGCCAACCAGTAGTTTACCGAGCAAGGATTTCCCAGAGCCGTTTTCACCCACTATTGCCAGCGTTTCTCCGGAGTTTAATTCAAAACTGATTGGACTGAGTTCAAAACTATTCGCGCGTTTTATGCCTTTGAGGTTACCTCGTTGCACAAAGCCGACTTTGTCTACACTAAGTAATGCAGTCATTCTTTTTCCCTTATTAGCGGAAAGTGACAACTATAAAAATGATCTTGAACGTGCCTAAGCTCGGGTGTTCTAACACATTCTTTTTGTGCTCGCGGACATCGAGGTCCTAAACGACAACCAATGGGTAAGTGCTGTAGTGTGGGGATAGTCCCATCTAAGGTCGCCAACGGTGATCTAGGTGGCAAATCCTTTCTAAAGCTCGGTGCGCTGTCAAGTAACGCCTTAGTGTAGGGATGCAAAGGACGCTTACGTATTTGTTCCATCCTGCCGTCTTCGACAGTTTGCCCACAATACAATACCGTCATTCTATTGGCCATGCTGGAAATGGCCATAAGGTCGTGACTGACAAACAAAATGGTCAAATTGCGGGTTTTGTTCAAACGCGACAGCAACTTCAAAATTTGTATCTTAGTCGTAATCTCCATGCCACGGGTAGGGTCATCAGCGATTAACAGTTGCGGAGAGGACACAAGTGCACAGGCAATCAAAAATTTCTGGCCAATATCATCGGCGATTTGATGCGGATAGGCTTTGAGGTATTTTTTATGGTCTTTTATGCCCACCTTATGGAGTAATTTTATCGCCATTTGACGACGGTTTTTTAGTCTTTGCCAAAACCACTTGCCCTCAACTATTTGACCGGGAATGCTTTCCATAAGCTGTTCGCCTAGGGTCGAGGAAGGGTCTAGAGACAGCAATGGATTTTGGAATATTACCGCGATTTCTGAACGCATTACCTTGCGACGGTCAAGCTCGCTCATGGTCAGCAAATCTTTGCCTTTCCATGTCATGCGGTCCGCCGTGATCCTGAAGTTATCTGGAATAGCGCCTACTATCGAGCGCACTATTAGGCTTTTCCCTGAGCCCGACTCACCAACTAAAGCACGTATTTCACCTTCTTCGACACGCATGCTGATCTTATCGAGCGCTTTCATCCAACCATGGGAGCCCTCGATTTCGAGAGTTAAATTTTTGATGTCCAGTAATGCCATTAGCTACTTAGCCTATTTCTCAGAGCAGAGCGCAGCCCGTCACCCACCACATTGACTGAGAGTACCATCAGAAAAATCGCACTACCCGGTAAGGCGATGAGCCAAGGCGATTTATAGGCTTCTTTCAAGCCTTCAGAAAGCATCACGCCTAACTCCGGAGAGGGCGGTTGTGCGCCTAAACCAATGAAGCCCAAGGCGCTAATATCTAAGATAGCGATCGACAATGCCATGGTGCCTTGTACCACTAACATTTCGTACATATTGGGTAGGATACAATAAAAGAACAAATGAAAATTCTTTGCCCCATCAAGCTTCGATGCCAGTACATATTCTTTTTGCATTTCGGCACGCACCACTTCTCGCGTGTTGTGCACAAATTGTGGGATTAACGCTAGGCTAATGGCCCACATTGTATTAACCAACCCAATCCCTAATATGCCAACAATCACGATGGCAATTAGCAGTGTGGGTACTGCCATAATGGAATCTAGCAAGTGATTCAATACACTGGCTCGTACGCCATGTGTCATACCCGCTATCGCCCCTAAAGTCACGCCCACCAACATGGATAACAACACCAACAAAAAACTGATACCCAGGGTGATCCTGCATCCATAGATCAAACGAGAGAGTAAATCTCTACCAAGACTATCGGTGCCAAACAGGTGACGAATAGAGCCACTGACATCCCACGCGGGTTTTACCAAAAACGCATTTGGGTTTTGTAACAAGGGGTCAAAAGGCGCAATAATTGGCCCGACAATGACCATTGCCACAAAAAATGCCAGTAGCCACATGCCCAATACCGCGATGTGACTTTTCCTAAACTCGAACCACGTTTGTACCAGTGGGGAAGGGTGGAACTCTTCTTGATAAATATTAAGATTCGGCATAGGCATTTCCCCTCTGTGTAGGGTTAATCAATTTAGCCAAAAGTTCGGTAGCCACTGTTAATATGATCACCAACATGGATACCGCCAGCACGCCAGCTCGGATTGCCGGATAATCTCGTTGATAAA
The DNA here is from genome assembly GCF_039523355.1 of Aliiglaciecola litoralis. Classification (NCBI taxonomy): domain Bacteria; kingdom Pseudomonadati; phylum Pseudomonadota; class Gammaproteobacteria; order Alteromonadales; family Alteromonadaceae; genus Aliiglaciecola; species Aliiglaciecola litoralis. The sequence goes on along the minus strand of NZ_BAAAFD010000007.1, from coordinate 57,059 downwards.
TGGCTTGGATCAACCAGTTGCCAATTCCGGGCCAAGAAAATATCACTTCAACAATCATCGCATTGGTCAATAACACCGCAAACTGCATGCCAAACAACGGAATAATTGGCAGCAATGCATTGCGAACACCATGACGCATGACTACCTGAAAGTCACTCAAACCACGGGTATAAGCAGCTTGAATATAGTTGCTCGACATGACGTCGATAAGTGAGCGACGTGTCAGCCTAAAAACAATAGACGCGGTGACGATCGTCAAAGAGGCCGTTGGCATGATCAAGTGTTGAAATGCACTTTTTGCGGCTGCACTTTTATAATCTAAATCACTAAGGAATATATCGACGAACACAAAGCCCGTTTTATGAGGGATCTCAAATAACAAACTGATCCTACCGGAAAGCGGTAGCCAACCAAGTTGCAATGAAAAGACCAGTATTAAAATCAGTGATAACCAGAAAATCGGCATTGAATAGCCAATTACGCTGGCGGTTAATAAGCCATAATCAGTTGGTTTGTTATGCTGAAATCCCGCCACAAACCCCAGTGGGACACCTATCAAAACAGACAAAAATAACGCATAAGCACTGAGTTCTATACTGGCCGGCATGGTCTGAGATATTTCATCCCATAACGGGATCTCGGAACTGAATCCTTGCCCCCAATCGCCAACTAGCAAGCCTTTCAAATAGTACCAATACTGATGTAAATATGATTTATCGAAGCCGTGCATAGCCGCCACTTCAGCATATTCTTGCTGAGAAATGCTTTTTAATCCTGTGAGGTTGACCAAGGGATCACCAGGAAACAAATAAACCAGTGAGAACGACAGCACGCTAAGCACCAGCGTCGTTAATATTAGTAAATTAAGTTTGCGAATTACATGAGCTAACATCATTGCTTCTGTACATCCCCAAAGCGGATTGCGCCAAACGGATTGATTATCAATCCCTGCAATTCTTTTCGATGTGCGCGATACCGATAAGCATGCGCAATAGGAACTAAGGGGACTTGCTCTGCAATTAATTGATTGGCCATTCGATAATACTGGTTTCGTTGCGAGGTCTCAGTGTACTTTAACGCTTGGTCAATGAAACTATCATATTGTTCAGAGCACCACATGGCGCGATTAGTGCCAGAGTCAATGGCCGAACACGTCAATAATGGCCTATAAAAATTATCTGGATCACCATTATCGGCAGACCAACCAATCAATACTGAGTCGTGCAGGCCCTGCTTTAGGCGTTCCCGGAACGCAGTCCATTCGTAGCTTACTATATTGACAGTGATCCCCACTTGGCTTAAATAATTCTGCATTAACTCTGCCATTTTCCGAGCATCAGGATTATAGGCTCGCTGCACCGGCATCGCCCATATGTTCATGGTAAAGCCTTCTTTTATGCCACTTTCGTTAAGCAGTTGTCGGGCTAAGACTGGATTATAATTGATGTCATTTAAATCGGCTTGATAGGCCCAAGATGATTCAGGCAGCAATCCTCTGGCGTTGACCGCGCTGCCAAAATACACCGCCTCAATCAGCGTGTTTTTATCAATTGCCATGGCCAATGCACGTCTTACTTTGGGATTATTGAACGGTGGCTTGGAGGTATTGAATGCCCAGAAACCTACGTTGAGTCCCGGTTTTTCGTCTAAGCGTAAATCGGCTCTTTCACGAATGGTGTCCAGTTCACTGTGAGCGGGAAAGGCGATTGCATCACATTCACCGGTCATTAATTTAGCCAATCGTTGTGAGCTAGAGGGCGTGATATCGTAGATTAATTTTTCAGGCGCCAAATCATGTTGCCAGTAGTCGTTGTGCTTGGCGTAACGAATGAATCTGTCTTTACGGTATTTATGAAATTTAAATGGTCCGGTTCCGATCGGATAACGATCTAGTTTTTCTTTTTCTTCAGGACCTAACGATTGGGCGTATTCAGCGGATAACAGCACCGCAAAATCGGTTGCTAGATTGGCCAAAAACGAGCTGTCGGGTTGTTTGAGTATTAACTCAATTCGATAACCATTAATGCGTTTTACATCGACGATGACGTCTCTTAACCCTAGGCTTGAGAAATAAGGGTATTCACCACCTGAGACATTGTGAAACGGATGCTCGGGCAGTCGCCAGCGATTAATGCTAAACAATACATCATCTGCATTGAAGGTGCGGGTCGGGGTAAAATAAGGCGTATCGTGAAATCTAACCCCTCTGCGCAATTGAAATGTATAGGTCAAACCGTCGTCACTGACTAACCAACTACTGGCTAATCCAGGCACTATTAAACCCGACAGCGGATCAAAATTTATCAGTCGGTCATATATTTGGTGGGCTGAGGCATCCGATGTGGTGCCCGAAGTATCTAACTGAGGATTAAAGGTCAACGGGTTGCCTTCAGAGCAATAAATAACCCCTTCTTTGGGTACCACGTCTTCGCCTATATCACTGCATCCACTGAGATAGAGTGATAGCGAAATCAACCAGCAAACTTGCGCAAGTGAGTACCGTTCACGCATCGCGTTATTCATCTTAATTGTCCACATCCTCAGATGCACCGTCTAACAGATTGTATTTTTTTAAGTATCCTCTTAATTGATGATAGGTCAAAGAGAGTTTTTCAGCTGTCTTTTTCTGATTATATTGACTGTCAGCCAGCGCTTGCGTGATCAGATCAATTTCAAATTCCTGAGATAGGGTTTTTAGATCGACCGGAAATTGATGTTGAGGTGCAGTGACTATAACGCTAGCACTTTGTGTATCCTTAGATTCATTCATGGGTTCTGCATCAGTGACAGCGGTTGGCACTACCGTGGTGATCCTGTCTTGGGTTTTGATCCTACCTTTAGGGCGAAATACTGACTCAAATGGATCAAGCACAATGTGATGAACTGGTAAGTGTGGATTGTTGGATCTATACACTGCTCTTTCCACCACATTTTTGAGTTCACGGATGTTGCCAGGCCAATCATAGTCCAGCAAGGTGCGTTTAGCTTTTTCAGTAAATCCGCTAAACAGCTCCATTTCCAACTCTCGGGCCATATTGATTGCGAAGTGTTCTGCCAGCATCATGATGTCTTCTTGTCGTTCTCTTAGAGGAGGAAGGGTAATAACATCAAACGCCAGTCGGTCTAATAAATCGGGGCGAAATTCACCTGATGCAGCAAGGGATGGGAGGTCTTCGTTGGTCGCGGCAACTAAACGCACGTCGACTTTCACTGAGCGTGAACCACCGACACGTTCAAATTCACCGTATTCGATCACTCTTAGTAACTTTTCTTGAATAAGCCCTGAGGTATTAGCCAATTCATCCAAGAACAAGGTGCCGTTGTGCGCGACTTCAAAACGTCCTTCTCGGCGCTTCTGCGCACCGGTAAAAGCACCCGCCTCATATCCAAAAAGTTCGCTTTCTAGCAAGCTTTCATTCAACGCCGCGCAGTTTAACTTAAGGTAGTTTTGTTCCCAACGCTTAGACAGATAATGTAATCGCGCGGCAACCAGTTCTTTACCTGTGCCGCGTTCCCCAATGATTAACACGGGTTTATTTAGCGGCGCAATTTGAGATATCTGCTCCAACACCTCCAGAAAACTATTAGACTGACCCAACAGATTATCTTGCTGGCGAAAACGGCTCATACGTAACTGTCCTTTGATTAAACGGGTGTATGATCAGTCACTGATTAAAATAATTCCAATTGGCTTACAAGCGCGAATAAGGTCTCGGTTGCTTGCTCAACATGCTTAGTTTCAATCTAAAAAGTGGTCTAATCCGCTAATATGTGGTTGATAATCATAATACGCTTAATTAGGAAAGTTAAGGCATTTATATTATTTTTATTTAAAATCATGAGTTTATGCGATTTTTGGAAATTGGCCCATTTATTGAATATCTATCATTAGCAAATGTGTATGCATTTATTCAATTCGCCAATAGAAGTAGAGGAAAACATTATGGGTATCTTCTCGCGTTTTACAGACATAGTTAACTCGAATATTAATTCTTTGCTAGATAAAGCAGAGGATCCAGAAAAAATGGTGCGTCTTATCATCCAAGAGATGGAAGACACCTTAGTTGAGGTGCGTTCAGCGTCCGCGAAAACGTTGGCCAACAAAAAAGACATAGTGTCGCAAATTGGTAAGCTTGAAAATGAAGCTCAAGATTGGCAGGCAAAAGCGGAATTAGCATTGAGCAAAGATCGCGAAGATCTCGCTCGTGCAGCACTGCAAGAAAAGAAAAAATGTGCCGAACATAAAGAGGTTTTGAGCAAAGAGCTTGCTATCATTGACGAGCAAATTGGTAAATTGCAAGGTGAAGTCGGTCAGTTACAAGATAAGTTAGCTGATGCAAAAGCCCGTCAGAAAACCATTATCATGCGCCAGAAAACGGTGAGCTCTCGTTTGGAAGTGAAACGCACACTCGATAGCACTAAAGTCGATTCGGCAATGGGACGGTTTGAACAATATGAGCGTAAAATTGATGACTTAGAGTCTCAGGTTGACGCTTATGATTTAGGTAAGAAAACTTTAGCAGATGAGTTTGCAGAGCTGGAGTCAGATGAAAAGATTGATGACGAACTGGCGGCACTGAAGAAAAAAGTGCAAACCAAATCAGCTAAAAGCGCCAAAGCGAATAAATAGAATAGACAGACAGTAAAGGAGTAAGACTGTGCAAGATATATTAGAATTTACAGTGGGTATCCCTATTATCCTCTTTATGACGATAGTTGCTCCAATATGGCTGATCCTTCACTATCGCAGTAAAAAGCAGGTAAGTCAGGGATTATCCGAAGAAGAGTACTTGTCTTTGCAAGAGTTATCGAATAAAGCTGAGATGATGGCTGACCGTATTCAGACATTGGAAGCCATTCTGGATGCGGAGACACCAGATTGGAGGAATAAAGTATGACCTCGGATAAGCAGTTAAGGCGCAACACTCATGAAGGTAAGATTGCCGGTGTGTGTGCAGGCATCGCTGAGTACTTTGGCATTGAAACCTGGCTAGTGCGCATTGCGACCGTTGCGGCAACCTTGTTATTGGCAGGACCCTTCGTACCTGTATTTTATATAGCTGCGTGGTTCATACTCGATAAAAAGCAACCCGACCATGGGTTTGCACCTAACCGCCATGCCAATTTCTCAAATAAGAGTCGGGTTAAAGGCTGGCAAAATGACATTGACGAGGATGATAAAAAGGTTGAAGTCAAATCTAAGGTTTGGCAGGCAGGAGAGCCTCCCAAGCAAGCGTTTTACGATATCAAACAAAAGTTTGTTCGTATTGAAGCAAGATTAAGAAAAGTAGAAACCTATGTTACATCGTCCGAGTTTCAACTTAATCGAGAAATAAATAAGCTATAGTTGAATTGACAGTTTCCATTAGCGTGGAGGGCGGCAAGCCCAAAATGAAGCGGCCTACGGGCCGCTTTGTACATTGATGTCGAATAGTCATTAAGAAGGTATCACAAGGTGTTGAAGTCGTTATCACAGAATCCGTCGTTACAGCGTTTGCAAAATCAAGCCAAAGTGCTTGGTAAGCGGATAGCTGATCACCATGTGTCGCTGGCCGTCACCGGATTAAGTAAAAGTGGTAAAACCGCATTTATCACCTCGCTAATCAATCAGCTTTTACATGCCAGAGATCATGCCGACTTGCCGTTTTTTTCGGTGGTCGCGCAAAAACGTTTAATTGGTGTGAAGCGAGACGTGCAACCGGATATGACAGTTGCGCGATTTGCCTATGAGGATGGTGTTAAACATCTTTGTTCTGTGCCGCCACGGTGGCCTGAGTCCACCAATGGTGTGAGTCAAGTTAGGCTGTTAATCAAATATCGAAACCAGTCAGGCTTGCGCCGTTTATTGTCTGAACACAGCACGCTGACCTTAGATATCACCGACTATCCCGGCGAGTGGCTACTTGATCTGCCGTTGCTGGAGATGACCTATCAGCAGTGGTGTGAATCATTCTGGCAAGATCTTCATGATGTCAGCAAAAGCAAATTAGCCGAGCCGTTCAAACTCGGATTAAGTCAAATACAGTTTCAACAGCCAGCTGATGAGATGCAACTGCAATCGGTATCACAGTTGTTTACGGATTTTTTGCATGACTGCAAAGCCGCCGGCTTTCAATTGATCCAGCCTGGAAGGTTTGTATTACCTGGGGAGCTATCGGGTGCACCTGTGTTGCAATTTTTTCCCGTCACGCCTGCTCTACTAGCAGAGTATTCAGCAAATAAACATGCGCCAGATAACGCCGTTATTGGATTAATGATGTCGCGCTATGAGCAGTATCAACAAAAAGTGATAAAACCGTTTTATAAGCAGCATTTTAAACGATTTGACCGACAAATCGTGTTGGTCGATTGTTTAACCGCTTTGAATCGTGGCGCACACAGCTTCAATGATTTACGTAAAGCCATTAACTGGTTACTGGGTAGTTTTCACTATGGTAAAAACAGCATTATGCGACGTTTATTTTCGCCTAATATCGATAAATTAATGTTTGCCGCTAGCAAGTCAGATCACATCACACCCGATCAGCAAAGCAATTTGGTGATGTTATTGGAATCTATGATCCATGAAGCCCGTCAGCAAATCCAATACGAAGGTGTGGAAACCGAATCTACCGCGTTCAGTGCGATTAAAGCATCGCAGGTCGGGCTAAGCACCTTGAATGGCGAAAATGTTCAAGTGCTCAAAGGGACCAATTCTTCGGGCGAAGCTATTACCCTCTATCCTGGCGATGTTCCTAAAGTTTGCCCTGATCAAGCATTTTGGGACAACCAAGGCTTTGCCTTTCCGCAATTTATGCCAATGTCACAACCCCAGACGCAACACGCGTTTTCCCATATTCGATTAGATCATGTTTTAGAATTTGTGTTGGGCGACAAACTGGAGTAACTATGTCAAAGGATCAAACAAATAGTGGACAACAAGAGCTTAAAGAGCAGGTGATTTTTGATTCCTTTTCTGCCCATGCTCAAGAGTCGAGTGCCACTCGGTCGCAAAATATCAGACCCGCTGAAGTGATAGGTCAAGAGATACAATGGCAAGCGGAAAGCACAGCGGAAACCAAACCTGTAACCCCAGCAGAAACAGCGCCGAGCTCAGACTATAGGGGCAAACATTTTACCAGTAAATGGTTGTGGCTCTCTGTTTTTGTCATCGGATTGGCGGTTGCTGAGTTGGTAATTTTTATTGATTCTGTGTTGTCTCAACAAGATTGGTTGTCCGCTGGCTGGTTGGTTGTATTAACCATAGTGTCTTTATTAGCCCTGCGCCAAGTGGTCAAAGAGTGGCGCGGTTTAGCCAAATTGAAAAAGCATGAGCGCCTGAAGCAGCAAGCCAGTGCATTACTCTCGGCACCCACCATCGGACAAGGAGAGCGCTTTTGTAAACAGCTTGAAGCGGATTTCAAACCTAGCTATCCACTGGCAATCGAAAGCTGGAAAAAATCGTTAAAACCACATCATTTAGACAACGAAGTCTTGATGCTTTTTGATTTACACGTTGTCAGTGAAGCCGATAAAGTCGCGCTTAAACACATTACCCGCCACGCCTCTGCCAGTGCCGCTATGATAGCTGTGAGTCCTTTTGCATTGCTGGACATGGGAGTCGTGCTTTGGCGTAATCTAGTGATGCTTAAACAGATCAGCCAATGTTATGGCATTCAACTGACCTATTGGGGGCGTATCCACCTGATTAAAAGCGTCTTTAAAACCATGCTGGTTGCTGGCGCAGCCGAAATCTTAAGTGATGCGGGAAATTATGCTCTGGGGGCAGGAATAACCGGTAAACTGTCAAGTCGAGTGGCGCAAGGTTTAGGCGCAGGCGTACTGACATCCCGCATAGGCATAAAAGCAATGCACGCCTGCCGACCGTTACCTTGGTTAGCGCAACAGCCTCCAGGTATCTCTAAACTAGCACAACAGTTGCTATCTGATCTCAATAAATTAAGGCAGTAACCGTCTGTATTTAAGTGACTTTAAAGCCGTCATGTAAATTAATAGTTACGAAATTTTTGATTTCTGATATGGCCCCAAATCTTTTTCTTTGATAACAAATCAGTAGACTCAGCAGCATAAATTGCAGTTACCAGTGTTAGGAAAACCGATATGTCGAAAGCGACGAAGTACGTATCTCATCCCGCTGATGAACAGGGTAATGTCGCCTGGTCAGCAGAAGAAAATAAAATCTGGAAAGATCTCGTTGAACGCCAATTGGAGATCATCAAAGACCGTGCCTGCGATGAGTTCATGCATGGACTTGATTTACTCGATTTGCCGTTAGATCGTGTACCGCAATTAGCTGAAGTAAATGCGGTTTTAAAAGAAGCGACCGGATGGCAAGTAGAACAAGTCCCGTCACTGATCAACTTTGATGCTTTCTTTAACCTGTTAGCCAACAAGAAGTTTCCTGTTGCAACTTTTATTCGTAGTCGAGAAGACTTTGATTACCTACAAGAGCCAGATATCTTCCATGAAATTTTTGGCCATTGTCCGTTACTGACCAACCCCGCGTTTGCACACTTTACGCACACTTACGGTAAGTTAGGTTTGGCGGCCAACAAACAAGACAGAGCATTTCTAGCCAGATTGTATTGGTTTACTGTCGAGTTTGGCTTACTTAATACGGCCGATGGGTTGCGGATCTATGGTGGTGGGATCTTGTCTTCACCAGGTGAAACGATTTATGCATTAGAAAGTCATGAGCCTGAGCGTTACACAATGGATCCGTTAGAAGCTCTGCGCACTCCCTATCGTATCGATATTATGCAGCCAGTGTATTTCACTCTTAATGGTTTTGAGCAGTTATTTGAATTGGCTGAAATGGATATTATGGCAATGGTTGAAACGGCGAAAAAGCTTGGCTTACACGCACCAAAGTTTCCACCCAAAGATAAAATCGCCAGTTAAGCTGTCTGATTGATGTTGTTAAAATCAATCGAAGTTTAATCTACGTATTCGTTATTTATCCCCCCGCTGAATCGGCCGATCCTTTGAGGTCGATTTAGCGCGAATTTCTGCATTATTTTCGGTTTCCTTTGAGCAGGTTGTTCGTCCTTTAATCAATTACCACAGTTTCACCGTACAAAATGGCATTTTATCTCACCAAAGTTGCAGACAGCACCTACGAATTGTAATAATATCTTTACACCTTAATTTTTGGATTTCTAATTAATGCGGTTGGAGATAATCTGTCAGGACCGTCTTGGGATAGCTCAGGACGTGTTAGACATACTGGTAAATTACGAAATCGATCTGCGCGGCATTGAGATCGATATCGCAGGTAAAATATTTCTTAATTTTCCTAATATTGAGTTTCAAGACTTTCAGCATCTTATGCCTGAAATTCGTCGAATCGAAGGCATTGATGATGTCAAAACAACGCCCTTTATGCCGATTGAACGAGAGAAAAATCAACTACGAGCATTGCTTCAAACACTGCCCGATCCGATTTTTTCAGTGGATACTAAAGGTCGGGTTTTACTTGTTAATGAAGCCGTGACGGCAAGTCTTGAAGAGCCTTCTGATGCGATACTTGGCCAAGAAATTGGCGACTTGGTGCGGGGCTTTAATTTTAACAAATGGCTAGATGGCAAAACCATTAGCGCCCAAAGCCAAAAAGTAAATTTCTTAGAGCAAGACTTCATCGCAGACATATTACCAGTCATGATCCCTGATGCCGAAGGTGAGTCAATTCTAGCGGGTGCCTTATTAATGCTGAAGTCTGAATTCAGATTAGGTCAGCAACTCACCGTATTCCATCAAGTCAGTAATGACAGTTTTGCGGCGGTGCAGGCCAACAGCAACGCGATGAAAAAAGTGGTCCGTGAAGCCAGCCGCATGGCGGAGCTTGATGGCCCCATCGTGATAATGGGCGAAACCGGCACAGGTAAAGAAATGTTAGCTCGTGCCTGTCATGAAGCGAGTCGCCGTGCCAGTGGCCAATTTTTGGCATTGAACTGCGCCTCTTTACCAGACAGTGTGGCAGAAACCGAATTATTTGGTTATGCCCCCGGTGAGTTTGGTCAAAGCGAAGGAAAAGCCGGGATCTTAGAGCAAGCCAAAGGCGGGACCTTGTTTCTAGATGAAGTTGGCGACATGTCAGCGCAGCTGCAATCTAAGTTACTGCGTGTGTTACAAAATGGCACTTTTCGCAGAGTAGGGGACTCCAACGAGGTCAGTGTTGACGTGAGAATCGTCTGTACTACTCAAAAAGATTTGACCAAGCTGGTAGAAGAGGGCAGTTTTAGAGAAGATTTGTATTACCGTTTGAATGTGTTGGTATTGATTGTGCCGCCGCTACGCGAACGTAAATCTGATGTGATCCCATTGGCTGAGCGATTCCTTAAACAGCAGAGTATGAAATTGGGTCGTAGAGCCCCTAAGTTGAGTAAATCCTGTGTCGATTATCTGCAAAGCTATTCGTGGCCGGGCAATGTAAGGCAATTGGAAAACGCGCTATATCGCGCATTATCATTGCTTGAGGGCAATGAAATGGGCAAAGAGCATATTCAATTGCCCTCCAGCGCCGAGAATGTGAGTTTTGTTGCTGAAGAGTTTGAAGGCACCTTGGAAGACGAAGTAAAGCGTTATGAAAAAAGCTTATTGCGTCGCCTGTATCCTTTTTACCCCAGTACTCGCCAACTGGCTAAAAAATTGGGCTTGAGTCACACTGCTATCGCCAACAAATTGCGCGAGTATGGGATTAATAAAAAGACTGTAAAAATTTAATTACAGTTTGAAGTCTGCTGTTAACAAATGTTGACAGGGAAAAGCCGCATTCTAGCGGCTTTTTCGTGACATTTACCAAGTGTACACAAGTTAATACACATCCTCAGTCAAACAAACTAATGTAATTGATTTGCATACACTTCTCTTCTTCCTCATTTTATTGTCTATTAGTGCTATTCATTATAATAAACGCTGAGAGTATCTATTATGACTATCGACATTAACTACAACCCATTGCAATGTGATGGATTTGAATTCGTTGAATATACCGCTGCGGATGACAAAGGCATTCAGGATCTTAAAGACCTATTTTTATCCTTGGGATTTGCCGAAGTTGCACAACATCGTTCTAAGCGCGTTTGGCTATTTAAACAGGGTGATGTAAATTTCATCGTCAACGCTGAGCCTGCTTCACAGGCGGAAGAATTTGCCAGATTACGTGGACCTAGTGTGTGCGGTATGGCCTTTAGAGTGAAAGACGCCGGTAAAGCGCTGCAACATGCAGTCAGTAACGGTGCTAAGCAATTTGTCGGTAATTTAGGTGCAATGGAATTAAACATTCCTGCAATCTACGGCATTGGCGAGAGTACTTTGTACTTTGTTGATCGCTACGGTGACGAGTCTATCTATGAAGTTGACTTCAAATTCTATCCTGACTGGCAACAGAAGATGGCAGAAGCAGGCGCTGGACTAGATACTTTAGACCACCTGACCCACAACGTGAAGCGCGGCAACATGGCAGTATGGGCAGATTTTTATGAGCGTATTGGTAACTTCAGAGAGATCCGTTATTTTGATATCGAAGGCAAGTTAACTGGCTTGGTCAGTAAAGCGATGACGTCTCCGTGTGGCAAAATTCGTATTCCAATTAATGAATCTTCTGATGACAAATCGCAGATTGAAGAGTTTATTCGTGAGTATAACGGTGAAGGTATTCAGCACATTGCTATGTCTACTGACAACATTTACGAAACCGTTCGCACCCTTAAAGCCCGCGGCTTGAAATTCATGGATACGCCTGACACCTACTACGAAAATGTTGATACTCGAGTTGAGGGTCATGGCGAAGACTTAGCCTTAATGAAAGAGCTTCGTATCTTAGTCGATGGTGCACCAATGAAAGATGGCATCTTGTTGCAAATCTTTACTGATACCGTTATCGGTCCTGTATTCTTTGAAATTATTCAGCGTAAAGGTAATGAAGGATTTGGTGAAGGTAACTTTAAAGCCTTATTCGAGTCGATCGAACAAGATCAAATCCGTCGCGGTGTGATCAGTGAAGGTGGAGAAAAATCTGATGCGTAAATGGATCCAATTTCCTCGTCAAGAAGGCGTATCTTCTCGGCAGGCTCATGCCGACTTTCCGGAGAAGGCGATTTATGAGCGGGAGATTGGACGCAGTGGATTTTTTGGTCCAGCATCACATTTACATCATACTCATGCCCCTACGGGCTGGGTTGATTGGCAAGGGCCATTGCGGCCCCGAGCCCTAGATTTAAACTTATTACCGGCTAAGGGAGTGACCATTGATGGAAACTCGCCTTGGGGAGCCCCCGATATTCTGTTCAACGCCCACTGTCGATTCAGAATGTGGCATTGTAAAACGGCGATGCAAAAGCTCGCGCGTAATGCAGACGGTGATGAGTTGTTGTTTATTCATCAAGGAAGCGGCAAATTATTTTGCGATTATGGACACATGGACATAAAGCAAGGCGATTATATTGTCATTCCTCGTTCCACTCTTTGGCGTATTGAACCGCTCGAAGAGATGCAAATACTGATGATTGAAGCAACTAATGACAGCTATCAGTTGCCTGAAAAAGGCTTAGTCGGTCCGCATGCTATCTTTGACCCAGCGATGCTCGACACACCCACTATTAATGACGAGTTTGCTGCGCAATACTCTGAGGACAGTTGGCAAGTTGAGATAAAACGCCAAGGCGAAGTGTCGGTGGTGACCTTTCCGTTCAATCCATTGGATGCGATTGGCTGGCACGGTGATCTGAGTGTCGTGCGGATAAATTGGCGCGATATTAGACCCTTGATGAGTCATCGATATCACTTGCCGCCGTCGGCCCACACTACTTTTGTGGCAAGCCGATTTGTAGTGTGTACCTTCGTGCCAAGACCAATTGAAAGCGATCCTGGTGCATTGAAAGTGCCTTTTTATCATAATAATGATGATTACGATGAGGTGCTTTTTTATCATGAAGGTGACTTTTTCAGTCGCGACAATATCGAAAAAGGCATGGTCACCTTCCATCCTGCAGGCTTTACCCATGGACCTCATCCAAAAGCCTTTGCAGCAGGTAGAGCGCACAAGAAAACCTTTACTGATGAAGTTGCAGTAATGCTGGATACTCGTGATGCTCTGAACCTTGGAGAGGCGGCAAAGTCTGTCGAAAACCCCGACTATGTGAATAGTTGGAAAATGAAATAATAGACATTGGCTCACTTGCTGTGAGCCAGCCTTAGGCTCAGACTTAACGTCACCTTGTGGATTTTTCACACAGAGCCAGCTAGGTTTTAGTCATGATGATTTACCAACAGTGCCGTGATCAGCATGCACTTAAGTTTAAACAATATTAACAACCAAAGGTCAACACGCCCTTAAGGATACCTATGAAGTTAGCAACCCTAAAAAACGCTACCCGTGATGGAAAACTCGTCGTTGTCAGTCGAGATTTGAGTCGTTATGTGGTCGTTGATGCTATTGCCAATACCTTACAACAGGCTCTTGATAATTGGAGTGAAGTTGCTCCGCAATTGGAAGAAATATCCAATGAGCTTAATGAAGGAGAGCGCGAAGACGCTGCGATTTTTGAAGCTGAACTTTGTGAGTCACCGTTACCGAGAGCTTATCAATGGGCTGATGGTAGTGCCTATGTGAATCACGTAGAGCTGGTTAGAAAAGCGCGAGGCGCCGAAATTCCTGAAAGCTTCTGGACAGATCCTTTGATGTACCAAGGTGGTTCAGACGACTTTATCGGACCCAGAGACGATATCCAATTGCCGAGTGATGATTGGGGAGTGGATTTTGAAGCTGAAGTGGCAATCATTACCGATGATGTGCCAATGGCGATTGATGCCAAAGATGCAGGCAAGCATATCAAACTGCTTATGTTAGTCAACGATGTGTCTCTGCGCGGCTTGATCCCTGGTGAGTTAGCCAAAGGCTTTGGTTTTTTCCAATCTAAACCGGCATCGGCTTTTTCACCTGTTGCAGTGACACCAGACGAGTTGGGTGATCACTGGCGCGATAATAAAGTGCACTTGCCACTGTTATCAGAGTACAACCACAACGCGTTTGGTAAACCTCAAGCTGGCGAAGATATGACGTTTGATTTTGCCCAACTGATAGCACACGCAGCAAAAACCCGTAATCTAGGTGCTGGCGCGATCATTGGTTCTGGTACAGTGTCGAACAAGCAAGGCACTGAGTACGGAACCAGTATTGTTGAAGGTGGAGTAGGCTATTCCTGTATTGCTGAGGTACGTATGATAGAAACCATACGTGACGGTAAACCAACGACTGAGTTTATGCGCTTTGGTGATCATATAAAGATTGACATGCAAGATGAATCTGGCAACAGTATCTTTGGTAGCATTGATCAGACAGTGGTGAAAGTCGCTAATTAAGCGGCTTATCAACTGATTTTCAGATAACGGAGAAGTACAGGTATGAGTTTACAATTGCACGGTTACTGGCGCTCGTCAGCAAGTTATCGGGTTCGTATCGCGATGAACCTCAAAGAGTTGGAATATGACTATGTTCCAGTGCACCTTGCTAAAGATGGCGGCGAACAATTTAGTGATAGTTTTTCAGCGCTAAACCCAGCCCAGCTTGTGCCTTTATTTATCGATGATGATGAAGATATTTTTCTAAATCAGTCTATGGCGATCATTGAGTATCTGGATGAAAAGTACCCCGAGCCGGTAAAGCTATTACCTGCTCATAAACTCGATCGCGCCAGAGTACGCGCGCTTTGCCAAGATATCGGCTGTGATATCCAACCGATTGCCAATCTGCGAATTTTGAATCAGCTCTCTAGCGCATTTGAGGCCGACCAAGCAGCACGCGTTGAATGGTGTAAACATTGGATTGAAAAAGGATTCAATGGTATTGAAAAGCGTCTTAACAACACTGCTGCAGATTATTGTTTCGGTTTTGATTTGACCATGGCTGACGTGTTTTTGGTACCACAGGTATACAATGCCGAGCGTTTTGGCGTCGATATGAGCCGTTATCCAAACATTGCTCGTGTTACCGAAAACTGCAACGAATTGGCTGCCTTTATAAAAGCAGCACCTGAAAAGCAAATCGATGCAGTGCTCTGATAATAGAAAATGCTACTTGAGCTACTGATTTTTAATCGGTAGCTCAGTGGTGTTTTTAACTTGTTTGAGGGCAAAGGTTGAACTGAGGTGATCAACTAGCGGCAGGTGAGTAAGTTTGCTTTTAAGCAACTGCTCGTATTCTTCAATACTGGATACGATCACTTTCAGTAAATAATCTTTGTCGCCACTTGTGGTATGGCATTCAACTATTTCATCAATATTCTGCACTGACTTTTCAAAATCGTTTAGTGATTCACCGTCGTGATTTTTCAGTGTCACGTAGATAAATACCGAAACCCCCAAATTGAGTTTCTTATTATCAAGCAGAGTGACTTTCTGCTTGATAATACCGTCTGCTTCCATGCGTTTCACTCTTCGCCAACACGGCGTATGAGACAAACCGACACGTTGGCTCAACTCCGCCATTGAGACAGTGGCATCTTTTTGTAGCACTCTTAGAATTTCACGATCAAATTTATCAAACTTCATATTTTTATTGTTGTAGGTGAACAGATTTAGCAATCTGTGCAGCATGCGCAAAAACTTCATCTTTTTCAACCTCAACTAGGATATTTATCCTACAAGTTGGAAGCGAAACGTTACGTATTTGCTAAACATGCTGAACCATGGCCAACTTAGCAAAACTTGTCCTCTGAGCATTGCGCTAATATTGTCAAAAATAACAACAACTAACCCAAGGCTCTAGCATGTCTGTTTTTGACCATAACGAGTTTGATAATCACGAACAAGTCAGCTTTTTTAGCGATCCTAAAACTGGCCTAAACGCCATTATCGCAGTCCACAATACTAATCTTGGTCCTTCATTAGGAGGATGTCGCATGTGGCCATACCAAGACAGTGCAGAAGCGTTAAACGACGTACTGCGGTTGTCTAAAGGAATGACCTACAAAGCGGCCATGGCGCAACTGAAGCTCGGTGGTGGTAAAGCCGTAATTTTGGGCGACCCTCGCAAACACAAGACGGATGATATGATGAAAGCCATGGGCCGTTTTGTAGAGCAAATGGGTGGCCGCTATATCACCGCCGAAGACTCTGGAATTGCGGTTAGTGATATTCGATTGATGTCAGAAAACACCGAGCATGTTGGTGGAGTCGATGCCAAATACCGCTACGATGGCGGAAAAGCCGATGGTAACCCGGCACCTTCTACTGCCTATGGCGTATTCATGGGCCTCAAAGCATCAGTAGATTATGCCTTAAAGACCGATCTCAAAGGTTTAAAAGTGGCGGTGCAAGGACTCGGACACGTGGGCTATCGTCTAGCCAAGCATTTGCACGCAGAAGGTGCTGAGCTGTTCGTATCAGATATTTATGCCGATAACGTTGAACGTGCTGTGGCTGAATTAGGAGCAACTGCAGTATCGCCTGATGGAATTTTTGATGTAGACGCTGATGTGTATGCACCTTGTGCCATGGGCGCCTCAGTTAATCAAAACACCATCGAGCGTTTAAAAGCTAAAGTCATTGCTGGTGCAGCAAATAATCAACTTGCCAATGAGCATTTAGGTCAAGTGTTACGTGATAAAGGGATATTATATGCGCCGGATTATGTGATTAATGCCGGTGGTGTAATCGATATTTATCATCAAAGAATACTCAGCTCAGCACAAGCATTGCGTTCACACATAGAAGGTATCGCCGATACCTTAAATGAAATTTACCAGCGTGCCGATGAATCCTCGATGCCAACTAATTTAATTTCTAATCGCATTGCCGAAGAGCGTTTTAAACAGATATCTTAATTGCTTGATAATGGACTAAAAAAGCGGTGTAAATGACCCTTGCATATTGCAACTGCATTCGTCATAATGCGCGCCGCTTATCATTATTAACATGGTTAAGCGTTTCGATGGTGGCCCTTTGGTCCTTCCGCAATGATACTCTGTGAACCCGGTCAGGCCTGGAAGGGAGCAGCCGCAGCAGACGACTCATGTGCCGGAATGTGGCTGAAGGGTCGCCACCACTTCTCTTAAAACAACGCTTTTGAACACGCCGTTATATAATCTCAATTTAAGCCACACTTAACTGTTTTTCTTATCGTCTAAAAAGCGGATTGCTTTGGCCACCGCATTCTCCACATTCATTTCCATTTGTTGGCGTTCACTTTGGGGAAGATAAAACGACATATCCACTTCATAACGAATATAGCGTGGCGGAACTTGATTGAGGGCTAAGCAGCACAAATCAGCCAAATAATCACTGTCATTGTTCTTTACGAGTTGTAATTTTTCAATACGCTCTAAAATAAGCTGCTCGTAATAATTATGAATATCATCGTCTAGTTTCATAAGTTGTCTTTTTACCGATTAAAAGCAATAGCTTAGTTGATTAATACTAATATACCAATAGTAACGAATTGATTAGAACTCAAAAGCTTTTTTGTTATTTTCCAGCCTGCATTCGCAGCACGTCGTTCGCCTCTATGGCCTATTACCATTGATATTTATTGATAATGTGAGAATAAACCCGTTTATTTTGCGTGTGTCTTCATTATTTTAAATAATTCACTTTGCCAAATTAACTACGAAGGATTACGTAGGTTGGAATGTTTAATTCACTTCAATTAGTTTTTCAAAAATAACAGCTTAGTGACGACGGGATGTTTCAGGGATAAATCACGCCGTAAACAAATGCTTACTAACATAATGGCAAATTAGCCGAAATTAATTTGAACTTTCCTGAAATACCCTGATACAACCAGTTGACCAAAGGGCACTGATGTGTTTATTATCTGTCGCGAGGTTCACTACCTTACTAATAAAAAGTCGCATAAGCGGCAAAACTTCACACTATATAATAGTGGTCCAGGGAGACATACATGTTTACAAATTCCAAGTTGGCGAAGTCTATTCGCTTGGCTATGGCTTTTGGCGCTGCGTCAACAGCTATGGTTGCTTCTAACTCTGCCATCGCTCAAGAAGCCGGTGCAGAAGAGTCAGTCGAAAAAATCGCCGTTACCGGTTCTCGTATCCGTAAAGCCGATTTCGTATCTAACGCACCAGTTGCAACTATCGGTCAAGAGCAATTCAATTTGACTGCGACAGTTAACACTGAGTCACTACTTAACACTCTGCCTCAGGTTGTTCCCGGTCTAGACCGTACATCTAACAACCCTGGTAACGGTACTGCTACTGTTGACCTTCGTGGTCTTGGTACAAACCGTACATTGGTACTAATCAACGGTACACGTGCAGTTCCAACTACTGCTGGTGGCGCGGTTGATATCAACAGTATCCCAACTGCACTTATCCAAGACGTTGAAGTACTAACAGGTGGCGCATCAGCTATCTACGGTTCTGACGCTGTTGCGGGTGTTGTTAACTTCATCCTTAAAGATGACTTCGAAGGTGTTCAAACTAGCGTAGGTTACGAAGTAACTGACGAAAACGATGCATCTATCTGGAGTGCTGACTTCACAATCGGTGGTAACTTCGCCGATGGTAAAGGTAATGTTGTTTTCAACATGTCTTACACCGACCGTGATGATTTGTTCCAAGGCGATCGTAGCTTTGCACAAACCGCATTGTTTGATGACGGTGCTGGTGGTGTTGAGCCAGGCGGTTCTTCAGGTGTTCCTGGAACGTCTATCTTCGCTGGCGGTTTCAGCGATTTCTCTCCTACTTCAGGTGTTATCTTTGGCCAAGACGGTAGTGTAAGACCTTTCGTCACTAGTGGTGAAGTGAATGACTTCTACAACTATGCGCCAGTTAACTACATTCAGCTTCCTCAAGAACGTCACCAGATCACTGCGTTGGGTTCTTACGAAGCTACTGAAAATATGGAATTTTACGGTCGTGCAATGTTCACAGACAGCCGTGTTCCTTCACAGTTAGCACCTACGCCAATTTTCCAAACCGCTACATTCTCTTTGGATAACAACCCGTTCCTTACGCCTGAAGCACAGCAAGTTGTTTCTGACGCAATCGGTCTTGGTGTAGATACAGATGGTGACGGCATTGATGATGAAGCACGTGCACTTGTACGTCGTCGTCTAGAAGAAGTTGGTCCTCGTCGTTCTGAAGATGCGTTTAACTCTTACCAGTTACAAGTAGGTATTCGTGGCGCGATCGGTGACTCTAGCTGGTCTTACGATGCATACTACCAAACTGGTAAAGTGAATAACTCTACTGCTCAGTTGGGTAACGTTAACCGTGACCGTTTCAACCAAGCGTTGCTACTAGCTTCTGAAGGCGGAAACGTAATTGTTGGTGCTGATGGCCAACCTACTTGTTCTGATACTAGCGAAAATGGTTCTACTAGCGCTTGTATGCCAATGAACATCTTCGGTGAAGGTAACATTTCACAAGGCGCAGCAGACTTCTTGAAAACAGCGGTTAACTCTAACGCAGTATTCGATTCTAAGATGTTTGCAGTGACAATCTCTGGTGACACAGAAGAGTTCTTCGAGTTACCTGGTGGTCCTATCGGCGTTGCAATGGGTTATGAGCACAGAGATGAGGCTTTTGAGTTCTTAGCTTCTCAAGATCTAGCTGCTGGTACTATTGCTGGATTTAACGGTGCAGCACCTCTTTCTGGTGGTTACAGCGTTTCTGAGCAATACATCGAAGCATATCTTCCAATCTTCTCTGGTGAAGAGTGGGCAGACAACCTTGACCTAGAACTTGCTTACCGTTCAGCTGATTACAGCTCAGTCGGTAACGTTACAAGTTACAAAGTTGCAGGTTCTTGGGCTCCGGTAGAAGAGTTACGCTTCCGTGTAGGTTTCAACACTGCGGTACGTGCTCCTAACATCGGTGAGCTATTTGCTCCTCGTAACGAAGGTTTCCCAGGTGCTGCAGATCCATGTGCATCTGATGCGAACAACACTTCTGACGCTGTACGTGCATTGTGTATCGCTACTGGCGTACCAGCTGACGTAGTATTCTCAAATGCTATCGACCCAGCTTCTGGTCAAGTTCGTACCGTAAGTGGTGGTAACCCGAATCTTAACGAAGAAGAAGCGGAAACATTGACTATCGGTTTCGTTGCTGAGCCAATGGAAGACTTCACGTTTAGCTTGGATTACTTTGATATCGAAATCGAAGGTGCTGTAGGCGCATTCGGTGGTGGTACAAACAACATCCTTAAAGTATGTTATGACCCTGCTGACCCTCGTGGTGGTGTAGGTAGTGCATACTGTAACTCAGTTAACCGTCGTGCTGATGGTACCATCGACTTCGTTGAAGGCGCTGCACAAAACGTAGCGGCAATCACGTTGACTGGTTATGACTTAATTGCAAGCTACAGCATGGATATGGGTGCAGGTTCTTTAAGTATTGATTACTTAGGTACTTACACTACAGAGTCTGATTTCATCCCAGGCCCTGGCGAAGATCCAATCAAATGTGCTGGTAACTTCGGTGCAAACTGTGGTGAGCCGGTTCCAGAGTACAAGCACCGTATGACGTTTAAGTATGCTGCTGACGAATTCACTGCACAATTGTTGTGGCGCTTCGTAGGCGAAGTTAACGATGACGACGATACAACTGACTTCACAGTTGAGCGTATCGACGGATTCAACTACTTCGACGCTTCTGGTACTTACTACATCAACGACAACTACCGCGTAACTGCAGGTATTGATAACTTGTTCGATAAGAAGCCACCAGTAATCGGTGACAACGACGAGCAATCAAATACATACCCTGCTACATACGACGTATTTGGCCGTACTTACTACGTTAAGTTTACAGCTAGCTTCTAAGAAGTTTACTGTCTAAAAAAAGGTGAGCTTAGGCTCACCTTTTTTATTGGTAAAATGGGAAAAATAAATAAATGAGTAAACAAGAAAAATGGTCTGACTATTGGCAAAATGAAGGTGCCACAGGTGAGGTGTTTGTTAATAAGGACGGTCATAAGCACAGTGCACTAAAGCAATTTTGGCAGCATCAGGTCGCTAATCTAACCTCTGGTGACAGCTTAATAGATTTAGCTTGTGGTGCAGGTTCGATCTTTGCGGATCTTCCTGAGCAACACGGTTTGGCTTTGTCTGCGGCTGATTTATCAGCAGTGGCACTTCAACACCTTGTAGCCAAGTTTCCTCAGGTTGAAACAACGGTGTGCTCTGCTGATGATCTGCCATTTGACGACAATCAATTCGATATGGTGGTAAGCCAATTCGGCATCGAGTATGCAGGCCCTGAAGCTTTTATGGAAGCGTATCGGATCTTGAAGCCTGGTGGACGAATGACGGTCCTGTGTCATATTCAAGACGGATACATCGACAGTAAAAATAAAATGGAGTTAGTTGGCGCCGAGTTAGCGCATGCGCTGAACTTTGTTGCTAGGGCTAAACAGGTCACTGCCGCGGTCTTTGCCAACCAACCCGATGAAATCACCGTAGCTATGGATGAGTTTGTCTCCGTAGAGCCATTGCTCGCTGCTAGCGTTAACAAATCATCATCTGGACCCCACGTTCATTTGTACAATGGTTTCAAGCAACTGTTTATGAAAAGGCAAGCTTACACTCAGCAAGATATTCTTGACTGGTTAGATGGCATGGACCAAGAGATACAAAAATCGATTGAACGATTGACAAGTATGCGCAAGGCAGCTCAATCAGAATCAAACATGCAAGCTATAGCTGAGCGTTTAGGCAAGCCTAACCAGCAGGTTGATTATAAGCCATTGGTTTTACCTGATCATAATTTACCGGTTGCCTGGCACTTTGAATTAATAAAGGCCGACTAGTTTTATTATGTCTTTTGTCTTACAGCAAGCACTGCAACTACATCAAGCTGGGCAACTTGAGAAAGCCAAATCACTATATCAAAAAGTGCTTCGTGGTGATCCTAAAAACGTCAACGCATTACAATTACTCGGCTCATTGTATGCATCAGAGCATCAATTAGATAAAGCCATAGCATTAATGCAACAAGCCATCAGTATTAAACCTGAGCAACCTCAGGTGTTGCTTAATTTAGCCATTTGCTTAAAACGAAATAACGCCTTCGATCAGGTTCTAGATGCGTGTTTAAAAGCAATTCAATATCAGCCCGACAATCAACAAGCGCATATACTGCTAATTGGCACATTAACCGAGCAGGGGCGTTATGAAGATGCGCTAGCGTGCTGTGAAGAAGCGTTATTAAAAGTAACATCGTCACTGAAAGTATTAGCTAAACGTGCCTCTATTTTAGCCAATATGGAACGATTTGAAGAGGCTATAAGCCAATATCAAGATCTAATAAATCGACAGCCGAACAATATGGATGTGATCCACGATATGGCGGTGGTTTATCGGATGCAAGGCAAGCCAGAGCAAGCACTAGAGAAATACTATTACCTTCAAAAGCAGCATCTAAAGTCGTACATTCTGTCACACAATATCGCCAATGCTCATGCTGATCTGGGGCAATTGGAGCAAGCAATCTTTTACTATCGCGAGGCTCTCAGCCAAAAAGCAGACTACGTAGACGCGCATGTTAATTTGAATGAGTTGCTTTGGGAGATAGCGGATACCGACGCTTTTTTACGCTCTTATGTAGAGACCATCCCGCTATACCCGCACAATATGAAGCTCAAATATGCTTATGCCAATACATTGTTGCGCACCAGCAACTACCAAATATGCATCGATTTATTAACCGCTGTGCCTGACTCCCTGCGTGGATCTGCCAATTATTATGATTGCCTTGCCAGAGCACACAAAGGCCTTGGCAATCTAAAAAAATGCTTAGCACTTTATCAACAGGCAACGCAGCAAAAGGATATTACCAAAGATCAACAACTTCAATATGCTCAATGTCTTTTGGAAGCCAACGAAATTCAACAGGCCACAGTATTACTGGAAACGCTGACCAAAAATCATGGGCAAGATCAATTTGCTTGGGCGTTGTTAGGTGTTGCATGGCGTTTAGCAAAATCCACCGAAGAACAACAGCTTAACGATTACGAAAACCTCGTTAAAGTCTATGATATTGATATTCCCGATGGTTTCGACTCTCGCACGCAATTTTGTGCAGTACTCAACCAATATTTGCAGGAATTGCATACCTCTGAAAATCAACCGCTGGATCAAACGTTAACAGGCGGAACCCAAACCAGAGGGAATTTATTTAACAATGCACACCCACTCATTGTTCAATTAAAAAAACAACTTGAAAGTTGTGTAGTGGATTATATTCAGCAGACGCAAAGTCACGACTTTTTATACGATTATGAAACAGACGAACCCTTTGAGTTTTCCGGCTCTTGGTCAGTGAAATTAAAAAGTCAGGGCTTTCATACGCCCCATGTTCACCCTATGGGCTGGATAAGCTCGGCATTTTATGTCGACTTGCCACACACCATTAATGATCATGATCAACAAGGATGGTTTTGTTTAGGAACGCCAAATCTAAACACGTCACCTAAATTAACCAGCCAGAAGTCAATTCAACCAAAGGTGGGTCGCTTGGTGTTATTTCGTTCATATATGTGGCATTCCACCAAGCCTTTTGAATCGGAACAGGCTCGGACTACAGTCGCGTTTGACGTGAAAATGCGCCGACCGCCAAAATTGAAAATAAAATAAGACTTTTTTTGTTATTTTTATCTGGTACGACGAGTGTTTATTTTACCGTTGTTAACGCTTGATTTTTAAGCCCTTGTGCTAGATAAACACCCTGTTAGGATAAGTTTGCGACCAAAACCGCAAACTTTCGGTTATTCTGCTGAATAAAATGTAATCAACATGTGCAATAAAGGTCTACACTAGTTTAAGTATTTGTTAATTACGCTCGGAAGCGCACCTTGACAATTTGCTTGTATCCGTGTGACCATTCGAACGTAATAGCTTTTACCTTCATCGGTTTAGAGCTAAAATCCTTATTAAAGTTTATAGCCCCTCGCCAGGGAACTTTTCACCTAGGCTAGGATTCAAAACAAGAAAATTGGTTGGGAACTATGTCCAAAATGAGCAAGAGAACCCTTATTGCCTCTACCGTGATCGGTGCGTTTGCACTAGGTAGCAGCGCTGTCTCTGCAGACACACTGAATGATCTTCACAAAGAAGAAGCGAAGATCCACGTTGCTGCAGCTAAATCACAAGAGAAAATCAACCTTTTGTATGAACAGTCTCAAGAATTACTTGCGGAATACCGCAACGTGGTAGATGAGACCGAGAATCTCAAGGTTTATAATGATTATGTCGCTACTCTTGTGGCTGACCAACAACGTGGTATTGACTCTTTGCAACGTCAAATCGATCAGATTGACGAGACTAAGCGCGGTATCGTGCCTTTATTGTTCCGTATGATTGACAGCCTAGAGAAGTTCATTAATGCTGACGTACCAATTAAACTGGTAGAGCGTAAAGCACGAATCGAACGTCTTCGTGATGTGATGGGTAATTCAAACGTAACTGTATCAGAGCGTTTCCGTCAAGTAATCGAAGCTTACCAAATCGAGCTAGACTACGGTTCTAAAATCTCAGCTTATCAAGAAAGCATCAATGTAAACGGAACTGATATCACGGTTGACTTGTTTAACCTAGGTCGTACTGCACTGATCGCAATTTCTCTTGACCAGAAAAACGCATGGCGTTGGGATAACACCGAACGTTCTTGGGTTGCTTTGGGAAGCGAATATCTAGAATCGAGCATCGCAGCAGTGCGTATGGCAAGAAAACAGTTGCCAGTGAATCTTGTTAAACTACCCATTCCAGCTGCGGAGTAATAGAAATGAAAATGACATTTAAAACCGTTTTCGCTGCAGCAGCAGTTGCGTTACTAAGTTCTGGCGCACAAGCGCAGACGACACTTGACCAACTTCTTGAAGAAGTGAAAAACAACCGTGTTTCTGAAGCACGTCTAAATTCTCAACGCGAAGCTGAATTCCAATCAGCACGTGCTGATAAGCAAGCTTTATTAAGAAAGGCCCAGGCAGATCTTAAAGCAGAAGAAGCTCGTGGTGAGCGCTTAGCGAAGCAATTTGCTGACAACGACGACATGCTTAATGTTAAATCTAATGAGTTAGAGATGGCTACCGGTGACTTAGGCGAGATGTTCGGTGTTGTTCGTCAAGCCGCATCAGAGTCTTATGGACGTATCGCTACCTCTATCGTAAGTGCAGAATTTCCTGGACGCGCAGAATTCCTAAGAAGAATGTCTGAAGAGTCTGAAGGTCTTCCAAATATTCGTGAATTGGAAGATATGTGGATTGCGCTTCAAACTGAAATGACTGAATCGGGTAAAATTTCTCGTTTTAACACTGAAGTTATCAACCTTGAAGGTGGTTCTTCAGAGCAAGAAATCGTGCGTGTTGGTACATTCAACCTAGTCGGTGAAGTGGGTTATTTGGTATATGACGATTCTGAAGGCAAAGTTCAGCCGCTAGGTCGCCAACCAGATGAGTTCCAAGCTGAAACTGCTCGTGCACTTTTTGAAGCTAATTCAGGTATCGTGCCTACTTTTGTTGACCCTTCAAGCGGCGCTATCCTAGGTCTATTGAAGCAAAAAGCTACTTGGTCTGAGCGTTATCATGCAGGTGGCCCAGTAGGTTATACGATCACTGCAATGCTATTTATTGGTTTGTTGATTGGTTTGTATAAAATCATCACATTGACAATCATTAGCAGCAAAATGCGTTCACAATTGCAGAACCCTGGTTCTCCTTCAATGTCCAACCCGCTTGGTCGTGTACTAGCTGTTTATAACGATAACAAGTCTTCAGATGCTGAAAACCTTGAGTTGAAACTAGATGAAGCCATTCTTAAAGAGCTGCCTTCAGTTGAAAGCGGTATCAACATCATTAAGATTTTCGCAGCTATCGCTCCGCTACTAGGTCTACTAGGTACGGTATTGGGTATGATTGCTACGTTCCAACAAATCACTTTGTTTGGTACTGGCGACCCAAGATTGATGGCCGGAAGTATCTCAATGGCATTGGTAACTACTGCTCAAGGTATTATCGCGGCACTACCGCTTATATTGATGCACAGCATCGTAGCTGGACGTGCTAAATCGATCGTTCATATTCTTGATGAGCAAACTGCCGGAATAGTGGCGGCTCACGCAGAGTCGGAGAAAGCTTAAGATGTTTGACCTGATTGGATTATGGGAATCTGTCAGGGAGTTTATCGCTACTGGCGGCGTGGTCTTGTACCTCGTCGCTGCAGCGCTCTTTCTAATGTGGGTGTTAATGATTGAGCGTTTTTGGTTTTTGACTTCTGTGTATCCAAAGATGAAGAAAGATATCATCTCTGATTGGGATGCTCGAAGTGATACAACCTCATGGTATGCGCATAGAATCCGTGATGCTTGGATTTCACAGGCTTCAGACAAACTGGGTAGTAACATGTTGCTAATCAAAACTTTGGTTGCAATGTGTCCGCTTATCGGTCTACTCGGAACAGTGTGGGGCATGATTAACGTGTTTGAAACAATGGCGACTCAAGGTACTGGTAACGCGCGTCTAATGGCCGCGGGTATCTCGATGGCGACAATCCCAACAATGGCTGGGATGGTTGCAGCTTTATCTGGTGTGTTCTTTAGTTCACGCTTGGAATCTAAAGTGAAAATCGCCAAAGAGAAGCTGATTGACAGCCTTCCTCACCACTAAGAGAGAAGTTTATGGCTCGAAAAGAACGTGAACCAGAGGAAGATGCAGCGATTGATATGACCCCGATGCTTGACATCGTTTTTATCATGCTTATCTTCTTCATTGTAACCACTGTGTTCGTTAAAGAAGCAGGGATACAAGTAAATAAACCCGGCGCTAGCCAAGCGTTTTTACCAAAGAATGCCAACATCTTTATTGCTGTAACTGAAGATGGTGTGATTTGGATGGATAAACGCGAAATTAAGGTTGAAGCCATTCAAGCGACCCTTGAAAAGCTTTTAGCTGAGCAACCTTCTGATATCGTTATTATTCAGGCTGATGAAAAAGCTGAACATGGTATCGTTGTCAAAGTGATGGATCAGATTAAAGCCGCTGGTATAGATCAGATTTCAGTCGCAGCAAAAGGAGCGTCTTAACCATGCGAGTAATTATGTCTATTCTACTCGGTGCTTTAGTTGCGTTTGCATTATTCGTAATTATGGCCAAATTGGTTGCTAACTCGTCTAAGCCTGCCAGTGAAGTCCCAGACTCGCCGATAATTGATATTGTAATGAATGACCCTGATGAGACTACACAGACTCGTCAACGGGTTCCGCCTCCGCCTCCGCCTCCGCCTCAACAGCCGCCTAAAATCCAGCCGGTTGAACCTGATGCTGAAGATGCAAATGCCGATGGCGTAAGCTTCAACATGCCTTCAGTGGATGTTGGTGGTGCTTCGATTGATATCGGTGGTGTGGGTAATATGCAGCGCGATGGTGAAGCCACTCCTATAGTGCGAATTGAACCAAAGTATCCTGTTCAAGCTGCTCGTGATGGTAAAGAGGGATATGTAATCCTATCCTTTACAATCAATGAAGTGGGTGGCGTAGATGATGTTGATGTCATTGACGCAGATCCTAAGCGTATTTTCGACCGTGAAGCAAAACGTGCGTTACGTAAGTGGAAATACAAGCCCAAGATAGTTGATGGCAAACCCGAAAAACAGTTCAATATGAAAGTGCAATTGGACTTTAAATTGGATCAAGGCTAATGAAAAAGTTTGTATACAAAGCTACCGCGATAGCGACTCTTGGTGCTGCTGTTATGCTATCAAACTATGCAGCAGCTCAGGCCTCACCGGTAGAATGTCCAGATTATAAGCGTCCAACGACAAAGATACCTGGCGAACGTACCGGTAAGAAAATTCAAAAGGCGCTTGAAGCCTATAACGAAGACATGATCGCAGAAGCAATCGTGTTGCTTAAAGATATCGACCCAAGCGGCTCATACGACAAAGCGTTTACCGATAACTTTTTGGGTAAAGTGCTTGCAGGTCAAGACGGCAAAGGCGAAGAAGCGCTGCGCTATCTAAAAGGAGCTGTGACACCACAGGCCCTAAATGATAGAGAGCACGCTGAAACTGTTCGCTTAGTTGCTGACTTGAGCATGCAAGAGAAGAAGTATGAGCAAGCCGTAGAGTATTATAAGAAATGGATGGAGTTTACCTGTAAACAAGATCCCGATATTTATACTCGTATGGCTCAGGCATATTATGAGCTTAAAGAGCTAGACAAAATGGTTGAGCCATCTGACAAAGCCATCGCTCTTTATGAAAAGCCAAATAAAAACCCGTATGTGCTTAAGCTTCAGTCGTTCTATGAGCGCAAAATGTACCCACAAACGGTTGAAGTGGCAGAAGAGCTTGTTCGGATATTTCCTGACAATAAAGCTTGGTGGTCACAACTTGGTTTCTTCTACATGCTAGTGGAAGACTACAAGAAAGCCTTAGCTACCTTTGAAATCGCTTATAACAACGGATTCTTGAGTAAGAAGTCGGAAATAAAAGCGTTATCTCAACTTTATGCGACTAATGATATTCCGTATAAAGCTGCGGTTGTGATGGAAAAGTACATCAAGTCTGGGTTAGTAGAGAAAGATGACAAAAGCTTAGCAAGTCTTGCTAACTCTTGGCATCAGGCTCGTGAGTATAAGAAAGCGGCTAGTTATTACGAGCAAGCTGCCCAATTGAAAGCGGACCCTGATTACTTCCGTAAGCAAGGTATTTTGCTGCATGCTGCTGAGGATTACAAAGGTGCTTTAAAAGCCCTGCAGAGAGCCTTAGACGGTGGTGCTGAGCAAGAAGGACGTATCCACATCGCTATGATGGAAGCGCATATCTACACCGGTAATTTCAAACAGGCTATGGTCCATGTTCGCGAAGCGAAGAAGGATAAGAATGTAGAAAGAACCGCTAGAGCGTGGGAACCTTACATTAAAGAGAAAGCTAAGAATCGAGGTATAAAATTATAACGCTTCGTTAGTTTATTTCAAAAGGCCTCTTTATCGAGGCCTTTTTTATTTTTAGTGCGTTGGTAAATAATGATAATAACTAGCACTAATCCTTTTACTAGACGTAGATTGCGTCTTTAACTTCCTTGAAGGCTAATATCGCCAAACACCGCTCACAAATTCCCTATTTATTCTGTCTTTACTTGTTTATTAAGTAACGCATTCACACATTCACGAGCATAACGTTCCACTTGCTTTTTACCCGTTAAGCCATAATCAGCACTAATCTGTTTTATCGAATGTCGCCTCACCACGAGGTCAACTAAAAACCGAAATTCGCTCAACAAACTAACGTCTCTATGCTCATTTAACGTGGACACCCACTCTTGGTTTAACGAGGACACCTGGTTTAATGAGGACACCCACTCTTGATTTAACGTGGACAGCCACTCTTCATTTAACGAGGACACCCACTCTTCGTTTAACGAGGACACCCACTCTTGATTTAACGTGGACAGCCATTCAAATAGTTGCCTTTCAATTGAATGCAACGGCCGACTTCCAGCGATAAACTGTTGTAAATAGCAATAGTGGTTAGCGCAAACGCTTTTGACGGGTATGGAGTTGATTTTTACCGACAGCAACTTATCAAAAATATCAGCAGGCAAGGTTGCCAAACGGTGGTCCTTTTGAAATTTGAGTTCCTGTAAACCAAAGCGTTCTAAACTTATCAGCAAAACATCTTGTAGAGGATTGAGAGATTTTAATAATAACCCACTAAACTCACCGCTGGCGGGATCGCGTTTCATGCCAATGTGCACCACGCTAAATCTATTTTTTTGCCAAAAAGTTAAAAGCTCGGCGGTCAAGCCAAAAGAGCTACTTAGAAAGTCACATTTAAGAGCTACTCCAAATTCTTTGATATGGTCAACTAGTGAGGTTCCTAGGCCTTGTTGCCAATACTGACTTTTCACCGCTATTCTTATAATCCGAATGTAATTCAGTGTCATCAATGCGTCATTAGCAAAGACATATGCTAGTTTCTGCGCAGTGAGATGTCCTCGTACGCGTCTTCTGCCGCTAGCTACATCTACGGCTAGATCGCTTATGGTTTGACCTCCTTCTTGATTAACCAGCGCAACAGCTACTAGCTCTTGGTCGGCAGTGAAGCTAGCGAATACATGTTGATCACTGGCATCTAACATTCTGACTAGGTCATCGGGTGTGGTTTGGTAGTGAGCGTCTACAAGTAAACTAAATACATCGTTTAGTAGTCTTGCGTTAGCTATCAGTTGCGAAGCTGTTAACTTGCGATGTGTCAGTTTAGAAACGTCTAAGTATGTCGTTTCGGATTGTCTTGAGCTCAGTTGAGATGTATCTGCGTAAGGGGAACCAGGCTCTGTCTTAGTTGCTTCTTGATAGGTTTCCATTGCCATGGCTTTATACCAAAAAGCTTCTAGAACATCGTTAGGATACCATCTAATAGGCTGCGTTAGAGTGAGCGATAAATGCTCTGGATAGTTGGTTTTTAAAAAGGGCTTGAAGCGCAGTTCAAAGCCTCTGCCACTGCCTTCATAACCTTGTACCGTGGTGCTGAAAATTACCCGTGGGCAGCGATGGAGCAGTTGCTCTAAGATTTGATTGGGAATGATGGCAGCTTCATCGACTAGGATTAAATCAATCTTGTTATCGCTCGATAGTAAGGCATCAAACGCCATAAAACTTATACGATCTTTGGCATTTTGGGCTCGTTGAATGTCCACCTCTATGCTATCTATCACACGATGTGCTTGATTAAACACATTGGTGGTCATCGATTGATGCGCCGCGGTCACCACAATCTGGTCTTCGGTTTTGCACAATAGGTGTCCGGAGGCAATGCCCAGTGCCGACGACTTTCCTCGGCCTCGATTGGCGGTAATCACCATTTGCATAGTGGATTGCGGATATTCTGTTAGGATCCTATCCACAACAGCTTGCTGGTCTTGTGTACGACAAAAAGACTCACTGCACGGTTGTGGGAGAGTCTCAACGGGGGCTGTTGTATGTCGAAACGAGTTTTCTTTCAAAATACACACATAGGGATCGTCGAGTACGTGTTGGCTTAGCCATTTAATAAAATAGCTTAGGTTATCGGTATCTTTTGTTTGATAAGAAGAGCGTAATTGTCGCTCCGGGTCGGGAGTTGTCGGCCACGCATTTAGATCAGGGCAAAGCAGAATCATCAAGCCTGATTGACTAACACAACCACTCAAGGCAAATAAAGCACTGGCTCGAACACCATAGAACGCATCATAAATTACATATTGGTATTCTTTGCCCAGCGCGTGTTTATACGATTTATTAGTAGCATCTGAATGTTCGCCATTGAGGGTAAAAATGGAATCAGGCTGTTCCACGTTTATGAGTGCCTCTATGGTGCGGCGCGCCCAGCACTGTTCACCTGAGATCACCAGGAGTTGACGATGAATGAGTTGTTGTTTGCGATGCTCTAGCCATTGCAACACATCTGATGATAACTGCATATAATCCGATTTTATTGATATACTTTGAAGCCAAGAGATTGTTTGATTTCGCTTTAGTACTTTTTAGGTCGGTAACTTATGACCATAGCAACTAAGTACAGGTGCCCACAGTATATTGATTTAATTGAAGGAATACGAATGCGCTTTTTATCCAGAAGATTAGTGATGCCCAGTGACTTAAACTATGCCGATTCGTTGTTTGGTGGCAGGGCACTTGAGTGGATTGACGAAGAAGCTGCAATCTATGCTATCTGTCAATTAGAAACTAACGTGTTAGTTACCAAGCATATTGGCGAGATTAGTTTCGAGTCACCTGCACTTAAAGGTGATGTTGTCGAATTTGGACTGGCAACTAAAAAAGTAGGGCGTACTTCGATCACGGTCACCTGTATGGTGCGAAGCAAAGCCACTAAAAAAACCATTTGTATTGCCGATGACATCGTTTTTGTTAAAGTCGACCCAGACACGCGAGAGCCTGTTCCACACGGTAAAACCATGGCAGAGCTAGAGAATCAAACGCGCACTGAAATTAGTACCTTAAATATGTTGGATTGATTTAACTCTATCCGAAAAAAGTAAAGGGGCTGTATACGGAAATGGTGATCCGATAAAGCCCCAATAATGATCAGTATTTTATGCTGTCACTGAAGTGTTATACGCTAGCAGCTACAATTTTTCTTGCATCCTCAGGGCTAATATTTTGTTTTTCGCCAAGCTGAGTAAAGCCATTTTTCTGTAAACGAGCCGCAACTTCATCAGCAACACTGGGTTCAATACCATAGTCTGATAAGCTGGTTTTTATTCCCATATCACGGAAGAACTGTGCCGTTTTTTCGATCGCTAGATCGATTGCCCCCTCTTCATCATATAAGCTTAATCCCCAAACCCGTTGTGCATATTGTAATAATTTTTCCCGTTTGTGCTGTCGTTGATATTGCATTACTGACGGTAAGATGATGGCCAAAGTAACCGCGTGGTCGAGGTTATGCAGCGCGGTCAACTCATGCCCAATCATGTGAGTCGACCAATCTTGCGGAACACCGGCACCAATTAATCCACTGAGTGCTTGAGTGGCGTTCCACATCAAATTGGCTCTTGTTTCATAGTCTTGTGATGCCAATACTTTAGGGCCCACTTCGAGCAGATTCGTTAATATGGCTTCGGCAAACCTATCTTGGACTGTGGCACCCACAGGATACGTTAGATACTGTTCCATTACGTGAACAAAGGCATCGACTACACCATTGGCAAGTTGACGCTGTGGTAACGAATAGGTTGCCTCTGGATCTAATACCGCAAATTGCGGGCGAACATGATCACAAAGGAACGACAGTTTTTGTCCCAGTTCGCTGCGGGTTACTACACTAGCGGTATTAGTCTCAGTACCAGTGGCAGGTAAGGTTAATACGCAGCCGAGCGGAATAGCACTCATTACCGGTTCGCCTTTTGCTAATATATCCCAAGGCTCGCCAGCATAATTGACAGCGGCTGCGACAAACTTGGCTCCGTCGATCACAGAACCGCCTCCGACAGCGAGAATAAATTCTATATTTTCTTGTTTACATAAACTAACGGCTTGCATGAGAGTGGTATATTCTGGATTGGCTTCAACACCGGAAAACTCGCACCATTGATGCCCTTCTAGTTGTTCACAGACTTGTTGATAAATGCCGTTTTTCTTAATACTCCCGCCGCCGTAGAGCAGGAGTATTTTAGCCTTGGGTAATAAGTTTGATAGTTTGCTGATACTACCTTTGCCAAACGCAACTTTGGTCGGATTGTGATAAACAAAATTTTGCATTTACGAGCCTTAATTAATGTGTCTTGTAGCTAAATATTGGACCTCTTAAGTATTAATTCAAGCTGCAATGAGAAACTAGTAAGGATAATCATTTCTTTCTTAAAAAACTTTAACCGTAGGTTAATAAGTGCCCGTCAATAAGGGCACTTTTTACGCTTATCTGCGCAGAGCTTTCTAGCAATAGGCCATCTATTACAGACGAAAACTCGCCTTGCTAATCGTAAAAATTGCATCATTGATCTGTGTTTTAGAAGATTCGCTTTTACTTATTCTTACTCATACTTTGAAGTAGTGAAGCATTATTTATCTGCTCGACACATCTTATTCAAAGTTCATCTTAAAAAATATCGCCTTTGAACAAAGGCGCTGTTATGATCCGCCCGTCAGACGTAGTTAGTCTGATACCCAAGGGGTGCTATTGCTGAGATCCATATAATGGAAACCCTGATACCTGATCCGGATAATACCGGCGTAGGGATGGTGTGAATGTCTAATATGCTTTCCATTTACCTGCCGTAACACCGGATCTTTTCATTGATTAGAAGAGATCCTTATGAAATTTAAATATTCCTGTTTATTTGCTAGTCTGATATCCGTACAGCCCGCTTTGGCTAATGATATCAATGAGATAGAAAAGATAACCGTAACTTCCGATTTTCGTGCTAACGATATTCAAAATGTCACCGCTAGTGTCAGTGTTATCTCTGATGATGTGATTGAACAACGTCATGCATTTAATTTACAAGAAATATTGGGACTGGGTGCAAATGTCAATTTCGCCAGTGGTGCCTCAAGAGGGCGTTTCATTCAGATCCGCGGCATTGGTGAGCGCAGTCAATTCGCCGAACCCATAAATCCCTCTATCGGCCTATTGGTTGATGATTTCGATTTTTCCGGCATTGCCGGTGTTGCCAGCCTGTTTGATGTGGAGCAGGTTGAGATATTACGAGGACCGCAAGCCACCGAGTTTGGAGCCGCAGGCATGGGCGGCACGGTGAAAATAAAAACCCAAGATGCAGATGCGGATCAATCCAGCAAATTTACCGCCACTTTAGCTCAGCAAAATACTTGGAACCTCGGTGTCGCTCATGGGGATGCATTGACCGACAAACTGTTTTACCGGGTTGCAGTGAATCAATTCAAAAGTGACGGCTTTGTTTATAATCAATTCCTAGATCGCGACGATACCAATAACCTAGATGAGTTGACCGCCCGACTTAAACTTAAATATGTCTTTTCCGATAACATTAGCTGGGATCTCAACTATCAATATTTCGATATAGATAACGGCTACGATGCATTTTCGTTAGATAACGATGGTGTGACTCGTTCTGACGAACCAGGCAAAGACACCCAAGAAACTCATGCGCTTGGCTTAAAAGGTCAGTTTTTATTATCTCAAGGTACACTGACAGCATCTTTAAATCACACCACCTCGGATTTGATATATGGGTATGATGAAGATTGGACCCACGTTGGATTTCATCCCTTTGAATACAAATCTACCGATTATTATTTTCGCGACAGAGACATGACCAGTCTAGATCTTCGTCTGTTATCTAATTCACAGTCATTGTTATTTAACAATACAACCCAGTGGCTAATTGGTGCCTTTGTTCGCAACATTGATGAATCATTGAATCGGGAATATACCTTCGCCAGTGCGGATTTCAACAGCCAGTATCAGCCAACCAATAACGCTCTGTATGCACAGACAGAATCGCAATTGAGCGACTCGTTAAGTGTCAGTTTGGGCTTGCGTCTCGATCAATATGATATTGACTATGCTGACAGTAATGGATTTGCAGAACAGGTCAATGACACCCTTGTCGGCGGAAAAGCGGTTCTAAAATACGCCATTCAAAGCGCATCTATCTACACCAGTATCTCCAGAGGGTACAAGGCCGGTGGATTTAACCCAGATGAACGGGTGACGGCTCAACGTCGATTGTTTGAACCTGAATATAATTGGAATTATGAAGTGGGTATAAAAGGACAAGGACTTAACAATGATCTTTCCTTACGTTTTGCGTTGTTTTACATGGACAGAGAAAATACCCAGATCAGTGATTTTGATGTGCAAATCAGACAAGACGGCACCCCTGATTTCATCGATATCATCGCAAATGCTGATGTAGGGACCAATAAAGGCTTGGAATTTGAAGCCGATTGGCAAGCCTCGGATTCATTATTCTTAGCGGTTAATTATGGTTATCTTGATGCGACTTTTGGTCGCTATCAATTGGCCGATGGAACAGTGATAGAAAAGCAGCAACAAGCGCAAGCACCTAAACACACTTTTAATTTATCCATATTGGGATATTTAAAGGATAATCTTAGCTTACGCGTTGAGGCGGATGCCAAAGATAACTATCGCTTTTCTGACGGTCACAACGTTGAGTCGCCTTTATCGGTCGTCGTAAATGCGCAGATGCGTTTTGAATGGCAACAATGGACGTTTTCTTTGTGGAGCAAAAACCTGTTCGATAGAGAAGTTTATGTACGTGGATTTGGTGGTTTTAGTAACGACCCAAGAGATGAATATGCCTTCCCTGAACCCTATTTTCAGTTAGGTGATGGTCGTCAATTCGGACTTACAGCTAGTTTAGTATATTAAAAAAGGAAACCAACATGCGGCTCGTAGTAGACATATCGCTTTACCCCTTAGATCAGGAATATATTCCGCTTATCAAGGATTTCATTGAGAGGTTAAATGGTTACAGTCAATTAACCACTTCGACAAGTGCCACAAGCACAATAGTTGCTGGTGAAATGGATGAACTCATGGCCATTCTCAATAGCGAAATGCAAATCACTTATGATCAAGTGGGGCAAGCTGTCTTTGTCTGTAAGTTCCTAAATGGCAATGATATGCGAGACGTGCATTGATGGAAGCTTTTTTAGCCATCGTAATTGAGCAAGCAAAACAGCAAAGCTTGACCGAAGCTGCTGCTGTTTTGTTTTCTCTGATGTACCCCTATTTGGCAGCAAGGCAAAATATTTGGTGCTGGTTTTGTGCATTAGTCAGCACCAGCCTCTACGTTCATGTATTTTGGCAAGGAAGCCTGCCTTTCAATAGTTTTCTAAACGTATATTATTTACTGATGGCTATTTATGGATGGGTAAGGTGGCGTAAAAATAGCCAAGGCGAAGAGTTACCAGTTAGAGTGTATCCCTTGTTTTACCATATCACAGCTATTGCCGTGCTAGTGGTGGCCGGATTAACATTGAATCACTTGGTGACGTTTTCTTGGATAAAAACAGATCTTTATTTAGATGCGTTGGTGACAGTGTTCAGTGTTTATGCGACTTATTTAATGGCTAATAAAATTCTAGAAAATTGGTTGTTTTGGATAGTCATCAATTTCGCCGCAGCCTATTTGTATTTCATCAATGGCTTAATGTTAACTGGCTTGATGTTCATTGGTTACTTTTTCATGTCGGTTTATGGCTATCGCAATTGGCAGCGAGATTATCAACAACAAGGTAATTCTACGCCAAACTCGCTGATGGATTAGCATTGGCTAGGCTAGCGCTTGAGAGTATGCGCAGACAGGAGTAAGCTGCATAGAGCGTTTTTTCGACTATTACCGAAAGGAAAGGGGGTCGAGTGAAACAAACAAACATTATTGATGAATTGATCGAAAGTGGTCTTTTTGGCGAACATGTTGCTATCGAGGCGGTGAAAGGGGGGGCGATCAATCGCAGCTTTCGCTTGCTTGCCAATGACACACAGTATTTTCTCAAAACCTTTGAGTTAAATCATATCGCGCCTTCAGACCGGCAGGCACTGTTTATTCAGCAAGCACAACTGGCCGACCATCAAAAAGCAGCAAAACCGATTTATTTATCGCGCTCTCATGACTTCCAAGTGGAAGAGTGGGTTGAACACACTTCTTTACTCAATTCGTCGCTACGCCACCCTGATAAAATCACTTTTCTTGCTCGCGTGTTATGGGAGATACACCAACTACCAACCTTCGCTTTGTCGATAGACTTACCGAAAAACTGGATGCTTTACCTTGAAAATGCCGATGATCCGGATGATGTCTATTGGTTAGATCGTATCGACAAATGTAAGCCTGCGTGGATAGATACCCATAAAGTCGACCAAGTATTATGCCATAACGATTTAGCCATGGAGCACATTGCGCTGACTGAGCCGGCGGTCATATTCGACTGGGAATACGCTGCACTTGGGAATCGTTTTTTTGATTTGGCCTCTTGCGCATTGATCAATAAACTCGATGAACACGATACCATCGCGTTACAAACCCATTATGCTCAACTTTGCGGCTTATCCACTGAGTACGTATTTGAGCAGTGTCAGTTGCAATTTCCGATTGTTGCTTTAACAAACGACCTTTGGTATTTGGTTGCCAAAACAGTGAAAAAGGATATCGGTTGATTTTGCAGCAAAGTGTGACTTTTTGTCAGTTAACGCCATGCAAAGCGCTTTACCTTTTGTTATCCATCAGTATAATGCAGCTTCATCAGCAGGGGTGTAGTTCCAATTGGTAGAACAGCGGTCTCCAAAACCGATGGTTGGGGGTTCGAATCCCTCCACCCCTGCCAATTTTTCTGGTAATCTTTCATCATGACCAGCAAGCACACGCAAAATCAACTTTCCGCCTATCAAAATGCCATGCTTACGCACATGGGCATTGTCTATTGGAAAACCAGAGAGTCTGCTGACGCACCTGAAACGCCGCAGCTAACCGCGACAAAAGCACCGCAGTTATCGGCGACTAAAACGCCTTCTGTTGAACAAAAGCAAGCTGGCCTTGCCAAGCTAAAACAACAACTTACTGTTGATAAAACTACCGACGTTAAGCAAAGCGTGTTGCTTTGTTTAAACACTCAAAACAGTTCTAATCAACTCATAACAGACGTACTCAATTGGCTTGAAATAAATGACAAAACAATAGTGTTTGCGGATAAATCAATCGAACATTACAGTAATTACGCCTTGGCATGGTGCATTGGCCAACACTTTGAATATAAGAATAAGGTGCTGACTACGCCAACTATTGCTGAGTTAAGTTCGATCAGTGCGAAGAGGCGTCTTTGGTCACTCCTGCAGCAATATCCTAACGCACATTAGTATGTCGGTTAGTTTCCATCCATTAACCGTCGAAAATTATCAGCAGGCATTGGCTATTCACCAAAGCTGTCACCTGTTCCCCTGGTCCGAATCCGTTTTTAAAGACTGCCTTACAAGCCCTTATTTTGCTGCCCATCTGGAATTTGAAAACCAAGTGGTGGGCTATTACGTGGGGATGGCCATCGTTGGCGAAGGTACCCTAATGGACATTGGACTTAATCATACACACCGAAACAAAGGATTAGGGAAGTTGTTGCTAGGCGAATTTATAGCGCAGGCAAAAACGAATCAGTGTGAGGAGGTTTGGTTAGAGGTGCGAGAATCTAATCAGGTTGCCATTGAGCTATACCAACAAAGTGGATTTACCTTAATCGAAACACGAAAAGCCTATTACCCAACGCAATCAGGCCGAGAAAACGGCCTGATAATGCGAGCAAAGTTGAAATAGCGTTTAGCGGAAAGCGGCGCTATCTAAGTTGATTTGCTGCGTTGCGTCAGATCTTTCCATCGCCATCTGTACGATAGTGGATGAGTTGAACTGACAACCCGTACACATTGCAATAAATTGATTCATGCTGGGACTGCCGATATTCTTCTCCCAGTTTTCGTATGTTTTGCGGGTTTTTACATTTGCTAGTTTGGCCATTTGAACTGTGGTTAGTCCAGCTTCAAGGCGCATTTTTCTGAGATCACTGCCGGTGATGTACATAAGGTTCCTACTCCATTTTTTATTATTACTGCGCAGGTTTAGGATTTAAGTGGCGTCTTAATCGCTCCATCCTGCTTAATTTTCCTCCATAGTGTAAGCAAGCTTTTGTGGATTCAGTTCCACACTGGATAAAAAAACGGGCATTTTCTTTAACCACTTGTTTTATAAGGTTAAATAGTTTTCCATAAAATTAAAAAAAGAATTTAAAAGACGAACTCAGGCAGGGCGCGGCTTATAGCCGCACCCAAATGCGTCATTTCTTCAGATTAGAAGTTGAAAAAATCTAGAACGGATTGATACCAAACCACTTCGGTTGTGGTTTCAGCTGCTGGAGGTTTCTGTTTGCTTCCGGCAAGAGCAGAAGTACCAAAAAGCGTGCTTGCGATGAATAAAGAGACAATGGCTGCTTTGGCGATATGATTAGGTTTCATAATAATTCCTTGTTGACTTGGTTGATTAAGTATAAATGTGGATTTCAATCCACATCGTGGTGCTAGTATGCGTTTTTTTTGAACAAATTTGAAATTTTAAGCTCGGAGAAGTTTCGGTAATAATAACTTATAGCTTTCGAAGAAGATCACCCAGATAAGGTAGGTGTAGCATACCTGGCTAAAATAAGGGTATGTTTTCCAGACTAATAGTATGTTTGGTTGGATTAGATTCCTAACGAGGTATTCAAAAATCATCAACAATTGCAGTACTGAGAATACCGCGAATAATTTATAGATTTGCCAATCGAGATTAACGGACTCAATAATGCGATTTGGAAAAAGTTCTTCCATGTAGACTACACGCATAAAGACAAGGTGGCGGGCAAATGAATAAGAGGAAAGAAGTGTTACGTACCAATAAATTTCAGGTGTGGCTTGATTACTGTAAATCCAGTAAAACTCAGCGATGAGTGAAAAAACCAACGCAACCAGTAAGATTCGAGATACTTTGTCATATTTTATCACCCAATAAACGGCAATTGATAACAAATAAAAGCAGGCTTTAATTAGGTCTTTGTATTCTAATTCACTAATAACCCAAGCGCTCTCTTCTACCAGTCGTTGAATTACCAAAATCACTATTAACCCAAGCACGTTAATATTGTGACGACAAATGACGGCAGTGAAAATTAAAATACAGATGAATAGGCGATCGAACAGCAGGGGGTTGCCAAAAGTATAGATGCCCGCAAAGATAAAAAGCCCTCCAAAGAGGGCCATTAATATCTTAGGCAGGTAGTGAGAGAGAAGCATTAGCTATGTGAAAAACCGAAATAATCCATCACAGTTGAGAAAAACGACTCGCGCGTCTGTTCAGATGCTTTTTGACGGCACACCGACCACCACTTGCTGATCACTTCTACACCAATACTGTTCATGGTTTCAGGTTTGTCATTCTCGATAGCCGATACCGTTTCCCTGCTGATCCCAACTCGCAGACCAAGCTCTTCCTGAGTGTATCCAGCTTCTTTTCGTAAAGAGCGAAGCTGTGCACCACTAAATCTCTTTCTTCGTGACATTGACTTATATCCAGTGCGTTGCGGGAAAAACAACGGTAAAAAACTTACCAGTACCGAATATATGTCAATTTAATCTAACAGTAAATGCAAAATTTCACATATTTTAATTATTTTATAATCTCATCAGCATATCCCGCATTATTTCAAGCAATAAGCTACGGGACTTTTGGGCTCATGTTAGATACAATGCGCGGCCGAATTTCAGCACATTTGAAACAACTAGATAGAGAGCCCATGTCATACCAGCAAGAAGTGAATAAACGCCGCACCTTCGCAATTATTTCGCACCCTGATGCGGGTAAAACCACGATCACTGAAAAAGTACTTTTGTTTGGTAATGCACTGCAAAAAGCCGGTACAGTCAAAGGCAAAAAGTCGGGGCAGCACGCCAAGTCAGATTGGATGGAAATGGAAAAAGAACGGGGCATTTCAGTGACGACCTCTGTGATGCAGTTTCCATACAAACAGCATTTAGTCAACTTGCTCGACACCCCAGGACACGAAGACTTCTCAGAAGATACTTATCGTACCTTAACAGCCGTGGATTCTTGCTTGATGGTGATTGACGCTGCTAAAGGTGTTGAGGCACGAACGATTAAACTAATGGAAGTGACACGTCTTCGTGATACGCCCATTATCACCTTCATGAACAAACTGGATCGTGACACTCGTGATCCAATTGATTTGCTTGATGAAGTGGAAGACATACTGAATATAAAATGCGCACCTATTACTTGGCCAATCGGCATGGGTAAAGAGTTCAAAGGTGTGTATCATTTGTTGCGTGATGAAACCATGCTGTATAAAACCGGCATGGGGCACACCATCCAAGAAGAGCGCATCATCAAAGGGCTGAATAATCCAGATCTAGACGCCGCTATTGGTAGCTATGCTGAAGAGTTGCGTGAAATGCTTGAGCTGGTTAAAGGCGCATCACATGAATTTGATCTAGAAGAATTCTTAAATGGCGAGTTAACGCCGGTGTATTTTGGGACTGCGCTAGGTAATTTCGGTGTAGATCACATGCTCGATGGTTTGGTGGAGTGGGCACCTAAACCTCAGGGCCGTCAAACTGACTTGCAAGCGGTATCTGCTGATGATGAGCGATTCAGTGGTTTTGTCTTTAAGATCCAAGCCAATATGGATCCTAAACACCGCGACCGCATTGCGTTTTGCCGAATTGTGTCAGGTAAATATCAAAAAGGCATGAAAATGCATCAAACCCGAATTGGTAAAGACGTGCGTATTTCTGATGCCTTAACCTTTCTAGCCGGGGATCGAGCACTACTTGAAGAAGCCTACGCTGGCGATATCATTGGCTTGCATAATCATGGCTCAATCCAAATTGGTGATACCTTTACCTGGGGCGAGAAGTTTCGCTTTGCGGGTATTCCTAACTTTGCACCAGAATTATTTAAACGTATTCGCCTGCGTGATCCCCTTAAACAAAAGCAATTGCTTAAAGGCCTGGTGCAATTATCCGAAGAAGGTGCAGTGCAATTATTTCGTCCATTGACGAATAATGACTTAGTTGTAGGGGCGGTTGGGGTACTGCAATTTGATGTAGTCGTGGCGCGCTTAAAAGCTGAATACAATGTTGATGCTTTGTATGAGCATGTAAATGTGACCACCGCGCGTTGGATCCACTGCGATGATGCTAAGAAACTTGACGAGTTTAAACGCAAAGCCGAAGTTAACCTGGCCTTGGATGGTGGCGACAATCTAACCTATATTGCGCCAACTATGGTTAACTTAAACTTGTCTCAAGAACGTTATCCAGATATTAAATTTTTGAAGACCCGTGAGCATTAATTGTTATCAATTAAATCCAGCAGAATTTTACCTAAAGACTTTATTATGAATTTACAAACTCTACTTCTTGAACGATTTAAAGCTGCGTTAGCTAAGATTGGGGCGCCAAAAGACAGCCCAACGCCGTTGGGGCGTAGTACTCGCGCGGAATTTGGCGAATATCAGTTCAATGGTGCTATGGCACTCGCGAAATTAATGAAGCAAAAGCCCAGAGACATCGCTGAGAAAATAGTCGAGGCAGTGGCGCTAGATGATGTAGCGCAAAAGCTGGAAATTGCTGGCCCGGGTTTTATTAATATTCATTTGAAACCGGAATGGATGGCGCAACAACTAGTCGAAGCAAAAAATGATCCTCGTTTAGGCATTGCGCAGCAGCCTGCTAAAACCATTGTGGTTGATTACTCTTCACCTAATTTAGCCAAAGAAATGCATGTGGGCCATTTGCGCAGCACTATTATTGGCGATGCGGTTGTTAAAGCTTTGGAGTTCATGGGTCACAAGGTGATCCGTCAAAACCATATGGGCGACTGGGGAACGCAATTTGGCATGTTGTTAGCGCATTTAAACGACAAGCTAGCAGCCAATGAAGTGGCCGAAACTGCGCTTTCCGATTTAGAAGACTTTTACCGTGAAGCCAAAGTTAGATTTGATAATGAAGATGGATTTGCCGATCGCGCTAGAGAATATGTGGTTAAACTGCAAGGCGGTGACAGCCAATGTCTGACCTTGTGGGAACAGTTTATTGATGTGTCAATAAAGCACAGTGAAGATGTTTATAACAAACTCAATGTGTCTTTGTCTCGTGACGATATTATGGGTGAAAGCGCCTATAACGCCGACTTACATGCCACCTTGCAAGCGTTAAAAGATCAAGGACTAGCGGTTGAAGATCAAGGTGCGCAAGTGGTGTTCATCGACGAATTGGCTGACAAAGAAGGCAATCCCGCGGTCTATATCGTTCAAAAATCCGGCGGTGGCTTCTTGTATTCCACTACCGACCAGGCGGCTATTCGATATCGTTGCCAGACCTTAAAAGCGGATAGAACCTTAATTTTTACTGACGCTCGACAGGCACTGCATTTTAAGCAAACCGAAATCGTTGCTCGCAAAGCCGGTTTTATTAGTGCAGAACAAAGTTACGAACATTGTCCGTTTGGAATGATGTTGGGAACTGACGGTAAGCCCTTTAAAACACGCAGTGGCGATACAGTCAAACTCGCCGATTTGCTGGACGAAGCGGTGGAGCGTGCTGAAAAAGTTATGGCGGAGCGCATTTCTGATTTTAGTCCAGAAGAGCGTAAAGCGATTGCTCGTAAAATAGGTATCAGCGCTGTTAAATACGCGGATCTTAGTAAAAATCGTACTACCGACTACATCTTCAATTGGGATTCAATGCTCAGTTTTGAAGGTAATACGGCACCTTATTTACAATATGCTTATTCCCGTGCAAACAATATCTTTAAGAATGCAGGTGTCGATGCCAATAGCTTGAATGCGACTATTCACATTGATTCAGCGCAAGAAAAGACGCTGGCAATCAAATTGCTGCAATATGTAGAAGCGCTGGAACAAGTCACAGCAGAAGCCACTCCGCATGTGTTGTGTAGCTATTTATTCGAGCTAGCAAGTCACTTTATGTCTTTCTACGAAGCGTGCCCG
Source organism: Aliiglaciecola litoralis (assembly GCF_039523355.1). Lineage (NCBI taxonomy): Bacteria > Pseudomonadati > Pseudomonadota > Gammaproteobacteria > Alteromonadales > Alteromonadaceae > Aliiglaciecola > Aliiglaciecola litoralis. The sequence continues at coordinate 13,049 of NZ_BAAAFD010000007.1, read as the reverse complement.
ATATTAAAAGACGGCATTACCGCCGAACAGCGAGACAGCCGACTCATGTTAGTCGCTTTAACCGCCGCGACCCTAAAGTCAGGCTTAGAACTACTGGGTATAGACACTATGGCGCGCATGTAAGCGCTATAGCAAGGACACCCACCGTTAATGGTTTAGTGCTTTAGCAAGGACACCCACCGTTAACAGCTTAGTGCTTTAGCAAGGACACCCACCGTTAACGGCTTAGCATTTTAGCGTGGACACCCACCGTTAACGGCTTAGGTTTTAGCAAGGACACCCACCGTTAACGGCTTAGTGCTTTAGCATGGACACCCACCGTTAACGGCTTAGGTTTTAGCAAGGACACCCACCGTTAACGGCTTAACATTTTAGCGTGGACACCCACCGTCAATGGTTTAGCGCTTTAGCATGGACACCCATCGCGCTTTAGCATGGACACCCATCGTAAGTTCACCATGTGATCTTTAGAAGGGGCGGTAATCGTAAAAGTTTGAGAGTGAACATCGGTGCGGACACGCAACGATAAAATGTAAAACAGCATCAATAAGGACACACATGGTTAAAATAATTGCATTTGCAGGCAGCGGCCGCAAAGACTCGATAAACAAAAAAGTTGTTAAAGTAGCAGCCAAAGGGGCTGAAGAAGCAGGCGCTGAAGTTACTATTGTCAACTTAGAAGACTTTAACATGCCGATTTTCAATGAAGATCTTGAAGCCGAAAAAGGCATGCATGAGGGAGCCCAACGGTTTAAAGAAATGCTGATGCAAAGTGATGGTTTCCTGATTTCTAGTCCGGAATACAACAGTTCATATAGTGCATTGTTTAAGAATGCGATTGATTGGGCATCTCGAAAGTTAGATAACGAAAAGCCATTGGAAGCATATAAAGGCAAAGTCGCTGGTATAATGGCTGCATCCCCAGGCGCGCTTGGTGGAATGCGAGTTTTGGTTACTTTGAGAATGCTTCTGGAAAATATTGGCACAATGGTTCTTCCGACGCAAAAATCAGTAGCCAAAGCAATGGATAAGTTTGACGAAAACGGCCAAATCACTGATGAAGCAACAGAAAAAGCCTTAAAAAACATCGGTAAGCAACTGGTCGAGACTTGTCAAAAATTAAAAGCTTAAAGTGTTTGAACGGTAGTATAACTTATACTGTCTTTATCCCTTTGCATATCTGTCAAAACGTCTTAGATTCCGGTAGAATCTTCGCCCTAATTCAAATTGTTTATAAAGATTTATGTTTGAAATCAATCCCGTACAAAACGCACTTGAAGATGTAAGACAAAGAAACGATTCGCTTCGGGGGTATCTTTGACTTCGATCTAAAAAAAGAGCGCTTAGAAGAAGTTAATCGAGAACTTGAAAGCTCAGAAGTGTGGAACGATCCAGAGAGAGCCCAAGCGCTTGGCAAAGAAAAAGTTGCTTTGGAGCAAGTTGTCGAAACCATCGAACAGCTTGATCAAGGTACCGAGGACGTTGAAGGCTTACTTGAACTAGCAATTGAAGCTGAAGATGAAGAAACCTTTAATGAAGCCTCTGCTGAGCTTCAACAACTAATAGAGAAACTAGAACTATTAGAATTTAGGCGTATGTTTTCTGGGCCAAATGACGCTAATGATTGCTATATCGATATTCAGTCGGGCTCAGGTGGCACTGAGGCTCAAGATTGGGCCAACATGTTATTACGAATGTATTTGCGCTGGGGCGAAGCTCACGATCTTAAAACTGAACTGATTGAAGTCTCTGATGGTGACGTCGCTGGTATAAAAAGTGCCACGATTCGATTTGGTGGTGAATATGCCTTTGGGTGGCTCAGAACTGAAACAGGCGTGCACCGTCTAGTTAGAAAGTCTCCTTTTGATTCGGGGAATCGTCGGCATACGTCATTTGCCTCTGCTTTTGTTTACCCAGAGATAAACGATGATATTGAAATCGACATAAATCCATCGGATTTGCGTATCGATACTTACCGAGCATCTGGCGCCGGTGGTCAACACGTCAACAGGACTGACTCGGCGGTTAGGATCACGCATTTACCCACCAATATCGTGGTCCAATGTCAAAATGATCGCTCGCAACACAAAAATAAAGATCAAGCGATGAAGCAGCTCAAAGCTAAGCTTTATGAGCACGAGATGCAGAAGCAAAATGAAGAAAAACAAGCAATGGAAGACAGCAAATCCGACATAGGGTGGGGAAGCCAGATACGATCATATGTGTTGGATGATTCGCGGATCAAAGATCTGAGAACGGGTGTTGAAACCAGAAATACGCAAGCCGTTTTAGACGGAGATCTAGATAGATTTATTGAGGCCAGCCTTAAGTCGGGCCTTTAAACATTTTTACGATTATTCAGGAAAGTCGATGACTGACATTCAACAAGACGAAAATAAATTGATCGCAGAGCGTCGCGGAAAACTTGATGCTATTCGCCAGAACTGTGATTCTAATGGTTATCCAAATCACTTTCGTAGAGAGCACTATAGCCAAGATGTGCAAAATGAATTTGGCGAGATGGAAAAAGAACAGCTAGCTGATGCCGGTCATAAAGTGAGTATTGCTGGTCGTATTTTAGCGAAGCGAGGACCTTTTCTATTGCTTCAAGACATGACCGGGCGAATCCAATCTTATGCGGCTAAAGATACCCAAAAAGACATCAAAGCTCGTTATGGCAGCTTAGATATAGGTGATATTGTTGGCGTTAAAGGGACCTTACATAAATCTGGTAAAGGTGATTTATATGTCAATATGGATGAGTATTATTTATTGACTAAATCACTGCGTCCGTTGCCTGAAAAATTTCACGGATTAGCTGATCAAGAAACCAAATATAGACAGCGTTATGTTGATCTCATCACAAATCCACAAACCCGTGAAACGTTTTTGATACGCAGTAAAATTGTAAATGGCATTCGTAACTATTTAACTGAACGTAATTACATGGAAGTCGAAACGCCAATGCTACAAGTGATCCCTGGAGGCGCCACTGCTAAGCCCTTCGTGACACATCATAATGCGCTTGATATTGACATGTTTCTTCGAATTGCTCCTGAGCTATATTTGAAGAGGCTTGTGGTAGGTGGGTTCGAACGTGTTTTCGAGATCAATCGCAATTTTAGAAACGAAGGCTTGTCAACTCGTCACAACCCAGAGTTCACTATGCTAGAGTTCTATCAAGCCTACGCTGATTATCACGATCTAATGAATCTCACTGAAGACATGCTGCGCACGTTAGCTCAAGATGTGTTAGGAACAACAATCATCAGCAGCACTGAGAAAGACAGTGAAGGCAATGTAATAGCGCAAGTGGATTATGACTTCGGGCAGCCGTTTGAACGCTTAACGATGAATGAAGCGGTGATTAAGTATTGGCCTGAAGCCAATGTAACGGCAATTCAGGACCCTGAGAATCATTTGGATGAGCTCAAAGCAATGGCGAAACAATTGCATATTAAAGAGCCTGAAGTTGATGGTATTTGGGGGGCAGGAAAATACCTGTGTGAAATTTTTGAAGCAACTGCTGAAGAAAAGTTAATCCAACCTACATTTATAACGGCTTATCCATGGGAAGTGTCGCCACTTGCTCGTCGCAACGATGACAATGCTTTTATAACTGATCGATTTGAGTTTTTCGTCGGCGGAAGAGAGTTGGCAAATGGCTTCTCAGAGCTAAATGATCCGGAAGACCAAACAGCACGCTTTAAAAAGCAGGTTGAAGAAAAAGATGCCGGGGATGATGAAGCCATGCATTTTGATGAAGATTATATTCGTGCCTTAGAGTATGGATTGCCACCTACCGCTGGCGAAGGCATTGGTATTGACAGACTGGTTATGCTTTTTACAGACAGTCCAACCATAAAAGACGTGATCTTGTTTCCACACATGAAACCCGAAGTGCCACAAGCATAGAGTATTAGGTTTTAAATCAATAGAAATTGCTGTGAACAGAAAAATGGAGGCTTTAGCCTCCATTTTTTGTTGTTAGCATCACTAAGGTGGACAGTCACCCAAAATCACATTTTTTAGCACTAAGGTGGACAGTCACCCAAATTCACATTTTTTAGCACTAAGGTGGACAGCCACTCAAATTCACTTTGTTTACTGCAAAGTCATTAGCATGGACAGCCATTCAAAATCATCATCTGCAATCTCATTGTCTGTTTTAGCTTATCTTTTTTGATATTCCGACTAATTAAATTACCGTGGACAGGCATATTATCATTGGTAGGAAAATTACCGTTTTAAACGCTTACTTGTGAGATTCATAAATCCCGCATGTCAGTCCACTATTTACGGCAAGTCAAACGTACAGAATCGCACAATCAAAAGTACTGTATAGGGCGATTTACAAGGAGATTAGTTCTCCATTTTCTTTATTTTTTGCAACAATTGTTGGTTTAGGTGGACAGCCACCCCTACGCTTTTTGCCAGCTGCACTATATAGCCGTTGATGAAATCGATTTCAGTTGGTCTTTCATGATGAATATCTTGATGCATTGAGGAATAGTTTTTTGCCGTGACCTTGGCAACTGACAAGCAATTATTAACTAGCTGTTGAGCATCTGCGTCAATTTTCAGAGCTCCCATAACCGAGGCTATTTCACTGGCCAGTTGCTTGATTTGCGGTAAGTACTTCGATTTCGTTAATTCACCATTAGGAATATCATACAAAGTCGTCAAAGGATTAATAATGGCGTTAATGGCGAGCTTATGCCAAAGCATTGGTTCAATATCATTATACCAAGTGCAAGGAGGTAAAAGTTGGCTAAACCAGCTTTGATGAAGCGTATTGACGGAATGTTTGACTAGCCAACCAGCCTGAGTCTGGCCTAAACCGGTTACGTTGAGTCGATGTGTTTCGGGTTTGAAAGCACCATAACTTGTGGTTGCTACTGCGATATTATGATTTGGTATAAGCGCTTTTGCTTGAAGGTGGGTTCCCATGCCGTTGTGCAACATAATCACGCTGACATTCTTGCTAATTTGATCTTTCAATTGCTCGATACAAGGAACAATTTGATATGCTTTCAAAGGCAGAATGAGTAATCCAGATTCAATTTTTGAATGAGGTTTTACGATATTTAGCTTGCAAATATCTGCACAAATTTTCCCTTCAACCGTGATTTTTTCTAGTGGCGCGCCGCGAGTCATGATTTGATATTCAAATCCTAGTTTATGACACTGTAGTGCTAGCAAATTACCAATGGCACCGTTGCCGACAATGGTAATCATTTTGAGTTACTTCCATATTTTCGTCTACCTATTTGGCCAAGCTTTATTAGTACGCAGCCTACTAAAACGCCACTAAAATCGGCTAATAGATCATCAATGTTGCCACTGCGATAGGGAATCAGATGTTGTGCAACCTCACTCACAATGGCAAAAAGGCTCACAATACCAGCAACTTTCCAAAGCGCCGTTCTCAAGCTAAATGCCACTGCTAGCGTGATAACGATGAAAAAGATTGCGTGTTTAATTTTGTCATTGCTGGTATCTATCGGTAGATATTCAACGGGAACTAACATTGCTACCGAGAATAATATCAATAGTAATAACAGTATAAGGCTTGCCGTTTTGCTACCCATCAAATGTGCCTGTTCGTTTCATCTGCTGATACTTTAAGGTCGGCCAATTAAGTTGTTGAGGCGTAAAAAATTCATGGGTGATTTGGCTGTTAAGCAAAGACTGAAAGTGAATCCCCGTTTGGGGAAGACTGCTGAAGATGTAGTCATTACCTTGGTCACTAAATTGCAGCATATAAGCGTGCAAATAAGTACGGTCACTTGCCTTACCGGTATATAGATTGTCCCCTAATATTGGACTGCTCAGGCTTTTCATCATCACTCGAATTTGATGGGTTTTACCGGTATGAGGTTTGATCACGTAAAATCTTAATCCGTTACCCATGCCACAACTAAAAAACTGACTTATTGCCGGATTTTCGAAGGTTTTAGACAAAGCCCATTTCCCGTCGCGCAGGGTGCGCATGTCTCCTATCACGCTTCCTTGTTTTTTATTTGATTTACGATCGCTTATTGCAAAATAATATTTTTGAATTTTTCTTTGAGTGAAAAGTTCTCCTAACCGCGCTGCGGCTTCTGCTGATTTTGCTAGCAACAATAGTCCTGAGGTTACTTTATCGAGTCGATGTGCCAGCCATAATTGAGGTACATTCAGTTGCTTTTGAAGTAAGGTGACGATTCCATTGCAATCACCTTCTTGATGCACCCCTAAACCTGCAGGCTTATTGACTACAATAATATCTTGGTTTTCAAAGATGACCGAAATTGACATCATTTGTTAGCTTGCTCATTAAACAGTCTAGATGGAATCGAGGATATGCAATGCTTCGGGGTAATCCAAGTCACTTATTGCGTTCTCTAGTTGCCGTTGTTTTAGAATGGGGAATTGGCATTCTCCAAGCAGCGCGTCGAGTTTTTCAGGGGGGAGAAATTCATTGCGTTGCAACGTGTCATACAGCTGCTTCTGAGCGACCTGAGCTGGACTTTGAGGCGGCGCTTCCGTAGCAACTTTTGTTGTCTCGGCAGACAGATCTTGTATTTGTTGCAGCGTTTGCTCTAGGACTGCTTTAAATTCTATAAAATCAGCAGTGGTATCTTGTTCACTTAACAACGATGACTCGAGCTTTTTCGCTTTATCGTGCAGCGCATTGAGCCCTAGGTTTCCCGATACACCTTTTATTGTATGGACTATAGATTGATAGCTACGGGCATCACCATTGGCCTGCATGTTAGTTAGGCGCTCAGGCAGGTCAATGTATTCAGTTGAGAACTTGCCCAATAATTTTATCAATAAAGCATGATTGCCACTGAGTTGTGACAAAGCAAATTTTAAATCGATAATTTCGGCTTGATTGACCATATAACACTCTTATTACATACAATTTTTAACAACATATTACTTTATTCTCGTCCACAAGGTAGACTAAATGCAATCTAGAGCAACAAAAAATCAATAAATGATAGATCATTTTAAAGGGATTCATGTGATAAAACTGTTTTTTGCTTTGTGTTTGACTGCAATGATGCTTGCAGGGTGTTCATCCGACAAGCAGGTCGGCGATAGTGCAAAGTTAGCGTTACCTGACGGGATTACGCTAGTTGAAATACGCAACGATCAGGGTAGTGACAAAGTCGCCATTGCCTACAGTAAATATAAACTAGACAATGGCCTCACAGTTATTTTGCATGAGGATAATTCCGATCCGTTAGTGCATGTTGATGTCACCTATCATGTAGGGTCTGCCCGAGAAGAATTAGGGAAGTCGGGTTTCGCGCATTTTTTTGAACATATGATGTTTCAAGGGTCGAAACACGTCGCTGATGAAGAACACTTTAAAATCATCACTGAAGCCGGTGGTGATATGAATGGCACCACTAACAGTGACCGAACCAACTATTATCAAACCGTGCCAGCCAATCAGCTTGAAAAAGTGCTTTGGTTAGAAGCGGATCGTATGGGTTTTTTGTTGGATGCCGTTACTCAAGAGAAATTTGAAAATCAGCGAGAAACGGTAAAAAATGAGCGCGGTGAGAATTATGAAAATCAGCCTTATGGACTTCGCACAGAGCGTGTAGCAGAAGCACTATACCCCGAAGGTCACCCCTATTCATGGTCTACTATTGGATATATCGACGATCTCAATCGTGTATCAGTAAATGATCTCAAAGCTTTTTTCCAACGTTGGTATGGTCCGAATAATGCTGTGATAACCATTGGTGGAGATATAGACGTTCTTGAAACCTTAAGTTGGGTTAAAAAATATTTTGCTCCAATACCGGCGGGCCCAGAAGTTGAGTCCATGCAAAAAATGCCAGTTTCCTTGGATGCTGATCGATATATAACGCTCGAAGATCAAGTGCATTTACCCTTGATTCAATTAACGTTCCCAACGGTGTACGTGAATCATCCTGACGAAGCGCCTCTGGATGTCCTGTCTGATATTTTGGGGGGCGGAAAAACCTCGTTATTTTATAAAAATTTAGTGAAAGATAACTTTGCAATTCAAGCCTTTGTTTCTCACCCTTGTCGAGAGCTGGCTTGTCAGTTTGATATGGTTGCTTTGGCAAACCCTGAAAAATCAACAGATCTCAAACAGCTTCAACAACTTATAGAAGTTACTTTAACCGAATTTGAAAGCCGTGGAGTTAACGAAGACGATTTAGCTCGAACCAAAGCTAGCATTCGTTCTATGACTATTCTGGGGTTACAAAGCGTAGCTGGCAAAGTCACCACGCTCGCCATGAATCAATTGTTCAGTGGCCAGCCAGATCAGGTTCAATACGATTTGGACCGCTACAATGCCGTTACTGCTAAAGATGTGATGCGAGTGTATCGAAAGTATATTAAAGACAAAGAAAAAGTTATTTTGAGTATCGTGCCAGACAGCCTAACTCAACTGGCTGCGAACCAAGCAAATTTTGCGCTTCCTGAACGCTCTTTTACCGCGTCTTCGGTATCTGAGACGGTAGAAACCACGCCGATTCAAGATGTATTTGATCGTTCCGTTATGCCCGTTGCAGGCCCAAATCCTGCTGTTCAAGTGCCACAGTTTACCCGCAAAAAATTTGACAATGGCATAACGATGTTGGCTCATGGTAACAGTGAGACCCCAACGGTCACGATATTGTTAAACCTCGAAGGCGGGCCATTGCTCGACAGTATTGACAAAGCCGGCCTTGCTTCTTTTACTGCCAGTATGATGAATGAGTCAACACAATTGATGTCAAACGAAGAAATGGCAAATCAGTTGGCATTATTAGGAAGTCAAATTCAGTTCAGTGCTGGTGGACGGTATACGCAAATTCGAGTGAATTCATTGGTTGAAAATCTTGATGAAACCTTGGCATTATTGAAAATGAAACTGTTTCATCCTGCGTTCCTAGAAGAAGACTTTCAACGCATCAAGCAAAACCTGATCCAGCAACTATTACAACGTAAAAACAATCCAGCTGTGCTTGCGTCGCGCGTAGTCGACAATTTGCTATATGGTTCACATAACGTTGTAAGTTTACCCTCATCAGGAACGGTAGAGACAGTCAGTGCAATTGAGCTTGATGATATCAAGATGTTTTATCAGAGATTCTATACTCCTAGTAAAGCAAATTTGGTGATCGTGGGTGATATAAACGAGAAGAGCATTGCTAAGAAATTAGGGTTCTTAACTCAATGGCCAGCTAAAGATTATACGATTCCGGCTTATGCTGAGTTTCCTGTTTACAGTAAAAGTAAAATATATTTGGTCAATAAACCGGACGCTAGTCAGTCTGTGGTGAGGATCATTGAAAAGTCTTTACCCTATGATGCGACTGGAGAGCATTTTAAAAGTCAGCTGATGAATTTTCCATTGGGGGGGATGTTTAATAGCCGGATCAATCTAAATCTCAGAGAAGATAAAGGCTATACCTATGGGGCATCAAGTCAATTTATCGGCGGGAAAACCCTTGGTCGATTCCAGGCAGGAGCCGATCTCAAGCAACAAAACACTGCTGATGGTATTAAAGAGATCTTAAATGAAATAAAAACGTATCAGAGGTCTGGCATGACTGAGGCGGAACTAAGCTCAATGCGCAGTGCCTATACTCAATCAGAGGCCCTTAACTATGAAACACCTTATAATAAAGCGAGCTTCTTGAATCATTTGTTGACCTTCGATTTAGCGAAAGAGTATCGTCAAGAACAAACTAAAATAATCAATAGTATTACGCGCGAAGAGTTAAATACGCTTGCTGCCAAGTTATTGGACACGAATGATATGCAAATCGTCGTTGTGGGTGATGCGCAAAAGGTGAAAGGTCAGTTAGACTCTTTGGGTATGGAAATAGTCATATTAGAAAGTGAAGACTTTTAGTTAACACCCACGTGAGGTTCGCAGCCAATGCTGATTACTTTCGATAGTATTGTGCGAGCCTCTATTTAAACATTGTGAGGATTAAAGGCTTCAATGTGTATAGGTGAGTGGGGCGAGTGAACATTTTTGTTCGGTTGTAACATTGAATTTGATTCAATGCTCCCCACTACTAATTATTACTCCACTATTAGGAACGTATTTTGACGTCTATCGACTCATCTTTTGCAGAACGTCTTGCACTGTTGAATATGCCAGCTGTGCAGGAAACACTACCCAATATCAAGCACGGTGTAGAAAGAGAAACGTTGCGAATAAATCCCAATGGTTCGCTATCTCAAAAAGCCCATAATCCTGATTTAGGCTCGGCCTTAACTCATGAAACAATTACCACTGATTTTTCAGAATCTTTACTGGAGTTTATTACGCCTCCAGAGTCAAACCCTGATGTGACCTTGGCTCAGTTAGCGGATGTTCACAAATATGTGATGCAAAAAATTGATGAAGAGCGACTTTGGCCTCTCAGCATGCCGTGCTTTATTGATGGAGAAGATAACATTCCTATCGCCCAATATGGTTCATCCAATGTGGGTAAAATGAAGACGTTGTATCGCACCGGTCTTAAAAATAGGTATGGCAGTATGATGCAGGCAATTGCAGGCGTGCATTTTAATTTCTCACTACCTGAATCGTTTTGGCAGGTTTGGCTGGAAAACAGTGCTCAGCAAGTTGCTAACAAAGAAACAATATCAGCAGCCTATTTTGCGATGATTAGAAACTATCGACGTTTTTGTTGGTTGATCCCATATTTATATGGCGCTTCTCCAGCTATTTGCAGTTCTTTTATTCGCGGCAAGAAAACCTCATTACCTTTTCAAAAACTAGGAAAAGGAACACTCTATTTGCCTTATGCAACCTCATTACGTATGAGCGACCTGGGATATACCAATTCAGAACAGTCTGGGCTTAAAATATGCTACAACCATCTAGATTCGTATATTAGCTCATTGCGTCGAGCGATAAATACGCCATCAGATAAGTACCAAAAGTTTGCAGGTAAAAAAGACGGAAAATATCAGCAACTAAATGCCAATGTGTTGCAGATTGAGAATGAACTGTATTCTCCCATCAGACCCAAACAACCAACTCAGCCACTTGAAAAACCAACTGATGCACTTGAAAGGCGTGGCGTTAGCTATATTGAAGTTCGTGCATTGGATGTGAATCCTTTTAGTGCAGTTGGTATAGACAAAGAGCAGTTTTATTTCTTGGATGTGTTTTTGACTTTTTGTTTGGTCGCGCCAAGTGAAGCTATGAACGATGAACAATATGCACAAACAGAAAAGAACCTTAAATCTGTTGTTATTAATGGTCGTGATCCAGCGTTAAAACTGCAACATCTGACAGAATCCATGAGCATACCTCAGTGGTCAGAATCTTTGTTTGAGAAAATGCGCGGTGTGGCCGAAGCTTTAGATAAAGCCAACAGTACGGCTGCTTATTCAAGGTCACTTGAAACCCAATGGCAGAAAATCATAGATCCATCTTTAACGCCCTCAGAAACCTTATTAAACACCTTGTTGAGCGAAGGTAAGGACAATGGGACCTTGGGAGTGGAACTTGCACAAAAATATCGAGATGAATTGCTATCGACACCGTTCAAGCAATTTGATATTCAGACGTTTGAGCGGCAAGCATCCGATTCACTTGCGCTTCAACGGCAAAAAGAACAAGCTAATACGTTATCATTTGATGACTTTTTAGAAGATTATTTTAATCAGAAATGATATTTTCATGGCTGTATTTTGGATAAAAAAATGCCTGACATTAGGTCAGGCATTAAACTACTACCAGGGAAAACACACAATAACTTGAACACACTATGTATGACCTAGCATTAATTCAAAAGTTCACAAGCCAGTGTGTTTTTTTTCAAAAAAAACTTGGTGTTTTATTGGTCGCTACGTGTCTAGCGGGATGCGCGGTGACGCCTCCTCAAGATATTAATAATATTTGTAAAATATTTGAAGAAAAATCCAGTTGGTATGACGCTGCTCAGGATATGAAAGATAAGTGGGGGGTCCCAATCCATGTGCCTATGGCCATGATGTATCAAGAAAGTTCGTTTAGAGCTACAGCCCTTCCTTCACGAGACTATGTTTTTTTCGGGCTAATCCCTTGGGGGCGCATCAGCAGTGCCTACGGGTACAGTCAAGCGAAGACACCCACATGGGCTGATTATATACGTGAAACCAATAACTCGGGCGCTGATCGCGATGATTTTGATGACGCAATCGACTTTATGGGTTGGTTTATCAGCAAGACATACAAAGTCAATGGCATTTCAAAATGGGACGCCTATGGCCAATATCTCAATTACCATGAAGGCTGGGGCGGTTTTAAACGTAAGACATATCGCCGAAAAGCCTGGTTGGTAGCTGTCGCTAAAAAGGTTAATACTCGTTCCCTGCAATACGCCAAACAATTAAAAACCTGCGAGGAAGATCTGCAAAAAGGCTGGTTTCTTAAATTGTTCGATTAGTGCTCAGCCGCATTTTCTAGCGTGGACAGGCACCGATTAGAGATTAGCATGGACCGATTAGCATGGACAGGCACCCCAAGTCCTATTTTTCACAGCCCCACTTTTAGTCAGAGTGTTATGCAGGACAGCCACCCATCCTTTAGTTTTTATAGTTATTAGTCAGGACAGTCACTCATACTATTCAATACCTGTTATGCAGGACAGTCACTCAAACTGGACGCAGAACTGGACCTCATTGTTAGACAAATTCAGCTAGGCTTTAGGTCTGTCAATTCTCAAAGGACGTGTGCATGGCTCTTCCTAGAAAGCGCCAAATCAGTTTGACCGATACGCCGTATTATCATTGTGTGTCGCGTTGTGTGCGTCGGGCGTATTTGTGTGGAGAAGACAGCGTCACGGGTCAAAGCTATGAACACCGCCGTCAATGGGTCGAAGACCGACTTTTGTTTTTAGCGTCACTTTTCACGATTGACGTGTGTGCCTATGCGGTGATGAGTAACCATACCCATGTGGTATTGCATGTGGACAAGGATAGGGCCATGAGCATGAGCGATGAAGAGGTGGCGATACGTTGGAGGCGATTGCATCGTACTCCGGTGTTGGTCCAGCGGTTTGTGGATTCCCAACAACCGC
>NZ_BAAAFD010000006.1:0-259268 GCF_039523355.1 Aliiglaciecola litoralis | reverse complement strand
AATTCTGGACCTTTTGTAATCTGGTAGATTGAAAATAATGCGCCTAAAGTAAATCCGATTACAAGAAAGCGCATCAATCTTTGGGCGGTTTTATCAACTACGAATATCATGGCTACCTGTGCGAATAACGCTTCCCATAAAGGGCAAATACTTGTTGGCTAAAATACCTGAGGTACGAAGGGAAGCCAACGAGTATTTGTCCCAACGAGCCTGCGAGTGATTTGATGGGCTTGTTAGGCGCTACCATTCAAACCACGTCTTTAAGCCACTATAGTTATTATGACAATACTGCCACAGCTCTTGACGCAATTCGAATCCTCTAGTGGCTTCCATCGAATTTGCACCTGTGAATTCTAAAAAATCATTAAAGCTACCCATACCACCATAGGCAATTAAGCAGTGCCGCATACTTTTATTCGGTTTACCTTCATTTAGCAGCGTTATCGAAGTAAAAAAATGCTTAGCCCAAAAATCTTCATTGTATGATTTAAGCAGGTGATGCAGATCATCTAAACATCTTTTGTAATGTGCATGATCTGACTTCATTCGGTAGGCCTAACGCCCCTAATAAACGGCGCAAACTTGTTGGCTATAATGGCGAGGAACGAGCCCCAGCCAGCGAGTTTGCGTCCGGTTGATTGGTTTGTTATACGCCACACCTACCGCCCTTTGCAAATCGAAGTAAAACATCCAAAACATCCATTTTCTCAAACAATTCATCTGAATTAACAAAATCAACAAATTCTTCGGGCAGCGAATTTGGATCAAGTGACCTACAAAGTGTTGCAGGTTTCGATAAGAGTTTAGCCTGCTCACTAGCACCCACTTGATAACCAAGCAATAACATTGTGCATGAGGCTATTGCACTTTTTGAATCAAGTTCATCATGCACTCCAGAACAAATTTGCTTCCAATAACCTCCTGTACCCAAAGTGAAAGCTGTTGCTGAAGCAAAGTTACAAAAGGAGATAAGGAGGAAAGCAAATAAAATTTTCATGGTTTTCTCAATGGCGTATAACGCCCCACTAAGGGGCAAATAATTGTTGGCTAAAATAAGCGACGCAGGAGCAAAAGCCAACTTTTATTTGTCCCGCTTGAGTGGCTTGTTAGGCGAACTTTGTGACCACCCTTTAAACAATATATATCCATAAACACACCAAAAAATTATGAAGAAAGCTACATTCTCAAATTCATGTGCGTAATTTGTATAAACCGCATTTACGAATGTAAATACCATTGAAACAACGAAAAATGTAATTAGAGCGATCAGTTTTCGTTTTAAAGTAAAGAATAATAATATTACGCTAAATAATTGAAGGCCAATTTGTACTGTAACCCACCGACGATAGTTTTCACTATCAGACATATACAGAATCACATGTAACAATGTACTTACAACAAGGCAAGTGATTATCAATTTTGTAAGCCTATTTAATGCAACATCCATATCCACTAGTACGCCTAACAGCTTATTATGTAGACATCACAGTAACAGGCATGTGCTTTCACTAATGACCTCCACATTTCTTATCTTAATATCAAAAGCTTACCTTATTATTTGATTGTTTTACTAATGGTTTTCTTGTGTGTTACTGGGGCTTCTCAGTTATCAAAGGGCGTTAAACAAAATTTAATATTGCTTTTCAATAACTTAGCTAATCGTGTTCTTACAAGAGCGTAATTACTAAGAATTCATAGTAATTCCACAAGATTATCAAGGTGAAAGAAAGTCGGCTTTTTTGAATTTTACTGATCGTCAGAATGTCTTAGTCGACCATCCGCTTTCCAGTCAAAACTCAATTAAAGTTTGAATCGCTCAACTTCCGCTTTATTAAAATTGGGATCGTTCACTAAAATGTTCGGCTACGTTTGATGTAAGAATAACGTCAAATGAAACTTTATTAAGGAAATTTGGATTTCAACTGCTCTGACCCTATTGCGGGGCTCTATTTCAGCTCAGTACAATCAGCGCCAGTTCAGATAGGATGTGGACGAACTTAGCTAATGCGGACCTAACAACACATTCGTTATCGACTTGCTTGCAATAATATATTTCTTGGGCTCACGTTTCGGTCACAAAAGGTCGTTAATCTCACTTCATAACCATGCTCTTGTAACCATAAGGCTTTGTCCATATTCAACCAAACTTCTAGGGGACGCCTGAATACAGCGCGCATCAAGTCAAAGGCGGAAACCTTGTGGAAGCGCTGTTGCGCTAACGTTAAATAGTGTGACCAATTCACACTAGCAGGTAGATGTAGTTGGTTTTCTTTGGCCCAGTACTGACAAAAATCCTCGAAATTCAGGCGTGAGAAACTGAGCGGCATCGAGGGAAGTGGCAGGTAATTATCCTTTGCTAACAGCTCTCGTTGCAGCAAATCAAAACCCAATCGCATGGTTTGTAGCGTTTTTCGCTGCTTTACAACCGTGGCCCCTGCCGTAACGGTTTCCATAACCGCAGTATGCAAATCGGTTTTAGTCAACCGAAGCGCTTGCTGTTTACCAAGTGCCGAATAAGGTAAATAGTGTTCATCATTGCGCTTATGGTAGCAACACGGCACTAAACTAACCTCAGACACCTGATTAGCAAGACACAAGTCCAACAGCCTTTCATGAAGCCCTCCGCACGCATGCAAAGCCAATACGTGTTGTGCAGGGTGAAAGAAACGATCACAAGATTGACTCAAAACATCGACTTGATGGGAATCAAGTTTGTGATTTTCAGTTTGGGCACGCGAATTTGCCTGTTGAACTAAAGCGTTGTCCCACTCTAGTGCAGTCACAGATACATCATAGCAATGCGCGATATAAAACCCTAAATGGGACTTTCCAGCACAATATTCTAAGACTGATTGAGCAGAGATATCGACACTAGAGCACAGTGCTTCTACCTGCTGCCATTTGCGTCCTGGAATACCGGCATAAAACCTTGGGTTGACCGAGTTTAACTGTTTCGTTTCTGAGGCTGGAAGCGATATTAAACTATGTATTTCTGACAAAAACGGGAATTCATTGATTAATAAGGGTGTCAGTTCAGTGGGTTCATAGTGGAATTGCTCGATTTGTTGAGCCGAAAAGCCAAGTAACGTTTTCGCTAACTCAGGTGCATGAGCCACCCACTGGGGCGTTGATTGATGAAAGGCCACAGGCTTCCATAAATGCTGAGATTGTTGCAACAACTCACTCAACTGCAAAAACGTATGCTGTAAAGAATTGGTCATGAATATAAGTTAACCTATCTACGCCAATCGAAAACACACGGTCATCAATGCTGCCCTAAGGTTTCAGCCGGGTTAATGCGGGTGGCTTTAATTGCCGGATAAATGGTCGCAAGTAAACTCATGGTCAAAGCAATTAATGCGGTCAATAGCACTTCAGACCAGATTAATTCAGAAGGAAGAAAATTAATAAAATAGACATCCGCAGATAAGAATTGAAAGCCACTGAGTCGTTCTATAAATTCCGCTATTTGACTCAGATATGTTGCCAATAATACGCCAATGGATACCCCGATCAAGGTACCAAACAAGCCATTGACCGCGCCTTGCAGTACAAACACTTTGATGATCAAGTTATCCCTAGCGCCCATGGTTTTGAGCATGGCTATTTCCGCTCGCTTCTCGCTCACGGCCATCACCAAGGTAGAGATAATATTAAAACAAGCCACCGATATCACTAAGGTTAGCGCAACGTACACAACCGACCTTACCAGCTGGATATCTTGATATAAATGCCCTTGAGTACGTGTCCAATCTGACATATACACATGCTGATCAAATGCATAACCTATTTCGCGCATTGCCACAGGCGCGGCGAAAGGATCGTTAAATCGGAAACGAAGTCCTTGAGCACCAGTGACGATACCAAGGGTATCCGCCGAGGTTGCCATGTGCATGAAACCGATTTGACCATCAAGCTCACCGCCAACACTGACGGTACCGACCACGTTTAACCAAACGTTTTTCGGCGCTTTAAACGAAAGATCATCAGACACCTGCGGTAACAATAACTGCACTTTGTCGCCAACAGACACATCCAGTGCTTTTCGAACGGCCTCGCCCAATACAATACCGTCAGGATCCTTGATAAAACGTTCACGGGTTTGCTGATCAATACGTGATATCCAGGCACTGTGCTGGGCAAATTCCATGTCGATGCCGACGAGTTCAGGGATCGCTTTCATTTTGTTGCCTTTTTGCAGTAACCCTGACGCTTTGGTGTATGGCTCGATGGCAACAACACGTTTATCTTCAGCGAGGTACGTAATATGAGACTGCCAATCGACTAAGCCATTAGTATCAAAAGCATATATTTCGCCGTGAGGGATAAAAGTCAAAAGCCGTTCTTTAAGCTCTTTTTCGAAGCCGTTCATAACAGATAACAGCAATATCAGCACCGCACAACCCAATGCAACACCGATAGTTGAGGATGCAGAAATAAAGGAAATAAAGCCATTTTTGCGTTTTCCAGAACGAAAACGCCAAGCCAATTGCAGCACTAAACTCATTTTAAGGCTCCTGCCGAACGAGTTTCCCGTCGGTGATAAGCAGAGTTCTATCTAATTTTTTGGCTAATTCAGTGTCATGCGTGACAACGATAAAGCTAGTGGATATTTGCTCTCGAAGTTCATTCAGTAGCTGGTAAATACTTTGGCCTGTGCGGTGATCGAGGTTTCCGGTAGGTTCATCAGCGAGTACTAAATCTGGTTGAGTTACTAGTGCTCTGGCGATCGCTACTCGTTGGCGTTCACCACCGGACATTTCTGATGGTTTATGCTTGATACGATGGGACAAGCCAACTTTATCTAACATATTAGCCGCTTGTTTAGTGGCATCACCGCGATCGACTTTGCCAATCAACAATGGCATGGCGACGTTTTCAATCGCATTAAATTCGGGCAACAAATGATGAAACTGATAGACGAAACCCAACGATTGATTGCGAAAACGTGCCTGTTGTTTCTCGCTGTAGCTAAAAATATCGGTGCCTTTGAACAATACACTGCCAGAAGTGGGTGTATCTAATGCCCCTAAAATATGCAGCAATGTGCTTTTACCAGAGCCAGAGCTTCCCAAAATCGCAATTTGCTCAGCTTTATCAATATGAAAATTCACATTGTCCAATACCTGGACTTTGTTACTACCTTCTTGGTAATGCTTACTGACATTCTCACACACTAACAACTCGGTGGACATTCCTTCCGATTACTCCTGATTCTGTTGGTTAAATAGATCTCGTTCTCGACGTTTCCACATTAAGCGAGCAAGTCGCTTCATACTGATGTGCTTGTCTTTCTCGTCAACGATCTCAAATCCAAGTAAGCTTTCTAATAGATCTTCTAAGGTTAGAATACCTTCCATGCCGCCATACTCATCGATTACCAGCAACATATGCGAGCGAGATTGAAGAAAGTGTCGGAAGGTTTCAGATAACGCGGTGCTTTTTAACAGCGCTACCATGTCTTTTCGATATTCACTAAGCAGTTTATCACCGTTACCGCGCGCTTGCGCCAGCAACAAATCGCTCTTAAGCACAAAACCGCTGATTTCTTCTGATTCTCCGTCTTCAAAGACCGGAATACGGGAATACACAACAGAGGCGTGCTTATGGAAAAACTCATTGACGGTCATGTCTTCAGACACTTTAAACACTACCGTTCGATGGGTCATGGCATCTTTAACGGTTAATCCATCTAAACTCATCAGACTTTGCAGGATGTTGGCCTCTTGATGTTCCAACAAGCCTTCTTTATGGGATAACTCAGCCATTGCATGCAGCTCGCCTCGACTGAGGCCTTTTAATGGACTTTCTTCGGTAAATGAACTGGTAAGTCTATTGGATAACTGTACAAACGGATATAACACTAAGATTAAATATTTTAGGAAATAAGCGGTCACTGGCGCAAGTTGTCGCCAATAAGTCGCCCCAAGCGTCTTAGGAATGATTTCCGAAAACACTAAAATCAATAACGTCAAAACGGCAGAAGCTAACCCTAAGTAAGCATCACCAAATACCACCGCTGCCTGAGCCCCTGCCCCGGCTGCTCCCATTGTATGCGCAATGGTATTTAGGGTTAAAATGGCCGCCAATGGACGGTTAATATCCTCAGATAACTCGTGCAATATCTTACCGGATTTTTGTCCTTTGCTCATTGACACAGAAACATAGGCAGAAGAGATGCTTAAGATAACCGCTTCTGCCACTGAGCACAGAAACGAAAATCCTAACGCCACGAAAACATAAATGATTAGCAGGGTCATAAGATCTATTTAACATCCTGTTGTTGACTGTGCTGTTCAAACCACCACAGTATATATTCAACCTTTGCCATTAAATTACTAGGCTTACGGTAAATCCCATGTGATGCATCAGGGATCCTCACCATGGCTGTTTCTACCCCTTGGATTTTGAGGGCTTGATAATATTGCTCAGTTTCCGATATGGGCGTCCGATAGTCCGCCTCGCCGGTAAGTAATAATGTCGGTGTTGTAACATTACCCACGTAGCTTATGGGTGAAAATTTCATGTATCCGTCTATATCCTCCCAAGGTTTTTTATCAAACCAATACTGATAGAAAAACGGATAGGAGTCAGCCGTTAACACAAAACTGAACCAGTTAATTACCGGTTTGGCTACAACTGCCGCGGCAAAACGATCGGTTTGCCCAATCGCCCATGCGGTTAACACACCCCCACCAGAGCCACCAGTAATAAACAACTTGTTGGGATCAATAAAGCCTTTCTCTATCAACACATCAACTGCCGTCATTAAATCATCATGATCTTTGCTCGGATAATTTTTATCAATTTCTCTGGCAAAGGCTTGTCCATAGCTCGAACTTCCTCGAGGATTAATGTAAACCACGACATTACCTGGCGCGGCTAACAACTGAATTTCCATTGAAAAGTGCGGGCCATAAGCGGTCACTGGACCACCGTGGATCTCTAATATCAAAGGATAGCGTTTGGTTTTATCGAAATTCGGTGGGTAAGCAATCCAACCTTGGATTTCTTTACCATCCGCAGAAGATGGAAACCTAATTTCTTCAATTTTAGCTAAGGTTTTATGCGCTAGTGCATCTTCATTTAATTGGGTCAAAATGGTGGTTTTTTGGTTTGTCACTACCGCAACATCCGCTGGACGGCTTGGATCTGAATACGTAATGGCGAGGTTGCCCTTAGCACTGACTGAAAACTCAGCACTTGTATAGGGACGACCGTACGATTGACCACCAAGTTGCTTGGATAAAACCGAACGTTTATTACTGCCGCTTATTGACTGTTTTGCTAGCAGCGTATGGCCGAAGTCATCATATTGTATATAGAGGTTTTTGGCGTCATCAGACCATTCAATTGCATCAATACTACGGTCAAGGTCTGCACTAAGAATGCGTTTGTTGTTGCCATCAATATCCATGATATGCAGCAAGTTATTATGATAATTTGCGCGTTTATCATCAAATCCAAGATACGCAATGTACTTGCCATTAGGCGAGACCTTAGGATTGCTGTCAGGTCCAACTCTGTCCGTTAGTTGCGTGATGACCCCGTCGTCGATCGTCAGTTTGAAAATATCACGACCTAAGGGGGTGAACTCTCGATTCTCGCCGCGATTAGCGGAAAAATAAAGGGTCTTACTATCCTTACCCCATGACACTGCGCCACCATTGTTGAACTCATCCTGAGTTAATTGTCTTGGTGTACCGCCTTGCGATGACAATAAAAATAATTCTGTTGAGCCTTTCTCTGTATAACCGCCACCGTCACGGCGATAATAAACATCATCAATGTAAATTGGTGCATCTGCCCATTTAGCGTCCTTAGGTTTTCCGCTTAGACTAACGGGAGCGGGTTTTGATTCACTGACAAACATCGAAAAGGCAATGCTATTACCATTGGGGGACCAAACAAGATTGCTTGGCGCTGAGCTTAAATTGGTGAGTTTGGCTGTTTTACCAGACGACAACCAAGTGACAAATATCTGCGGTTTTCCGGTACGGGTCGAAATATAAGCGAGACGATCTCCGCTTGGTGACAATGCCGGAGCGTAATCTAAATGGTCACCGGTAGTCACAGGTAACATCTGTTTCGTTTTAGTATTTACCGACCAAATATTGCCAAGTTTTCTGTCGCTTTGGATGTCCATGTAATGACGCACAAAATATACCGTATCGCCGTCGCTGCTGATGACTAAATCAGACGCATATTCAATATCAAAAATATCGAGTGACTTTAACGTGTTCGAATGCACCGAAATCGATATCAAGCAGCACAGACCAAAAATAACGCCGAAAAAGCGGCTAACAGAAGCGTTCATCATGTTTTTATCCCTAACAACAAAACGTAAGTTTATCGTATTTATCTACAAAAACCTTCAAAAAACGTATTTTCTCAAATGCGCCGGAATTTGTAATTTTACACAACGTGTTTTAGGCTATTTATAGCGTTACTAGTTCGCCATTTAAAACAGCGGCTATCACTTTGTGTTCATCTCTTATTAACCAGTTTGGCTGGTGTTGTTGGCGCATAAATTCACTTGGCTGTGCATGACCAACGCCCTGAATTATCGGCCAAGGAGACAATTGCTTAATAAGCGCAATATCGCCCTCAAAGCGACAATATCCTTGGGTTAATAGTCGTCGGTAAGCTTGCTCAGTCAAATCAAAGGGCTGCTCTACACAAAAGGTTTTACCTTCATCATAATGCGCACCTTGGGCATTAAATTCAACAAAAGCGCCAATACCGGAAAGATCACCGATTTGCACGATACGATTAGCCAAGTGTTGTTGGCAGTACTTTAGAGCCACATCGACACGACAAGGGCCTGATGGGCTATCTATCTGCAAATTTCTAATTATCAGGTCAACTAAACCATTTTCTCGATTCGTTGGTAAATCGAAATAGTGGCCCTCTTGCCCCTGCAGGCTCGAAAGATCCGTCGATGCTATTAGATGAAAACTGTGCATTAACACGGCGAAATTTAATCGCCGAGCTAACTGCCTATTGGGATCCATTGGCCCCTCGCCTGACTCGATTAAAATAGTCGCAACACCTTGGCTACTGGCATAATCGCCAAACGCTTTAATGGAATAGCCATCAAGATATTTGGCCACATGACCATCGAGTTGAGGTGCAAATGCCTTTAGGCTGCTTGCTATCAATTGCATCGCAACTAAACGGTGTTTTGATTGTGTTTCAGCGTGATCACCCGGTGGCGCCATAAATGCCAGTACGACGTGCTTGCCTGTATTGCCAACGGCGTAATAACGACTCTGATCATGCAAATTGAATGCAAAATCAGGGTGTACATCATCTAGTAGTTTTTTGAGGTAATTAGCTTCAGGACTTTGTAGTTGGTATGCATCACGATTGATGTCGATACCTTGATGATTTTCTCGAGTGAGATGGTGTGCACCATCGGGATTAAGCATAGGCACAATGTGAAGCGTTACTTGGTTCAGTAATTGGGTTACCCAAGCTTCACTGCTATTAGCATTAATAGTTTGCAGTATATCTAATAGGGCTGCCGTTGCAGTTGACTCATCACCGTGCATTTGTGACCAACATAAAATCGGTGTTTTGCCCTTCCCCACTGCAACCCAATTTATTGGTTTACCTAGGTTTGAGTTACCCAATACCGTCTTAACCATAGGCAATGACGACGATTGAAATATATCGTTTAAACAGCGTTCAACATCGTCAGATTGCAATTGCGCTTTGTTTAGTCCCGCACATTTATGCTGTTCATATAATTGCCAAAAATGCGCGGCACAAGGGTTAGATGAATCCATTCAATAAGCCACAGTCATACAATGCATTGCTTAGCTACAACCGCTTTTTTGTGCTTGTCGTTGCTCAAAGGCAGCTAATTGCTCGGCAGTAGCTTTGGCTTGATACAACTCTTTCCACTGGCTATAAGGCATGCCATAGATTTTTTCACGGGCGCTTTCATAGTCCATGTCTATACCTTTTTCTTGCGCTGCGGCTTTGTACCATTTACCTAGACAATTGCGACAAAAGTCCGCCAAAATCATCAGGTCAATGTTTTGTACATCTTTGTTATCGTCTAAATGCTTTAATAGACGTCTGAAGGTTGCCGCTTGTATTTCAATTTCGGTTTGCTTGTCCATCATTTCTCTCTTTAATTATTATCTGAACTTGGGATAAGCCAAGTCGGTTAAATTTGGTAAATTAGCTTATTTATAGCAAAAAAAAGGAGCCACAGGCTCCTTTTTTAGTTCACTTTACAATTACTCTTCTGCTGGTGTTTCTGCAGCAGGCTTTTCAAGTAACTCTTTGATACTCAAGCGTACGCGGTTCTGACGATCAATTTCCATCACTTTCACGTCAACCATTTGACCTTCAGACAAGTAATCTGAGGTTTTGTTAACACGCTCATGAGCAATTTGAGAAATATGCACTAGGCCTTCTTTGCCTGGTAAAATTTCAACAAATGCACCGAAATCAACGATACGAGTTACCTTACCGTGGTAAGTTTTACCCGCTTCAACTTCAGCCGTTACTTGCTCAATCTTAGCGATAGCGATCTCCGCTTTCGCCAGTTCTGTGGCGAAAATCTTGATAGTACCGTCGTCTTCTATCTCGATATTGGTATCTGACTCTTCAGTAATAGAACGGATCATAGCGCCGCCTTTACCGATAACATCACGGATCTTGTCTTGATCGATTTTCAAGGTATAGATACGCGGTGCGAATTCAGACATTTCATCGCGGTGACCACCTAGTGCTTGGTCCATTACGCCAAGAATATGCAAACGTGCTTCTTTAGCTTGCTTAAGCGCTTTTTGCATGATTTCTTGAGTGATACCTTCGATCTTTATGTCCATTTGCAGTGCAGTAATACCGTTGGTAGTTCCCGCCACTTTAAAGTCCATGTCACCTAAGTGATCTTCATCACCTAGAATGTCAGATAATACGACGAAGTTGTCATCACTTTTCACCAAGCCCATTGCGATACCGGCAACAGAAGCTTTGATTGGTACACCCGCATCCATCAATGCTAATGAGGTACCACAAACAGAGGCCATTGAAGATGAACCGTTAGATTCAGTGATTTCAGAAACCACACGAACCACATACGGGAACTCTTTTTCAGATGGCATTACTGCCATGATGCCGCGTTTAGCAAGTTTACCGTGGCCGATTTCACGACGCTTAGGAGAACCAACAAAACCGGTTTCGCCTACACAGTATGGAGGGAAGTTGTAATGCAGCATGAAACGACTATCTGCTTTGCCATTCAACCCATCAATCATCTGAGCGTCACGTTCAGTGCCTAAAGTAGCGGCAACCAATGCTTGGGTTTCACCACGAGTGAATAGTGCAGAACCATGAGTTCTAGGCAAAACACCGGTATTGACGTGCAATGCACGGATCATATCGGGGTCACGACCATCGATGCGCGGCTCACCCGCTAGAATGCGAGAACGCACTACATTACTTTCAAGTTCGTGTAGTAGTTCGGCAACTTCTTTAGGATCTTGCTCTGGAGATTCTTCTAAAATGGCTGCAACGGCTTTTTCAGTTACCGCTACTACCGCGTCTTTACGCTCCATTTTGTCAGAGATTTGGTATGCTTGAGTCATACCTTCTTCAGCCAATTCTTTGATCTTCGCTTTCAATGCGGTGTTTTCAGCTTCTGGCTGCCAATCCCACTTCTCTGTGCCCACTTCATCAGCGAACTCAGAAATTGCATTAATAACCACTTGGCTTTGCTCGTGACCGAACATAACTGCGCCAAGCATGACTTCTTCAGACAAAATAGCAGCTTCTGATTCAACCATCAAAACCGCACTTTCAGTGCCAGCCACAACGAGATCTAGTTCGCTGCTTTCTAATTCAGAAGTTAAGGTATTAAGAATGTAACCACCGTCTTTATAACCAACACGAGCAGCACCAACTGGACCACTAAACGGAATGCCTGAAATAGCAAGCGCAGCAGAGGTACCAATAAGTGAAATAATATCGGTTGGAATTTCTGGATTGGCAGAAACAACAGTGATGATGATTTGTACTTCATTCATGAATCCATTTGGAAACAATGGACGAATTGGTCTATCGATTAAACGTGCAATTAAGGTTTCGTCTTCTGAAGGACGACCTTCACGTTTGAAAAAGCCACCTGGGATTTTGCCCGCAGCATAGGCTTTTTCTTGGTAATTTACGGTTAGCGGAAAGAAACCTTGATCGGCCTTCGCTTCTTTTTTACCTACAACAGACACTAACACACAGGTGTCGTCCATGCTTGCCATCACGGCTGCTGTTGCTTGGCGGGCGATTACACCCGTTTCGAGAGTTACAGTATGCTGTCCATACTGAAAAGTTTTAGTAATAGGGGTCACTATTTATCCTTCTTTGATTTTTCTAATCGCTTTTAATTGCGGCGCATAGTATAGCGGCATGAGCGCAGAATCGACAGAAGATTTTATCAATAGTTGCAGGTTTAACGTAGTAATGAGGGATATTTAGCGGCTTTAACGGTGGTAATTACAACCTTTTCAACTATTAGAAGCTGTTCAAAGATCCTTAACAGACTATACCGGCCTAAGGATTAAGCATAATTCGCGCTATGTATTGAAGAGAAAACCGCTACTCTTCTTGATACACTTTGACTCGGTTTCTACCTTGTTTCTTGGCTAAGTACAGTGCAATGTCAGCTTGTCTAAACAAGTCATCAAAATTCGATTCTTGAACTTGTCCAAATGACACACCAATACTGACGGTCACAGCCGCATCATTAATCGCTGGCATTTGCGCGATGCTCTTACGGATCCTTTCAGCGAACATAATGGCTGATTCTTGATCACTTCCGAATAACAACAAGACAAATTCTTCACCGCCAATACGAGCCAGTATTTCATTTTTTCGACACAAGGATTTAATTAATTCAGCTAGGTTTTTGAGTAATTGGTCCCCTGCTTTGTGACCAAATCGATCGTTAATGGATTTAAAATAATCGATATCAAGTAATAAAAATGCGAGCTCTGTATTGGTATGTTGGTATTGTTTAAGGCTGTTTTCTAGATAACGCCTATTACCAATGCCCGTTAAAGGGTCCGTTTCAGAATATTTCTTCAATATTGAATTTGAGCTTTGTAGCTTTGATAATGCTTGTTTGCGCAATCTTAACAACAAAAACAAAATAATGGATGTCATAGCAAAAAGCACTGCACCAAACATAATTAAGGTGTTATAGCGTTCATTGCGTTCCTTAATTAACACCTCGTTTTGCAACCGCCTTAACTCTCTTTCCATCGCCAACTGGGTTTCTAATTTGGTCACTAATCGTTGTTGTATCAAAGGTTGCACTTGATTTCGCCTGTCAATATATCGAGCCTGGATATTAGCCGCTGCTTCATATTGTTGTTGAGTCAACTCTAATTTCGCCAGCTGCTCGAATAACGCCATTTCACTTTCGACCGTGGCCTTATCGCTGACTTTTGCTATTCCCTCTTGATATACTTGTCGTGCATCATCTAAGCGATCGGTTTGTTCATAACAGTTTGCCAATCCTAGATACGCCGCAGCTACGGCCGGAGGGTAGCTACTACCGCGTTCATCTTGA
This sequence comes from Aliiglaciecola litoralis, assembly GCF_039523355.1. Classification (NCBI taxonomy): domain Bacteria; kingdom Pseudomonadati; phylum Pseudomonadota; class Gammaproteobacteria; order Alteromonadales; family Alteromonadaceae; genus Aliiglaciecola; species Aliiglaciecola litoralis. The sequence goes on along the minus strand of NZ_BAAAFD010000006.1, from coordinate 245,683 downwards.
ATGACGAATTGATAGAGCTCGATAGCTGCTGGATAATTTTGTTTTAATCGTTGTACATGAGCCAAGTTGACAGTTGCTTCACTAAAAGTAAAACTTCTAATCTTGTGTTCCAGTTCTATCACACTTTCTAGCGTCTGTTTTGCTTGAACCAAACTGCCCGCTTTAAGCTGTGCGGCCCCTAAGCCTACTGTAGAATTCATTTGTAAATCGAAGTTGTTTAATGAGATATATAAATCGATAGCAAGCGAGAAATAACGTATAGCATCATCATAGGCACCTTGTGCATTAAACACGTTACCGATGTTGTTATACACGGTGGCTTTATCTTCAATATTATTATTTCGCTCGGCGTATCCTAAGGCCTTCAAGTAATAATCTAAGGCTTTGCTGTAATCCAAGATTAACTCGTTAAAAACACCCAGTGCACGATTTGCGACTGATATTAAATGGTAGTCGTCGGTCTCAAGTGACACTTCCAGCGCTTGTTGTAGGTGCCTGAACGCCAGCTTATTATTACCTTGGAACATGTGAGCTTGACCAAGTAAACGTAAACCGTCAGACAAACTACTTTTGTCACCAATCTGTTTTGCAAGCTCAATGAGTTGCTCTGCGAAGGTTATGGTTTTTGTTGGTTTGATATAAAGATAATGACTTGCTAGCGTAGTAAGGATATGTTTTTGTTTAGGTTTATCAACTAACGTCAATTCGCGCTCTAACGCCAGAACATCCGTATCACTCGAACTTGCGTTAGCAATCTGACTAAAAAGTAAGATTAATAAAACCCCCCAACGAGACATCCGCTCTCCTAAATTCAATCCAATAGTTCCTTGCCAAAACGACCGTTAATCGATCTTACGGATATATCCACCTTCAATCATCATACCCTAACCCATCCTATTTACATCACTTTAGACAAAGTTTATTTTTCAATCTCTATAAGTGAATTAATATTGACTGTTGTTCTTTTTTGGGCATTTTATTGACGACCAATAAAAAGGAATTATCCATCATGCGCTCTAACTCTCCTTGGGGAATGGAATCGTCTAAATACAGGGTGTTCCAGTGTTTTTTATTCATGTGGTAGCCGGGTTTGACTGCGACGAACATCTCTCGTAACAGCAATGCTTCGTGGGGATCGCATTTGAGGTTCATTCTGCCCTCGCCGTCTTCTTCACCTAAAGTTGCGAACATTTTGTGTTTCACTTTAAACACTGCGACATCAGGCCCAAATGGAAAATCCATAACCGACTCAGGTTTAGACAGCAGATAGCTTTTTACTTGCTCAATGTTCATTGCTAACCTTCATTTCTTTAAATTACCCCATTAGTAAACAAGCCTAATACTTACACACCGCATCACTATTTTTGATGTAAAAGCTCAATACGCGTTGGTATTTGTCTGGATTATTCCACTGCTTACGGATATGACATATATGCGGATAAAATGTCCGCAAAAATGCCCGGCCATCCGTATCGAAAAACTGCGCTCCTACCGCTGCGTCGCATAAGTTGAGCTCTCTACACAGTATGATTTGTTCGTAAAACGTGAAAATTTGCTCTAAAGAACCGCTTAATTCATCGCGCTTAATCACCTTTACAATCTCGCTATGATAAAGGGTTGCTAACTCATTGGGGGCAATATTAGGATCGGTCAGCATTGCATTAATTTGTGTGACATGTTGACTCATAGACTGAGTCACCCTGAGTCTCGCTTGCATTAACAAACCATCGCTATGGTAGCGTTCAACAAACGCCATGGAACGATCAACTCTTACCGCAGATTTATGTTCAAGGTACTGAAATACGCCAAATATCCCGCCGATCACCACCGCTAACGCCGCAATCCAAGTGCCCACAACTTCAGCGACCTGAAGTTTGAATTCTTGCGCATCCATTAACTTTTACATACCGGCAAGCTATTGTTAACTAAACAAGGATCATATCCGCGGTCATCACCATCCTCTTGGCAGTTTTCGTTAGCTTCACGGCATTCAGGCTCATCGACATTATCCGGCGTAGACTTGCAGCCAGTTAACAGTAAACAACTTAAACTCAATGTTGTGATCAATACTTTAGAGAAATTGTCCATTATTTTCATTTGTATTTCTTATGGTTAAGTTAATCAGAATATTTAATACTAGTAGACAGTTACTATCGAGTAAAAGAAATCACAATTCAAGGACACAACTCATATGAACATTAGAAATGTACTACCTGTGTTAGTCGTTTCGCTCTGCTCACCCTATGTTGATGCTCAAGATGTTCGAGTCATTGCTGGATTATCAATGGGTTACAGTAACTTCGAATTTGCCGAAAAACTGGACCACAATATAAGCTTTGCCAGTGCCAGCGTTCCGATTGCCTTTACTTATCAACAATGGCAAGCCTCCATCAACCTGCAAACCAGTCTTTCTGATGCGGATATCTCCGAAGAAGAAGACGTTGGCCAAGCCTCGCGTAAGGATGCAGATTTCACTTTAGGCTATCGCGTAGACGATAATTGGTCAGTTTTTGCCGGTTATAAGTACGGAAAAACCAACATGCAATTTACCCCTCGTGATGACGAGGAGGAAAGTGCAGTAACAACGCAAGAAAGCTACGCTCAAAAAGGTCCCTTTGTCGGTGTAAGCTATGCGTGGAAATTTGAAAAAGCAGGCAGCTTAGCCCTTTCAGTTGCGTATGCTGATTTGCGTGCCATCAATAACTTTGTCGCCAATACCGATGATGATGATGAAGAAATAGAAGAGTTAGAGTTTGATGATCTTAGCGGTCGTGTCACCGGAGATACCCACGGTTTTAGCTACGCTATCAGTTGGACAATGCCCTTATCCAGTCAGTTACTCTTTCAAACTCGCTTTAAAATAAACGATTACCAACAAGATATTGAGTTCAATGGTACGGCATTTAAAGACATTGATGAAACCTTCACCTCGCTTCAAGTAGGACTGGCTTACGTGTTTTAACATCATCGGTTTACATGTTACCGATGATGTTAAAACACCACTATATCGGGTAAATCGAGATTCGGTGGCGGATTTAAGTAGACCTGCCCCACCAATGAGGAGTGCTCCCAAGGGATTTGTCGATTGTGTGTTTCTCGTGCCACGCCCTTTCTCACTTTCTTGAATAAGGCTTCCACTGTCATATTTTGTTCAATATGTTTTAATAAGTGTTTAGTATAAATACCATTGCCATCGCGACCATCAGAGGCAATCCCACCGGGCTCGGTTGCATAGGCGATAATAGTCCCGGTAGGTGCTTTAATTGACGCCAAGCCCGGGGATTTAATTCCCTGACCAAAGGGATTATTGCGACACGCATCCAATATCACCACATGTTGTACGTCTTTATTGCTGTGCATATGGGCAAATAGTTCAGACAAATCGTATAAGTTGTTGAGTAATTGCTCTTGTGTCTCGAATGCTAGGCCGATGGGGATCAGGTAATTGGCTTGATTAATTTGCATGGCGTGGCCAGCATAAAAAAACAACACCAACTTAGCGGGCGAGTTAGATTCTTGTACCTGTTTAAAGAATACCGAAACATCACGGGTTAAAGACGATTTATCTAAATTAAGCAGAGTCGTTACCTGAAAATCGATACTTTCAAGTGCGCTGGCTATTTGACGGGCATCATTTTCGGCGTGTTTTAATGGCGCAGCTGCATAGGCTTGATTACCTATCACCAAAGCGAAGCGTTCAACTTGATATTCGGACGCCATCACCGGAAAGCATCTAATCAACACCAAAAGAAACACTGATACGAGCTTGAACATAGCAGGCTGACTTGTATTTTTTAAAGTAACAGCCTCTATACATAGCATTTTTTATGCTAACAAACAAAAAAGGTGAGCACTTTCGTGATCACCTTTTCCAAAATGGTGCGGATGGGGAGACTCGAACTCCCACGGCCGAAGCCACAGCCCCCTCAAGGCTGCGTGTCTACCAATTCCACCACATCCGCAAAACTTTCAATTCCTAGTTAGGAATATCATTGCCAGTATCAGCATCATTCGTTGCTGGTACTGTTTCTTCTAGAGGTTGTTCTAGCCCTGGTACACCTAAGTTTTCAAACTCATCAACGGTTTTCTCTTTAACCGCAGTTTGATTACCTAGGATCAAGCTAATGACGAAAAATAACGTGGCTAAGATAGCCGTTGTTCTCGTCATAAAGTTACCTGAGCCAGTAGAGCCAAATACAGTGTTAGAACCGCCACCACCGAAAGAGGCTCCCATATCAGCGCCTTTACCTTGCTGAATGAGCACCATACCGATAAGCATAAGCGCGACTATTAAATACACTACAATTAAAATTTCGTTAAAATACGTCATGTTTCTCTAACCCTTTGCCGCTTGGCAAATATTTAAAAATTCTTGAGGATCCAAACTGGCTCCCCCTATCAACCCGCCATCAACATCGGGTTGTGAAAATAACTCTTTTGCGTTGGCTGATTTAACACTGCCACCGTATAAAATTTGTAGCTTTTGCGAAATGTCAGTATCGCCTTTGGCAATGTGATCGCGAATAAACTTATGCACTTCTTGAGCTTGCTCAGGACTTGCTGTTTTACCCGTACCTATTGCCCAAACCGGCTCATAGGCTACTACCATATGGGCGAATTGCGCAATACCAACTAGCTCAATCACTGCATCTAGTTGCGCCGATATAAAGTCAAAGTATGTTCCGTCTTCACGAATTGACTCTGGTTCTCCAACACATAAAACCGGTATCAAACCGTTTTTCAGTGCTGCTTCGACCTTCTTCGCTACTAAATCGTTGCTTTCGTGGTTATCGGTTCTTCGTTCCGAATGCCCTACTAACACGTATTTACAGCCTGCTTCAAGCAACATGCTGGCTGACACTTCTCCGGTGTGCGCACCTGAGGCGAATTCACTGAGGTTTTGTCCACCCAATGAAAAATCAGCCTGTTTAAAATCACCGAGATAAAGCGATGGAGGACATACTAAGATATCGACACCATCAATGGACTGACCGTTTAGCGCTGCAACCATCTGCGTTGCAAGCTGACTATTGCCGTTCATCTTCCAATTACCAGCTACTAAGTGACGTCGTGAATGTGGCACTTTGTTGTTCCTTAGCCCAGTGAAAAAGCGGGCGTGATATTAACCAACCCGCACTCATTATACAAGCACAGGATGATTAAATAATGTGATAGATTGTTTAATCGGTCAATTTACGCACTGCATCTGCAATGTATTCTGCCCATTTAGTCGAATCTTCATTTTTTTCAGCTTCAACCATGACTCTGATTAAAGGCTCTGTGCCACTCTTCCTTAGCAATACTCGACCGGTTTTTCCCAGTTGACGCTCGGCTTCAACAACTGCTGCTTTGACGTCTGCATCATCCAAAGGATTAGCACCTTCACTAAAGCGCACATTGACCAATGTTTGAGGGTACATATCCATGCCTTGGCACAATTCATGTAAGCTCATATCCGAACGTAGCATTGCGGTTATTACTTGCAAGCCAGCGACTATCCCATCACCAGTTGAGGTCACGTTTAAGTTTAATACATGACCAGAGTTTTCACCGCCAATTGACCAGCCTCGCTGTTGCAAAAGCTCCATGACGTAACGATCTCCAACGTCAGAACGTAGGAAAGCGACGCCCAATTTATTTAGCGCGATTTCAAGGCCTAAATTGCTCATTAGGGTCCCCACGACACCGCCGTTCAAACGGCCTGATTTCAAAGAGTCCCGAGCAATGATGTAAATTAACTGGTCACCGTCGATGACGTTACCTAGGTGATCCACCATCATGATCCGGTCACCGTCTCCGTCAAGTGCAAAACCAAGATCAGCTTTATTTTCAACTACCGCGTCACGCACCGCTTTCATCGAGGTCGCGCCAACTTTGTGGTTGATATTGACTCCATCGGGACGGGTTCCGATTTCAATCACCTCAGCACCGAGCTCACTTAAAACATTGGGTGCGATGTGATAGGTCGCGCCATGAGCACAATCGACGACTATTTTCAGACTTTTCAGGTTGAGATCAGAAGGAAATGTTCCTTTACAAAATTCAATATAACGGCCAGCAGCATCTTCGATGCGATAGGCTTTGCCCAACTTGTGCGAGGCCACGCATTCCATTGGCTCGTCCATTTGTCGCTCAATTGCTAACTCAATTTCGTCATCAAGCTTAAAGCCTTTGGCTGAGAAGAATTTAATACCGTTATCGTAGAAAGGATTATGCGATGCACTGATCACAATACCAGCTTCCGAACGAAACGTTTTAGTTAAATAGGCAATTGCGGGCGTTGGCATAGGCCCTAGTAGACCGATGTTAATACCGGCGGCTGAAAGCCCCGCCTCAAGGCAGGATTCAAGCATATAGCCTGAAATCCGAGTGTCTTTACCGATGAGCACTTTATTGGTACCTTGACCGGCCAGTACCTTGCCTGCTGCCCAGCCTAGCTTCATTACGAACTCAGGGTTAATAACGCTTTCGCCTACCTTTCCTCGAATACCATCGGTACCAAAATATTTTCTTGCACTCATTTTACTATTCCTTAAAAGTACTCAGCGCAGACACCACTTTTACCGCATCTACTGTTTGTTTTACATCGTGCACTCGCAATATGTGTGCACCTTTCATCATCGCTACCGTTGCTGCCGCCAAACTTCCAGCTAAACGCTCACCAACCTCACGATTTAACAAATTACCTATCATTGATTTACGGGATACGCCAATCAGCATTGGCACATCCAATGACCTAAAGTGCTCTAGTCTATTCAATAGCTGATAATTATGCGACAAGGACTTACCAAAGCCAAATCCAGGATCGATTATGAGCTTGGATTTGGGGATGCCTGCGGCTACGCATTTTGCCATCCGCTCGGAAAGAAAATCGGAAACATCAGTCACCACTTCATCGTACGTCGGCTGTTGTTGCATACTTCTAGGTTGCCCTTGCATATGCATTAAACACACGTAAGCACCGCTTTTAGCGGCTGCTTCTAGCGCGTTTTCTTCACGAAGAGCCCGGACATCGTTAATTAAGCGGGCCCCCGCATTGACCGCATGTTGCATGACACTGGCTTTACTGGTGTCAATCGACACTAGGGTGTCAAATCTCGCACAAATGCCCTCTATCACTGGAATAGTGCGATCTAACTCCTGTTGTAAAGATACCTCAGCTGCCCCAGGACGGGTCGACTCGCCTCCCACATCGATAATGCTGGCACCATCTTCAATCATCAATCGAGCCTGTTCAATGGCTGCCTCGACACTGTTGTGTTGACCACCATCTGAAAATGAATCAGGCGTTACGTTTAAAATCCCCATGACTTTGGGTTGAGATAAATCAAGACACGCTTGATTAAATTGCATTGCTTTTATCATTTATGACAACTAATAAAAAAGGTCGAATCAGCAGCACTGAATCGACCTTGAATTTAAAAATGATCTACTAGTTAGTAAGGTCACCGGGTTTGCCTACTGAAGAAGAATTAGTTTTACTTTCCTCTTTTTTGTCCACTGACTCGCCTTCCCCACCTTTAGGCTTGTTGTCGGAGTCATTGTTTCGGCTCGCCCAATCAGCTGGCTCACGCACTTCTCTGCGGGCCATAAGATCATCGATTTGCTTGGCATCAATGGTTTCATACTTCATCAAAGCATCTTTCATTGCATGCAAAATATCCATATTCTCTTTGAGAATTTTCTCTGCGCGCTCGTAGTTGCGATCGATTATAGATTTAATCTCGGCATCAATCGCTCGTGCAGTGTCGTCTGACATGTTTTTCGCTTTTGACATGCTGCGACCAAGGAATACTTCACCTTCTTCTTCAGAATACAACATAGGACCCATTTTGGTAGACAGTCCCCATTGGGTAACCATTTTACGGGCAATGTCGGTAGCACGTTCAATATCATTAGAAGCGCCAGTGGTAACCCCGTCTTCGCCTAATGTGAGAGACTCGGCAATACGTCCTCCAAACAAGCTAGAAATCATACTTTCTAAATGTTGTTTACTATGACTGTATTTGTCTTGCTCTGGCAAGTACATAGTCACACCTAAAGCTCTGCCTCTTGGAATAATCGACACTTTATATACAGGATCATGCTCAGGCACCAAGCGTCCAACAATTGCGTGTCCCGCTTCGTGATACGCGGTATTGGTCTTTTCTTCTTCAGACATCACCATGGACTTACGCTCTGCGCCCATCATGATCTTATCTTTCGCTTGGTCAAATTCTTCCATCGCAACCACGCGTTTGTTGGAGCGAGCTGCGAACAGAGCGGCTTCGTTGACTAAGTTAGCCAAATCAGCACCCGAAAAACCTGGCGTACCACGGGCAATCACTGATGCTTCAACATTGTCAGCGATGGGTACTTTACGCATGTGAACTTTAAGTATTTGCTCACGACCACGAATGTCGGGTAATCCAACCACAACCTGACGGTCAAAACGACCGGGGCGCAATAGTGCCGGGTCAAGTACATCAGGACGGTTTGTCGCAGCGATCACGATAATACCTTCGTGGCCTTCAAACCCATCCATCTCCACCAACATCTGATTGAGGGTTTGCTCACGTTCATCGTGACCACCACCCAGCCCAGCACCACGTTGGCGCCCAACTGCATCAATCTCATCGATAAAGATAATACAAGGTGCTGACTTCTTCGCTTGGTCAAACATATCTCTAACACGAGACGCACCTACACCGACAAACATTTCAACAAAGTCGGAACCAGAAATGGTAAAGAAAGGCACTTTTGCTTCACCGGCGATAGCTTTAGCCAGTAGTGTCTTACCTGTTCCAGGGGGACCGACCATCAAAACACCTTTAGGGATCTTTCCGCCTAGTTTTTGGAATTTTGTTGGATCACGCAGGAAATCAACCAATTCTGACACATCTTCTTTGGCTTCATCACAACCTGCTACGTCAGCAAAAGTTGTTTTGATTTGATCTTCACCTAATAAACGCGCTTTGCTTTTGCCAAACGACATAGCACCACGGCCACCGCCGCCTTGCATTTGACGCATAAAGAATATCCACACGCCAATAAGGAGCAACATTGGGAACCAGGAAATAAAAATCTGCGATAAAAACGATTGCTGCTCTGGAGGCTGACCTTTGAGCGTGACGCCGTTTTTGATCAAGTCTGAGACGAGTTGGTCATCTGGGTAAGGGATGTAAGTTGAAAAAGTATCACCACTTACACGCGTCCCCGTTATCTCGCCTGTTTGGCGATTAATTGTTGCCTCGCGGATCATTTTATTGTTCACATCACGAACAAACGTAGTGTAATCAGTCTGTGCTTTAGCCGTTTCTCCAGGTGAGAAACTATTAAACACGGACATCAATACCACTGCGATGACCAGCCATAAAATTAGATTTTTCGCCATATCGCTCAACGCTTTTAACCTCTATTAGTAAATTCTGTAGTTTCATCATGAAACAAATTGCGCAGTACCCAAGAGTACTACAGTTTATATCTGGTCGCTACCAGATAAACGCCCCAAATCCTCGCTCAAGCTGAGCTTTGAATCTGTGTCTTAACGTTCTTAACACTATTGCAGAGGGATTGTTAATCCTCTCCTCCTCAGATTGTAAACCAGCTTTACAATCGCAGTTAATCTCACTTCGTCAATCCGTTGGATTAGAATTGCGCTTGTGACTAGCAACCACTTAGCCTCTATATCCTCCTTGTTATTGACTTGCCAATTTAACAAACCAAACTTATGACTCTCTGTATACGTTATTTTTAGCTAATGTGGTCAAAATATTCATTGAATTATCTTGAGCCTACACCAACACTATTCATCTTGAACATTGCAATATTCATTTTGTGCAATTTGGACAAAGGAATATGTGAGATGTTTCATTAGCAAATCAAATAGTGTCTTTTTAGTTGCCCTTTATTGGTATTTCAATTTGGATGAATGCTCACAACCGCAAGATGTTATTAGGTATAATAGCGAGATGGCGTTAGAATACTGCTTTTCAACCATATATCATTAATAAAATTGTAAGAAATCATCTAAATGAAGCTATCAAATAAACAAAAACAGTATCTCAAAGGCTTGGCCCACCCTCTTAAGCCAATCATTCAACTAGGCAATAATGGTCTTACCGAAGGTGTCCTTGCCGAAATCGACAATGCCCTAAATCATCACGAATTAATCAAAGTCAAAGTACCGAGTGACGATCGTGAAGAAAAACAATTGATCATGGACGCCATCACCAGAGAGACCAAAGCGGAAAAATTGCAAACTATTGGCCATACCTTGATTTTGTTTCGCCAAAGCGAAGAAAAGAAAATTACTATCCCTAAAGTGTAACGCTCCGTTAGCGTTGAGGTTATTTGTAATCTCACCCTAGACTTGTGAGGCAAGTTAATTGGTGTATAAGTTCACCTTCTATCTTGCCGCAATGAGCGATTATGCAGAGCTTTAAGCCTTGCATAACCTGCTCCATAAGATTCTGTTGGCTGTTAACGAGTGCAAACAAGGCGTTTAGTGATGATGCCCACCTACACCATGGGCATGACCGTGAGCAATTTCTTCTTCCGTTGCTTCGCGCACCGACACGACACTCAAATCAAAATCTAACTTCCTACCTGCTAGGGGATGATTGGTATCCACAGTCGCCATGAATTTGCCTACTTTGACAATAGTCACTTCCATTGGCCCTTTTTCAGCCTGCACTACAGCGGTCATGCCAGGCTGCCACTTAGGGGCGCCTTGAAGGTGCTTAATAGAAACACGTTCTAAAGCGTTCTCAACATAATCGCCGAAGGTCTCAGAGGGTAACAATTCGCCGTTAAATTCATCACCCGTTTGTTTGCCCGCTAACGCCTTTTCGATGCCAACCATCATGTTATTGTGACCATGCAAATAGGCAGCCGGTGTCTTACCAAAACTACTTTCTAATTCATTACCCTGCTTGTCTTTAATTCGATAGTGAAATTGCACTACGGTATTTTTCTCGATAATCATCTTGGTCCTTAATTCTTCATGTACGCGATATTTAGCCTGATATTAATCGTCATCAGCGCCATTTACGATGTTAGCAATGTTATACAGCCGGTTAACGGCAGCATAATTTACGCTGCCTTTGGGATAGCGTCCTCGACTAGACAATTTCCCAGCTTCTTTTTCAGTAAGCAGCGCTAACGCATCATCAACCGTAGCTGCGGTATAAATGTGGAATTGTTGTTGTTGAACAGCATGGATCACTTGGCTGCTTAACATCAAATTAATCTGATTGGAATGAGGGATAATCACTCCTTGGCTACCAGAAAGCCCTCGATGTTGACACAAAGTGAAGAAGCCTTCTATTTTTTCGTTCACCCCGCCCACCGATTGCACTTCACCATATTGATTGATCGAACCGGTAATGGCTAAATCTTGCCTGACAGGAATGTCAGTTAACGCTGATATCAAGGCGACTAATTCACCTAAAGATGCACTGTCACCATCAATATGACCGTAGGATTGTTCAAGGGCAATATTGGCTGACAAGGTTAACGGGAAATATTGTGCATATTTATGACCAAGATAACCGGTTAGTAGCATGACCCCTTTTGAGTGAATCGGTTGGCCTAACTCTACCTCACGTTCAATATCTACCACACCGTTAGCGCCTGCGTAAACAGTGGAGGTAATACGTGCAGGCGTGCCAAAAACACTGTCTCCCACTTCTAATACTGTCAAGCCATTCACTTGTCCGACGCTAGTACCATCAGTGGCGATGAGAATTTGACCTTGTTTAATGTCTTCTAGCAGCGCTTGACTCACGCGCCCTGTGCGGATCGTTTTAGCCTGCAATGCAGTTTCTATGTGTCCAACATCCAAGGTGTCTGCCAGTTCTTTAACACAAAAAAAGTGGGCTTCGTTCATCAATTCAATAATATCGGAAAATCGCGCTGACAGATTCTGTTGATGCTCTGCCAAACGCAAACTGTATTCGACTAAACGGTACATCGCTTTGTTGCTTATACCATTCAAACCAAGACTGATGATGTGGTGTCTGACGCGTCCTACAAAATCATACAGCGATTTTTTGTTGAGCGGTATTTCGTGGTCAAAATCGACCAACACGCGAAACAATTCGTCAAATTCTTCATCATAATCTTGCAATAAATAATAGAGATCTCGTGAGCCAAGCAACACCACTTTAACGTTCAGCGGCACCTGTTGCGGATTTAACGTCATGGAATTCACCATGCCCACATCCAGTTGCGGCAATTCCATTTTCAGCTCACCAAATTTAAGCGCTAACTTTAATGAATCCCACACATATGGCTGATCAATCATTTTATCCGCATCGAGCAACAAATAGCCGCCGTTAGCTTTGTGCAATGCGCCACTTCTGATCATTCGATAACTCGTGTACATAGAACCTTGCACATTGGTGTATTCGATTTTACCAAACAGATTTTGATGAGTTGGGTTTGGCTCATAAACAACTGGAGCGCCATCGTCCAATGCATGAGACACCAATATGTTAGGTAAATATTGTTCTTCTAAGACTTCACGCTTGTCATATTCATCTTGCTTATCGTCTTTTTGATCGCCAGCCAAAATCTCCACAATGGTGTCGATCAAATGGGGTTTCATTTGTCTTAGAAACTTTAAGATTGCTAAATCGTTGGCGTGCTTATGTTCTAAGTTTTTGAGTAGTGGTTTAATTCCCTGCTCAGCGGTATCTCGTTTCAACTTACGAAGTTGTTCAGACGAATGGCGTTTCCATTTTGGCAATTCAATTAGCGCTTCACTTAAACGATCTTCAAGGGTATCGATGAGTTGATAATGCTGCTGACGTTGTTGATCATCAAGTTTGGCAAAATCTTCATCCGTTAACGGTTTGCCGTTCACGATGGGGGAGAAACTGATACTGCCATCAGTTTCGTATAAGGCCACGTTTTTTGACTGCGCGAATTGTTCTACCTCATCTATGGCTTTGTCGTAACGCTGTTCAAACTCTCGATTAATTGCGGCTTTTTTTCGTTGGTATCCAGGATTGTCGTAGGCGGCTGGAAACGTATCCATTAATTCGTCAATTAAGGATTCAATATCATTGTGTAGACTTTTGCTTTCACCGGGTTTAAGACGCAATATAACTGGCGCTCGCTCTTCTTCAAAGTTATTGACGTAGCACCATTCTTCAGGCGTCGCAATTTTATCGACGAGTTTGGCTATATATTCATGTACCAGCGTGTAACGACCTGTTGCATGTTCGCCCATGACATACAAATTGTAGCCTTGCGCTTTAATTCCTAAACCAAATGATAGCGCTTCACGAGCGCGTTCCTGACCAATAAAGGTAGCCTGTAACGCTTTATCATCTTGCAAAGCTTGATTGATAAAACGTCGACTTGGAACTGCGGTGAGTTGCTTTGCATTTAAAGAAAGATGTTGCGTCATAACCTATTCATAATTGCCCATTTAGCGACAGTGAAACCTGTATAATGGGTCCTGTCAACCGTCGGCCTGAGCATTATGTGTTGATCCGCTCACATATTAGGCGCTGATAGAAGATTTAACCGCCGAAATCGCGATTAGCTATTGTTTGCACAGCGGTAGCTAAGGTATTCTTTGGCTAATTATATTTGCTAGTCAGTTCAGACTAGATTATCACTCTCATTTTTTAATTTTTATGTTTGGAATTGCGTTTTAATGGCCGAAAATCAGTACGACCCGCAAAAAATCGAATCAAAGGTGCAAGCTCATTGGGAAGAGAACAAGATATTTACGGCTGTACAAGATGCCAATAAAGAAAAATTCTATTGTCTCTCGATGTTTCCTTACCCCAGTGGTCGATTACATATGGGGCACGTCCGCAATTACACTATCGGTGACGTAATCAGTCGATTCCAACGTATGCAAGGTAAAAATGTATTGCAACCTATGGGTTGGGATGCGTTTGGTTTGCCAGCCGAAAATGCGGCCATCAATAATAATACCGCTCCTGCCAAGTGGACCTATTCAAATATTGAATACATGAAACATCAACTTAAATCCTTGGGTTTTGGTTACGACTGGCAGCGCGAATTGGCTACCTGTAAACAAGATTATTATCGTTGGGAACAGTGGTTCTTTACCCGTTTGTACCAAAAAGGCATGGTGTACAAAAAGAATGCCACCGTAAACTGGGACCCAGTCGATCATACGGTACTTGCCAATGAACAAGTTATTGACGGGCGTGGTTGGCGCTCTGGCGCGCTAGTGGAACAAAAAGAAATTCCACAATGGTTTATCAAAATCACCGATTACGCAGAAGAGTTATTGGCCGATCTTGAACAACTGAGCGAGTGGCCAGAACAAGTAAAAACCATGCAAAAAAACTGGATAGGTCGTTCTGAAGGGGTAGAAATCACCTTCAAACTTGCCCAAGCCATTGCCAACATTGATCATTTCGACGTTTATACAACAAGGCCAGATACCTTGTTAGGGGTCACTTATGTTGCCGTCGCTGCAACTCATCCTCTGGCGATTGAAGCGGCCCACACTAATGGTGAATTAGCCGCTTTTATCGAGGAATGTAAAAATACCAAAGTCGCTGAAGCAGACATGGCCACTATGGATAAAAAAGGCTGTGCCACAGGTTTGTATGCCATACACCCAATATCTGGCAACAAAGTACCTATCTGGGCTGCGAATTTCGTGCTAATGGATTACGGTTCAGGTGCGGTGATGGCGGTACCTGGCCATGACCAACGTGACTATGAATTTGCCACTAAGTACAAATTGAATATTGTACAAGTCATTGCACCAACCGAAAGTAGCGATGAAATCTGTGATTTGAGTCAAGCCGCTTTCACAGAAAAAGGGCTATTGGTGAATTCAGGGCAATTTAACGGACTGACTTCTGAACAAGCATTTGACCAAATCGCTAAAGAGTTAGAAACCCAAGGAAAAGGCTCGCGAAAGGTCAATTACCGACTGCGCGATTGGGGCGTATCTAGACAACGCTATTGGGGAACCCCAATTCCGATGCTGAACCTGAAAAATGGTGAGTCGGTGCCGGTTCCAGAAGATCAGTTACCCGTTGTACTACCCGAAGATGTGGTGATGAATGGCGTGATTTCACCAATTAAAGCCGATCCTCAGTGGGCTGAAACAGAATATGAAGGGCTACCCGCACTACGCGAAACCGATACGTTCGATACTTTCATGGAGTCTTCTTGGTATTACGCCCGTTATACTTGTGCTCAAAATGATAGCGCCATGCTCGATCCAACGGAGGCCAACTATTGGTTGCCGGTAGATCAATATGTCGGTGGTATTGAACATGCCATTTTACATTTATTGTATTCACGCTTCTTTCACAAGTTATTGCGTGATGAGGGCTTGGTAGAGTCTAGCGAACCTTATAAGCAACTACTTTGTCAGGGGATGGTGCTGGCCGATTCATTTTATCGAGAAGACGATAAAGGCAAGAAGCAATGGTATTCCCCTGCCGATGTAGAGACCGAAAAAGATGACAAAGGACGGGTAATCAAAGCGACCTTAAAAAGCGACGGTCAAGCTGTCGAATTTGGTGGCATGACCAAGATGTCTAAATCTAAAAACAATGGCATCGATCCACAGCAAGTTATCGATGTGTATGGTGCCGACACCATCCGCTTATTTACAATGTTCGCGGCGCCACCAGAGCAAACCTTAGAATGGATAGACTCGGGTGTTGAGGGAGCTAATCGCTTCTTACGTCGTTTCTGGAAATTGGTACAAGATCATTTGGAGAACGATGATACTGCAGCACTGCAGAAAGATTCCTTAACCAATGAACAAAAAACCTTAAGACGTCACATTCACAAAACCATTGAAAAAGTCAGTGATGATCTTGGCCGTCGCCAGACCTTCAATACGGCAATAGCAGCGATCATGGAACTGTTGAACCATTTGCAAAAAGCCAGTCATGAAACGGTACAAGATCGCACTATTTTGCGTGAAGGCATTGAGGCGATGATATTAATGCTCAATCCTATCACACCGCATATCTGTCATGAGCTTTGGGGCCAAATCGGCCACAGCAGCGAATTAGCATTTGCTCCATGGCCAAGTGTCGATACCGATGCCTTGGTGGAAGACGAAAAGCTCATCATAGTGCAAGTTAACGGAAAAGTTAGAGCAAAAATGACTGTCGCAGCCGACACAGATGACGCACAAGTGAAAGAGTTAGCGGTCAATCAACCTAATGTCTTACCTTTCACCGAAGGCAAAACGGTCAGGAAAGTCATTTATGTGCCCGGTAAATTAGTTAACATCGTGGCTAACTAAATCATGATTAAGTTACCTGTTCGCGCATTGATAATTGTGGCACTTGTTCTGGTAGGAGTGAGTGCCTGCGGATTCAAATTGCGCGAAGCTCAGGCGTTGCCGAACGGTATTGAGCAAATATTTTTAACCGGTGTTGAACAAAATTCACCTTTGCGGCGCGAAGTACGGAAGTACTTGAAAGTTTATCAAATCCCCTATGTGACACAAACACCGCAAACCAAGCAGGAACAAACGGTGGCAATCTATCTGATGCCTGAAACTTTGGACCGCAGACTACTGTCGCTATTCCCAACCGGACAAGTAGCAGAATATGAATTGGTATTAACCATTCGCTTCCAAGTAGCTTTTGCCGGTCAAGAAGCACGTTTTGTCGAGTTTGATGTAACCCGCGAATATCAAGATGATCCTGATGCCATTTTGGCCAAATCAAGAGAGCTTGATTTGGTTTTGTCGGAACTTAGACAACTAGCCGCTGATAGGATGATCCGGATGTTGCCAAGTTTGGATAGCAGAGCGCTTTAATGCAGATCTATCCGGATCGTTTCGAGTCTCACATTAATAAAGGGTTAGCCTCATTTTATATGGTGTTTGGAGACGAACCCTTACAAAAGATGTTGACCATAGAAGCGATCCGAAAACATGCTGCCACTCAAGGTTTTGATGAGCGACAACAGTTATCAGTCGACAACCAGTTTGCTTGGCACAGCTTAACTGAAGCCACACAAACGCTTTCACTGTTTAGCAGCAAACAATTTATCGAATTAGATATGCCCACAGGTAAACCTGGTGCAGAAGGCAGCAAAGTATTGAGTGAGCTGGCGCAGAGTATCTCCGCTGATACGATTGTTTTGCTGCATGGTTTGAAAATCGGCAAAGATGTGCAAAATACCAAATGGTTTAAAGCACTGGATAAAAAAGGCGTGTACGTTCCGTGTTATCCCTTAGAAGGAAAACAGTTGGACAACTGGATATCCAATTACATGCGAAAAGTCGGGCTTAAAACCACCCCATCGGCATCCGCGTTGTTAAGTGATTTTTGTGAAGGCAACTTACTCGCCGCAAAACAAGAAATAGACAAATTGCTATTACTCTATCCCGAGCAAGAAATCGACGATGTAAAAATCGAAAAGGCGGTGATCGACCAGTCTCGCTTTAACGTGTTTCAATTGGTAGATGTGATGTTATCCGGTGATGCAACCAAAACGGTAAAAATGCTCCATCGTTTGGAGGCTGAGGGCGTTGAACCAACAATCATTGCATGGGCATTAACCCGCGAATGGCAAACGCTCAGCCAATTACTCGGCAATAAAGCTAGCGGACAACCCATTAACTGGAATCAACATCGGATTTGGGGCAACAGACAAGGTTTATACTCAGCAGCGATGAACCGCTTGAAGCAGGATAACTTGAATCAGATTAGAGCTAAGCTACAAATCCTTGACCAGCGAATTAAACAGTCGCAGGTGCATAGACCCTATGTCGAACTCTGTCACATTTGTTTGTTGTTCATTGCCTTTGACTTAACTCATATGGCAATTGGTTAGGACTGCGGTTACGCATAACCACAAGTGACGCAAAATTAAAGGTCGGTGGGCTCTGCCCTGCGGCCCTATTATCTGGTAAACTAGTTAACCAACATAAACTGGTATTAAGGAACCTCATTTGGATAGTGTAGAATTCAAAAAATTTGTAGTCGAAAAAGTTGAAGAGTTAAAAGCACGGGATATTGTAGATATCGACGTAACCGGAAAATCATCGGTAACCGATTGTATGCTGGTATGTACCGGTAACTCAAAAAGACACGTCGTGTCGATCGCGCAAAATGTTGCTCTAGAATCTAAAAAAGCCGGACATGCCGCTTTAAGTGTTGAAGGTCAGGCCGATGGCGAATGGGTGTTGGTAGACTTAGGCGATATTGTTGTGCATGTGATGCAAGATGAGATAAGAGATTTTTATCAACTTGAGAAGTTATGGGCCTAGTTTAAGCTCTTCATGCGTATTCACATCATCGCCGTTGGCACTAAAATGCCCAGTTGGGTAGAAACAGGCTATAAAGAGTATGAGCGCCGTTTCAATGGCGACCTAAACCTCGCCCTAACCGAGATCCCCGCTGGTAAACGCGGTAAAAATGCCGATATTAAGCGAATTTTACACAAAGAAGGGGAACTTACGCTTGCTGCAGTACCCCAAGGAAACAGAATTGTGACCTTGGAAGTAACAGGTAAACCCTTGACTACCCCGCAACTAGCAACGCATTTGAGTAAATGGCAAATGGACGGCAGAGATGTCAGTCTCCTTATCGGCGGCCCCGAAGGGCTTGCCCCACAGTGTATAGCGGCAAGCGAGCAAAAGTGGTCGCTGTCACCATTAACCTTGCCCCACCCTTTGGTTAGGGTCATAGTGGCAGAAAGTTTATATCGCGCCTGGTCTATTAATACCAACCACCCCTATCACCGAGAATAACCTTGGCTTTGAAACGCATTCCCATCAAAGATCATTCTGCTGAAGCCAATTTATTTATGCGCAGAACCTTTATCGCCATGTTATTGGTGGTGGTAATGATGTTAATGCTGATCAGTAATCTGTACTTTTTACAAGTAGAGCGCTTCGATGATTATCAGACGCGCTCAAATGGAAACCGTATAAAAGTGCTTCCGGTCGCGCCTAATCGTGGATTAATTTACGACCGCAATGGCGAACTATTAGCAGAAAATCGCCCGGTTTTCTCACTTGATCTGGTGCCTGAAGAGATTGAAGATCTTGAAACCACCTTAATTGAACTGGCAAATTTGTTAAATATCGAACAAGACGCGATTGACGATTTCAAAAAAGACATGAAACGACAACGACGTTTTAAACCGGTTTCCTTGTTGAACCGACTAACTAGCCGACAAGTAGCGTTATTTTCGGCCAATCAACATAAATACCCTGGTGTGTCGATTGAAGCAAGACTTGCTCGCCACTACCCGTACGGAAGTGCATTGACCCATGTGTTGGGTTATGTGGCTAAAATCAACAAAGAAGATTCTCAGAAGTTAAGCCTGCAAGGTAAAGAAGACAATTACAAAGCCACCCACGATATTGGTAAATTAGGCGTTGAAAAATTCCACGAAGAAGCACTGCATGGTGAAGTGGGTTATCAAGAAGTAGAAGTCAACAGCAAAGGTCGAGTCATACGCACACTGAACTTCCAACCACCTAAACCTGGTATGGATTTAGTATTAAATTTGGACGTCAAATTGCAGCTTGAAATCCAAAAGTTATTAGATAAAACCCGCGGCTCTGTCGTTGTACTAGATGCCAAAACGGGAGGGGTTCTCTCCTTGTACAGCAACCCAAGTTATGACCCCAACTATTTTGTTCACGGCATCAGTAGTAAACAGTACTCTTATTTATTGCAATCTAAAGACCGGCCCTTAATTAACCGTGCGACGCAAGGCCAGTATCCGCCCGCCTCGACCATAAAACCTCACTTAGCACTCGCAGGCTTAGAAGAAGGTGTGATCACTCCAGAAACGCGCATGTTTGATAATGGCCGTTATCAGTTAAAAAATGTCAGTCATGTTTGGCGAGATTGGGTTCCGTGGGGGCACGGCTGGGTAGATGCAAAGAAATCAGTTGAAGTGTCCTGTGACTTCTTTTTTTACGATTTGGCATACCATCTTGGCATCGATAGAATCAACGAAAGTATGACCTTATTTGGCTTTGGTGATTATACCGGAATTGACCTTTATGAAGAGTCAGATGGCAACCTACCAAGCCGCGGTTGGAAGAAAGCTCGCTATAATGAACCTTGGTATATCGGTGATACCATTTCAGTCGGCATTGGACAAAGTTATTGGACAGCAACACCTTTACAGTTGGCGAAGTCTCTTAATGCATTAATAAACAAAGGTCAGCGGACTGCACCTCAAATTTTACGGGCAACCATAGAAAATGGCGTCACCGCCTTGCGCCCCATTCATGAGTTGCCTCCAATTCCGGTGCAGAATATGGAAAATTGGGATTTAGTGTTGTCCTCTATGCACGGCGTTATCCACTCCCCTCACGGGACCGCGCGAACGGCCTTTGCCGATGCTGCTTATGAATCAGCGGGGAAAACCGGAACTGCCCAATTAGTAAGTATTGCCCAAGATGCAACATACGATGCCGAGAAACTTAAAGAGAAGCATCGTGACAATGCTATGTACATTGGCTACGCACCTTTCGACGATCCTCAAATCACAGTTGCTATCGCGTTGGAAAATGCCGGTGGCGGCGGCTCCCAAGCAGCGCCCATTGCAAGAAAAATCATCGATTATTATTTGCTGGAACAACACAAAGACGTCGAAATTGCGGATGCTAAAAACAATAATGAGCCCCAGCCCTAAGATGAGTCCATGTTAAGAACCAAAATAGAACCCAACAAACAATCTATATTACGTAAGTTGCACATAGATGGGCTGCTTCTGATAGGGTTGTTGGCCTTAATGACGGTAGGGTTAATAACTATTTATTCTGCTGGCGGACAAGACATGGACTTGATCCAGCGCCAAGTTATCCGTTTAGGGGTCGCCATGCTGGTGATGTTTATTTTAGCCCAAGTGCCGGTGCTCGCCTATCAACGCATAGCGATATATTTTTACATTGCAGGAGTGTTAATGCTCGTTGGCGTGCTGTTATTCGGCGTAACCGGAAAAGGCGCACAACGTTGGCTTGATCTGGGTTTCGTGCGCTTCCAACCTTCTGAAATCATGAAACTCGCTGTACCCATGATGATCGCTTGGTACATTAGCCAATATAACTTGCCACCTCGGATCCGACATATCGTGGTCGGCTTTATCTTGGTTGTGGTACCTACCTTGCTGATTGCTAAACAGCCAGATTTAGGCACCTCATTATTGATTGCAAGTTCTGGATTGTTTGTCCTGTTTTTGGCAGGTATGAGTTGGAATTTGATATTAATAGTCGGCGGCTTAGGCGCTGCTTTTGCGCCTGTAATGTGGTTTTTCCTGATGAAGGAATATCAAAAACAACGGGTGTTGACCTTTCTAAATCCGGAAAGTGAACCTCTAGGGGCGGGTTATCATATAATCCAATCAAAAATAGCCATAGGCTCCGGCGGTTTGCATGGCAAAGGATGGTTGCAAGGAACCCAGTCGCAATTAGAGTTCTTACCCGAACGTCATACCGATTTTATCTTTGCTGTTTTCAGTGAGGAATTTGGATTAATGGGTATACTGGGGTTACTCGCTATTTATTGCTACATCATCGTTGTGGGATTATTAATTTCGATGCGAGCACAAGATGCATTTGCTAAATTATTAGCAGGCAGTATCACCTTAACGTTTTTCGTTTATGTGTTCGTCAACATTGGTATGGTATCCGGTATTTTACCCGTAGTCGGCGTTCCCCTACCATTGGTAAGTTACGGCGGCACATCTATGGTGACATTACTAGCAGGGTTTGGCATGCTAATGGCTATCAGCACCCAAAAACGGCTGCTATCCAGACAATAATAACGTCTCATTACACTAGAAAGACACGACTGGGGATTGAATGCGAGCGTTAAAATACGCCTTAAGGGCAACACTTATTTGTTTCGGCTTAACCCAAGTTCATACGGTTTATGCCCAACCGCAACAAAAAATCGATGCATTCGTTGACAAAATGGTGTCACAGCACCAATTTGATGCCGAGTTTGTTCGACAAACGCTGGCAAAAGCGAATATAAACCAAGCTATTTTAGAGGCCATTGCCCGCCCGTGGGAAGCCAAGCCGTGGTATCAATATTATCCAATTTTTCTCACTGAAAAACGTCTAGCCAAGGGTGTGGAATTTTGGCGTAAGCACGCTGAGACACTTAAAAAAGCACAGCAAGAAACTGGCGTACCGGCACAGATAATCACCGCGATAATTGGCGTTGAAACCTTCTACGGCACCTATAAAGGTAAATATTCAGTGCTTGATGCACTTTATACTTTAGGGTTTTATTATCCGCCCCGCGCGACCTTTTTTGCCAGCGAATTGGAACAATATTTCTTGCTCACCCGCGAAGAAGGTTTTGCAATGGATGAGGTACAAGGCTCCTATGCTGGCGCTATGGGCTGGGGCCAGTTTATTTCTTCAAGCTATCGACACTATGCCATTGATTTTGATGGTGATGGCGTCCGCGATTTGTTGAACAACCCCACAGATGCCATTGGCAGTGTTGCTAATTATTTTAAAAAGCATGGTTGGAAGAACAATCAAGCCGTCGCCTATCCAGTCTCTGTAGATAAAAACAACGCAGCCATTACGCCTTTAATTCGTCGCGACCTTAAATATATGGATACTTGGCAAGATCTGCTCGACGCAGATGTTGCCCTTGCTGCGGATATCACAATAGATCCCAAACAGAGCGTCAAATTACTCGAATTTGAACTGCAAGAAGACGCAGAATATTGGGTAGGTTTACCGAATTTTTACGTGATTACGCGATATAACCACAGTCCATTGTATGCCATGGCGGTGTTTCAGTTCAGTGAGCAATTAAAGCAGGCCATGGAACAGGTCGAGGAGCAGTAATGAAACATCTGTTCACCTTAGTCTTGCTGCTTGGTATCACCTCTTGTGCTGATACTGGACGGTATTCACAACGCACTGACTCTAAACCTACGCGTCTTATAGACAATGTTGACTTTAAAGATGTCACGCCCAAATACGAACCTTATTTACACGCGTCAATGCGACCTTATAAGGTACTTGGTCAACATTACGTGCCGTTAAAAACCGGCAAAGGCTATGAAAAAGAAGGGATAGCTTCTTGGTATGGACAAAAGTTTCATGGCCACTTAACGGCCAACGGTGAAATTTACAATATGTTCACCATGACAGCCGCACACAAAACACTGCCGTTGCCTTCAATAGTCAGAGTTACTAACCTCAGTAATGGCAAACAAGCGGTGGTCAGAGTAAACGATCGCGGCCCGTTTCATCAAAACCGTATCATCGATTTATCCTATGCGGCGGCCATGAAAATAGGTGTATTAGATACGGGCACAGCTCACGTAAAAGTTGAAGTGTTGCATGTTGACGAAAGTGGTGTACTGACCGTTGGCAAAGGACAACCTTCAGAATCAACCACTCAACTAGCGAAAAATGAACAACAGCAGATATTCATACAAGTCGCGGCCTTACAAGATCAAGAACGTGCTGAACGTTTGGCTACGGGGCTCAAAAGCCAATATCAAGTCGCTGTGAATGCAGCCAATCTAGATGGCCTATACCGATTAAGAATGGGCCCTTTGATTAATGAAATTGAAGCCAATCAATTGCTGCAAAAATTAAAGCAAGACGGTTTTGAAAATGCATTTAGAGTTTTTACGGCACCTTAAGCAAAAAACATTGTCTTATTGCAATCTCGATCAAGATTGATACGACATCGTGATATCAACAATTTCCACAACACACGCTCGCAAAAATGTTATATTAGGCAGCGTTACAAATTATTAAATACACTCACATTTTACGGTAGGTCAATGGGCACATTTAAAACAGGTTTTATTGGGATTTTTTCTTTCGTCAGTTTATCTCTGACATCCATCAGCGCAATCGCAGCGGTGGTCATTCCCCCTCCTCCATCAGTTGCTGCCAAAGGTTACATTTTGATGGATTACAACACTGGGCATGTTATTGCTGAAACCAATGCAGATATTCAGCTACCTCCAGCAAGTTTAACCAAAATGATGACCAGTTATGTGATTGGTACCGAACTGAAAAACGGTAATATTTCAGAATCCGATATGGTCACCATTTCGGAAAATGCATGGGCTAAAAATTTCCCCGACTCAAGTAAGATGTTCATTGAAGTGGGCAAACAAGTGTCAGTGGGCGATTTGAATCGAGGCATTATTATTCAATCAGGAAACGATGCCTGTGTTGCTATGGCCGAACACATTGCGGGCAGTGAAGAGTCGTTTGTTAGTATGATGAATGCACATGCTGAACGACTTGGTATGACTGCCACTCGTTTCGTTAATAGCCACGGCTTGCACGATGCTGACCATTACACCTCTCCTCGTGATATGGCTATTTTAGGCAGTGCTCTGGTACGAGACGTTCCTGAAGAATACGCCCTTTACGCAGAAAAAGAATTTTCGTTTAACGACATTAAGCAATACAACCGAAATAGTCTGTTATGGGATAAAAGTTTAAATGTCGACGGCATTAAAACCGGACATACCTCAGACGCAGGATATAGCCTTGTCACCTCAGCGACACAAGGCGATATGCGTCTCGTTGCAGTCGTCATGGGCGCAGACAGCGAGCGTGCGCGTAAGAACGAAAACAAAAAGTTATTAAAGTATGGATTCCGCTTCTTTGAAACGGTTACCCCATACAAGGCGGGAGACAGTTTCGTTTCTCACCGCATATTTATGGGCGACAAAGATCACGTAGACTTGGGAATTAACCAAGACACCCCCATAACCATTCCTCGCGGTCAGGTGAAGAACCTCAAAGCCAACTTTGAATTGGATAAAAGTCTAGAAGCTCCCATCGCTAAAGGCGAAGTGGTTGGCACCTTGTACTTGCAACTTGAAGGTGAAGATGTTGCGCAATATCCATTGGTAACACTTCAAGAAGTGCAAGAAGGTAGTTTCTTTGACCAGGCCATTGACTATATAAAACTACAATTAGGCTTTGACAGTTAGTCACAGTCTAACTTTTGTGAAGAGAATATCGTGGATACTAAATTCGACCAATTATTAGATTTCCCCTGTTATCAGACGTTTAAGATAATGGGTGTTGCCGACGAATCATTGCCATCTGTGGTGGTCAATTGTTTACAAAACCATGCACCAGATGATTATTCGCCAACGATTAAGCCAAGCTCCAAAGGGAATTATCACTCGTTATCGATCCGTGTACGGGTGACCAGCAAAGATCACATGGAGACCATATACACTGAATTATCCAGTCTTGAATTGGTTCGTGTTGTTCTTTAATCCCAAGCGAGGCGTTAAAATTTGAGTAATCTTGCAGTGATTGTAAGGCAATTGGGTGTTCAGCCGTACCAACCCATTCTCGACGCTATGCAGAAGTTTACCGATGAGCGAGATGACTCCGTTAGCGATGAAATATGGCTAGTCGAGCATCAACCTGTGTTTACGCAAGGTCAAGCGGGGAAAGAAGAACATATTCTAGCTCCTGGAGATATCCCCGTTGTGCAAGTCGATCGCGGTGGACAGGTCACCTACCACGGTCCAGGACAACAGACAATGTACGTGTTACTCAACATTAAACGCAGAAAGCTTGGTGTTAGGCATCTGGTCACCGCGCTTGAGTCTTGTGTGGTTGATACTTTGGCTGATTATGCTATATCCGCGTACCCTAAAGCCGATGCGCCTGGCGTGTATGTGGAAAATAAAAAAGTCTGTTCGGTGGGGTTGAGAATTCGTAAAGGCTGCTCGTTTCATGGTTTGGCACTTAACGTGAATATGGATTTAGCACCCTTTCAACGTATTAATCCCTGTGGCTATGCCGGCCTTGAAATGGTAAATTGCGCAGATATCGGTGGCCCACAATCTGTGCGCGATGCAGGAATACATCTTGTTGATCATTTCTGCCGCCTACTAAGTATTGAAAGTAAAGAATTAAGAGAAGGTTTTGATGAGTAACGCACGCCCACAAGCAGGAGTTAAACTCCGTGACGATGAGAAAGTAAAGCACATCCCGATCACCATAGTTCCCACTGAAAAGGAACAAATGCTGCGTAAACCTGAGTGGATTAAAATCAAGCTTCCTCGCACCACGGATAAAATCGATCACATTAAAAAGACCCTACGCAAGAATAATTTGTTTTCGGTCTGTGAAGAAGCCAGCTGCCCTAACCTAGCTGAATGCTTTAACCATGGTACGGCAACCTTTATGATCTTAGGTGATATCTGTACTCGTCGTTGCCCATTTTGCGATGTTGCCCACGGTAAGCCCCTTCCGCCTAGCGCCGAAGAGCCTGTAAAGCTGGCTAAAACCATTGCTGAGATGGGTTTAAAATATGTTGTGATCACCTCTGTAGACCGTGATGATTTGCGCGATGGCGGTGCACAACATTTTGTCGATTGTATCAATGCCATACGTGAACACAGTCCGACTACCAAGATTGAAGTATTGGTCCCTGACTTTAGAGGCCGCATGGATCGTGCCCTAGAAATATTTAAGCAAGGGACTCCTGATGTATTTAATCACAACTTGGAAACCATTCCGCGTTTGTACCGTGAATGTCGCCCTGGCGCTAATTATCAGTGGTCACTGGATTTATTGAAAAAATTCAAGGCACAACATCCAGAGATCCCAACCAAGTCAGGTTTGATGATGGGGATGGGCGAAGACAAAGCAGAAATCGCCACTGTATTGGATGATTTGCGCGCCCATGATGTGGATATGTTAACCCTTGGTCAGTATTTGCAACCCAGTAAACACCACTACCCGCTTAAGCGTTACGTGCATCCTGAAGAGTTTGATGAATTAGGCGTTTATGCACATAAAATTGGTTTTACCCATGCCGCCTGTGGTCCTATGGTGAGATCAAGTTACCATGCCGATAAACAAGCCGCCGGTATTGAAGTAAAATAAGTCATTCATGATTAGCCCGCTGTCCAGCGGGCTTTTTTGTAGGAATATAAATGCCTAACCTTGTACTAATCATTGTGTTTTTAGGGGTATTCATTAGTAGCCCGCTACAGGCGCAGGATAGCGACCAGTGGCGCACGCCCTCGTTAGATGATCTTGTCTATATGCAAACCACTGAAGGTCTTGTCATCATCGAATTGGCGCCCTTCATGGCACCAAATCACGTTGCTCGATTTAAACACTTGGTTAGCGAAGGCTTTTATGATGGATTGGATTTTTACCGCGTTATCGATGGCTTCGTTGCTCAAGCTGGCGATATGTCAGGTGAAAAACTAACAAAATATAAACAGCCCTTAAATGCTGAGTTTACTCGCAAAGCGCCAGCAAACAGTCATTTCCAGCTTGAACAAGACAAGGATTTCATGGCCCCACAAACCGGTTATTTACATGGTTTTGCAGCAGGTCGCGACCCTAGCAAAAATGAAGAATGGTTGCTGCATTGCCCCGGCACAGTTGCCATGGCTCGCAGTAACGACAAGGACAGTGCCACCACGGACTTTTACGTAGTGATAGGTCAAGCAACACGCCATTTAGATCGCAACATGAGCGCGTTTGCTAAAGTTATTTACGGTATGCCAGCGCTGCAATCGGTAAGCAGAGCATCGGTTAATACGCCAAGTGGAGTGATAGAAAAACCGCAGCAACGTTCTAAAATTAACTGGATCAAGTTAGCCGAAGATGTGCCAGCAAAAGACCGTATTGCGGTGCAACTCCAACATCAAGATTCATCGCAAGTTAAACAACGGCTTGATAGCGCCCGTAAGCTGGATAACGCTTTTTTTCATTATAAAGGCAATGGCAATCTCGATATGTGTTACTACCAGTTAAAAAGCAGACTAGCAGACTAATAAAGGCGATGTTTTTTAACCGTTATTGTCACTTCGATTTGTTCGGATAGCTCACATAAAAACGCCAGCATACTTCAGCTGGCGATGATTAACCTATACTGTGTTTCACAGCGTTATAAAAAACGTATGTAAAACCCTAGTCAATTTTTAATTAAGATTGCAAAGACGCTATCCAACGGTCAATTTTAGCTTCCAAAATCGGCATCGGCAGCGCGCCATCTATGAGGATTTGCGTATGGAATTTCTTCACATCAAACTTATCCCCCAAGGCCGCTTTGGCTTTATTGCGCAACATGCGTATATGACGTTCACCGGTCTTATAACCTAACGCTTGACCGGGCATTGAAATATATCTTTCAACTTCGGCAACAATATCACTCAAGGCCATGGACGAGTTTTCATTCATATAGGCAATGGCTTTTTCTCGACTCCAACCAAAGGCATGTAGTCCGGTATCAACCACCAGACGCATTGCGCGGAGTTGTTCGTCATTCAATCGGCCATACCACATGTAAGGGTCGGTAAATAAGCCAAGCTCTTTACCTAAGCTTTCTGCATACAACGCCCAACCTTCGGAAAACACCGTATAGCCCCCAAATTTACGAAAACGCGGTAACCCTTCTACTTCTTGCTGGATTGCAATTTGAAAGTGATGACCAGGAGCCGCTTCGTGAATACTCAAAGTTTCAAGTGAGTATTTTGGTTGTGCTCTGAGATCCCGAGTATTGATATAAAACACCCCTGGTCTAGAGCCATCTGGTGCGGGTGCCATATAACTTGCTGCAGCAGACGAAGCTGCGCGATAAGGCTCTACGGCCTTCACTACATAATCTGCTTTGGGAAACACCTCAAACAACATCGGTAAACGGCTGTTTATTTTATCTTTCACTTGGGTATAGCCATCAATTAGCGCTTGTTCAGAGTCGAAGAAAAACTGATCGTCTGTTCTTAAATGCTCGAAAAATGCTTGCAGATCACCATCAAAGCCAACGGTTTGTTTTACCTTGCGCATTTCGGCCAGAATACGAGCCACTTCATCTAGACCAAATTGGTGGATCTCTTCGGCGGTAAGAGGCAAAGTCGTATTGGTCTCGATTTGATACTCATACCATTTTTTACCATTGGGTAAAGCGGATAAACCTACTGTCATTCGAGCATTTGGCACATATTCATTTTTAATAAAATCGTGTACTTTAGCGTAGGCTGGCACTATCACCTGCTCAATCATCTTCACGTAGTCTTGTTTAAGCTGTGCTTTGCTTTTTTCAGCAATGTTTTCGTTATCATCCAAGCTGACTAAAGGTGCAAAAAACACACTTTGCGTGACATCATCCACAACATGGGCAGACAGTTGAGGAATTAACTTTTCGGCAATTGGCTTAGGATGCACCATGCCCTTTTCAATTCCTTCGCGCATTGCCGAGATGACACTATCCATAAAGATCGAGAAGCCCTCGGCTCGACTCATAAAGTTACGGTAGTCTTGTTCGGTATTAAATGGCTGTGCACTACTGCCAGAACCCAGCATGGCAAAGAAACTGTGTACCCCCCCCATTTGGCTAATGGGAATAAGATGTACATCAAATTGATAGCTTTTAATCGCCATTTCCCGGGCACGCTTAAATATTTCATAACTTAGCAATGCTTGACCTGACAATTTACTTGGTTCGATTTTATTGATTGCCTGCAAATATTTTTGTTCGAATGCCAAGCCTTCTGCCAAGGATTTTTGATTGATCGGATCACCAAATTTATCGTTGTAGTCATGCACACCGACAAAAGTGGCATATATAGGGTTGCGCTGCATAGACTCATCAAAAAATTGATCAGTGAGCAATTGGACTTTTTCAGCTTCGGTTTTTTGCGCCATCTCTGTGCTGGTCAGATTCAGTGCTCCTGCAGGTGAAGCGGCTTGATAAGTGTTGGCCGAACAGCCTACTAAACTAACCGCCACAGACATAGCGATCAATGAGATTTTAGTTTTAGCCAAAAAGGACGTGTTTTTCATTTTTATTCCAATTATTAAAAGCGCCAAAATAGTAACAAACAAACACCTGCTGATCTGCACTTGAAAAGTTCTGTAACAAGTTTCACGGTTGCGATTTGCTATTAATCAAATGAAACTGGGTTTGTCTGCCGTCAAGGTAGTGTACGCCAGCCTCATCAAAAAAGGCCTGTTCTTCTAACATGATGCGAATTTCTTTTTTCCACTGCGGGATAAAGCTAGCGGCGTTAAGTTCAATTGAATAGGCGGTGTTGTAATGCAGTGGATAATCCCCTTGCACAGGTACTCCCCCTTGCGCGTCCCACATACCTAGCGTGGTGCCTGCTGCATGACCATGAAACCCAATGGGATGCGTATAGATGGATGGCTTAATGCCCTCTTGAATGGCTTGTTCACGAGCGAGTTTCAATACCTGATTTCCAGTACGTCCTGCTTTAAAATGCGCGATGAAAATATCTTGAAGCCGATTAGCATTAGCCAGTGCTTGGTTAAGAAAAGCGGGCGCTTCTGTTTCATCAGGCTTGAGCACATAAGCGTGTTGTTGTTGATCTGAATGTAAGCGCAAATACACTAAGCCGAAATCCACATGTAACAAGTCTCCAGGCTGAATTACCTGGTCCTTTTTGGCGCCGCTAAAGGCACTAATTTGATCGAATTGTTCATTATTAGAACGTTGAATTGATACCGATGGATGAAACCAGTTTGTCAGTTTGAGCTCGCGTGTTTGTTCCCGCAACCACCAGACGATATCCGTAGTGGTGGTTACGCCCGGTGTTACCACCTCATTGGAAAATGCACGTTTAATCAATTGATGACCTATTTGAATAAGCTCAGGATAGACTGCCATTTCCATTTCACTACGAGTTTCTAACCAGGCTACGGCCAGCAATTCGGCAGACACCAATTTCGTCGACAATGACTCTCCCATAGCTGATTTTAGTTGTTCATATTCGGTGGCACTGATCCCATCCGCTAAGGCAAAGTGTTCAGACTTATTAATACCAATGCGGCGCGGATTTTTCTGTTTTATGAGTTCCACTAACCGTTGCCATTGATCCGGTTGTTTCTCTTTATCCCATTTCTTGCTGAACAAGCTATCTACATCGTAACGGGCAACGGCCATGCGCTCTATGGGTTTACCCTGCCCCGGATTAAACAGCACTAAAATGGTTCTGCGTCTAGCCGACAGCCAGGTAGAGGGAAGCATGGTTTTGAGCACCGGATCTTCGTTGTACTCCCGAGATATTAAAATCCACATATCGATTTTTTCTCGGGTCATTAAATCCGGAAGCACTGTGTTTAATCGGTCTTGAGACATCTCATCAATTAAATTGGCACGCTCTCGCATCGATAATATTTGCGCATCAACCACACCTATCCGCAGTAGGGAAACGAAAACAGTAATGACAAACAATGAAATAACACAACGCATAATTTGGCCTTATGGTTAAATTCAGTCTCCATAGTTAAGCAAAACTGACATTTTGACAAGCCTTTGAATTTACACAGCATTGATGCGAACTATATCTAAAGAGGCTACACTAGCGGTTGTTGTTAATGATTTTTAGGATCTTATGAAAAAGCAAATCTACGTGGCCTACACAGGCGGAACTATTGGTATGCGGCCTTCGTCCCAGGGTTACGTACCAGTACCAGGTTTTTTAACCGAAACACTGGCGAAAATGCCTGAATTCCACCGCGATGAAATGCCAAGTTTCACCATCCATGAATACGACAGTTTAATTGATTCTTCTGATATGAGTCCGCTTGACTGGCAGCAAATAGCCAACGATATTCAAGCTAACTATGCCGATTATGATGGTTTCATTATTCTGCATGGCACCGATACGATGGCTTACACGGCGTCTGCATTGTCCTTCATGCTTGAAGATCTATGCAAGCCAGTCATCGTAACAGGCTCACAAATTCCGTTAGCTGAACTTCGCTCCGATGGTCAGGTAAATTTGCTCAATGCTTTGTATATCGCCGCCAATTACCCCATTGCAGAAGTATCCTTGTACTTTAACAACAAACTCTATCGCGGTAATCGCAGCCGTAAAGTGGACGCAGATGGATTCGATGCCTTTGGCTCGCCTAATTATCCCGTGCTACTTTCCGCTGGGATCAATATTGAATTAGGCGCAGGTGAAATTGCCACACAGACTAAATCAACCTTAACGGTTAGCCAAATCAGCTCTCAGCCAATTGGTGTGATCACCTTGTATCCCGGGATCAGTGCGGATGTGATTAAAAACACCTTGCAGCAACCTGTCAAAGCGCTGATATTACTCAGCTATGGCGTGGGTAATGCGCCACAAAACGCCGCTTTACTAGAACAACTGCGATTGGCCGAAAAGAACGACATTTTGGTGCTAAATTGTACCCAATGTTTTAGAGGCAAGGTGAATATGAACGGCTATGCAAATGGCCATGTATTGCGTGAAGTGGGTGTCGTGTCAGGTAACGATATGACCCCTGAAGCGGCCTTGGCAAAACTGCATTATTTGCTTAGTAAAGATTTACCCATGAAGGAAATTAAACGCCAGTTGTTGACTAATTTACGCGGTGAGTTAAATCCATCCGCTTAATCCGTGTCAATGATTCTAGGCGTTTTCGCAAACTCTGCCACAGCAAAACCTGTGGCAGGCAGCAATAGGAGTCGATTAAAGCATTGCGTGCTCATCAACGTGCTTTTTGAGTCGCTCAAGTAACGCTTTTTGTTGTGGTTCAACGGCGCCATGTTGAAGCCACATATTGAGTACGTCTTTCGCAGTCAAGGTTACCCCTTCTTGCAACTTCTTTGACATCAGTGTTAGCTGTAGCTCACTGCGCAGTGACTGTTCAGCATCACTGCTTGGCACCTCATGAAGAATATCAAGCAGTACATTGAGCTCTAAACGACTGTAACCGGGTCGCGTTGGATCGGTCAGTCTCTGTCTCCATGATGCACTCAGCGAGGCTAAAACTGAATCATCTAACGAATTTTCGATACTACTTTCTAGCACATTGAACAACTGAGTGATCTCGTTTGCTTTTTGCTGGCTTATCGCTTGTTGACGTTTCTCGGCGATGCGTTTATCAAGTTGACTCAGTTTTGTCCGAAAACCTTTAGATCCCTTGTCATCCATATCTTCCAAAAGCGATGTTAATCGCCCGAGGTCCTGTTTAGCTGAATCTAATTGTGAAACTGAATTGGCCTCAGAAATCTGAGCGACCAGTGGATCAAGTTGTAGTTGAAACTCATTGATTTGCTGCTTGATAGCTTGCTTAGCGTCGTCTTGCAGGCTCTGTCTTTTGGCAAACACCTGATCATTGGATTGTCTAAATTCTTGCCAAAGACTGCCATCTCGTTTGGGGCCGGCAAAACCAATGTGTTTCCATTGCTTTTGTAATTGCTTGGCTTGTTCAATCGCCAAATCGATATCTTCAAATTCCATCAATTTAAGCGACTTATTGAGCAGTGACTGCTTTTGCTCTGCGTTAGTTTGATAATAGTTCTCTACGCGCTGTTTAACCGGATCAATACTGGCTTGGTATTGCTCGTTTAATTCAGACAGCATTTTATAATCTACTTTGCCAATTTGGCGCCACTGTTTTTGCAATGAGGCTAATTGGTCAGCCACGTGCTTGTCATCTAATTCACTGTGTGTCAGTGCATCCAACTCTTTTAGAACGCTTTGTTTTTTGGCTAGGTTGTCTTCGCGCTCTTGTTGCAGTTGAGCATAATGTTGACGACAAGGTTCAAAAGCACTTTCCAATGTGGATTCAAATGCGCTGTTGAGGGCAGAGTCAGCCTCGCTATCGATTTTACCTAAGGAGTTCCATTCACTACGTAAACGCTTAACCTCACTTGCTTGTTTATCTATACCAAGCGGCTTATCACGAATTGCTTCTGCTTCCTTCAATAATGCAGGTTTGCGTGGTTGGGCGATGTAGTGCTGCCAATCTTTGAGGTTTTCGATTTCGTTTTTAACCTTGTCAAAGCTGCGTTGAAGATAAGCTTGATTGCGCTCAGGAAGTCCGAAATACCAAGACTCAACTCGAGCATATAAGCTCATCGCCGCTTTAAACTTACCTTGATTAACCAGCTGTTCTATCGCTTTTAATTTTGTACGACAGCGTGTTTCATTTTGCTTAATCGATTCTTTTAATTGTTTGATTGCCGCTCGCCAACGCTGGTGCAACTCATCCCATTGGGTTGATAGCGTTTTTGGCCAATAAGATTGATAGGGTGCGGTTAACTGTTTCCATTGAAAACGCTGGTCTTTAATATAGCTGGCAGACGCATCGACTTGGCTATGATCAGTGGGTAATGGCAAGGCTGCAAATACCGTTAAAAACTCAACCGCACGCTCAATAGCCTGTTGCAACTTTGGTAACGCGTTGAGCGTTGTTAAGGTGGCAGTAATATCGTGGCGAAGTCGCTCTAGCTTGACGCGTAAGTCTACCTGTTGCCGGCTAATATCAGAAAGTACATCATCAATTTGCTTTTGGAACTGTTGTAATTCAAGTTCAATTGACGTTAATGACGTAGTATCGACTTGTTCTAAATCGCCCTGCAACAACTCATCAACGCCAGCCATACACTGTCTAGCGGCATCGCTTAGCGTTGTTATTCGTTGTTCCAATGCTCTTGCCGCTTGATTTGCCTGCCACTGAGGAGCAAGTTGTTCAAGTGAGGCCTGCACTTTACGACTGATGTCCTCGAATCGTTCGATTAAATTGCTTTTAACATCCGCTTTCAAACAACTAAACTGTGCGGCTAATTGCTGATATTGCTCGACAAGCTCTTGGTATTTATCCTGAATTTCAGCGTAATCAGATTTGTCTTTCAAAGCCAGTAACTGCGACAGCACCATCCGAGTTTGCTTTTCAACTTCAATAGGACGAGTCTTAGCAATAAACGCAGCTTCGAGCTTGTCTCGAATCTGTTGTTTAACTGAGTCAAATGACGTCTTCTTTAAACATTTATTCAGAATACTTTGCTCATCAATACGATTAATCAAGCTTAGTTGCACAGATTCAATGTCTGATTGGACGAATACTTGCTGCATCACGTGCGGCTTATTGATTTTATCGAGCACTTGCACCAGCAATCCAGATTGATCGGATTTTAGCCAAGGTAAGTTCAGCAGTTTTTCAAGTAGTGCAGTACTTTTACATTCTGCCACAAAGCGCTGCCGTTCTTGCTCTGACAGTTGTAGATCACCTCTTTCAAAGAGTGCATCTTCGACCATAGCTTGCGCTTTCTTACGGATCCGCTCAGATTTCGCCGTTTCGGCCATTTTGCACCACAGGGCAAAACTGTTTAAGCGTTTTAAAGCAGCCAAATTTACGCTCGGATCTTCGTCATTGAAGGCCAATTCATGCAGATCGCTCTTATGCTCTGCTTGTTCTGGCAAAAGCGCTTGGATCCCCTGAATTCGGATTTGTGGATCAGGGTGTTGGTGTTTAGGTCGAAAAAGTTTTTTAAAAATCATCCTGTTTGAACCGCGCGATGCTGCCTTGTTGTGCAAATTCATTTTTGAACTGCTGGCGGCTTTTATGATTTATTTCGCCATCAGCGTTGAGCATCATGTGTTCATCCAATTTTAAGACCTTGGCTTGGTACATCATGACTGCTTGCATGCTGCTCTCTCTTTGATTTTCTGTCAAAGGAGAACCGTCTAACCATTTACCTGTTTCGACAGCTTGAAGAAGCCGCTCATAGGTTTGCTGACTCATTGAAGAAACCAGCGCATCAATATTCATCTAGTCAGCTCGCTTAACAAAAATCAATCGAATACGGTTGATGATATACCATACAAAACCCACTACCGAACAGCCAATTGACAGTGTGTACTGCAAAGAGTCTGTGCTTGCGGTGCCCCAATACATAAGTGCAAAGCCGCCGATAAAAAGCAACATCGCTAACATCGACTGATTTTGAATACTCTGTTGCTGTTGAAAGCGCTTTAGATTCTTTTTACGTTGTAAGTCTTCATTGCTCGCTTGGCCAATTGCAAAATCACAGTGATTACATGTTTTGGCTTTGTCTGAAATTTTCTTGTTGCATGAAGGGCAATCAATTAATGCCATAATACTCTCTCTTCATTGTAACGTTAAAACAGGAAAACGCGGCCGTGCCGCGTTTTCGTAAATACGTTGGTACGGCTAATTAAGATTTATTTTCCGCATTAAACTTTTTCCAATAGTCTTTAACAGTACTCTTCATCTCTTTGCTTAGCATCAAAATACCAAATAAGTTAGGTAAGGTCATCACCACAATTGCCACACTCGCGAGCGTCCATACTAGCTCAGTGTCGGAAAATGAAGCCCATACAAAACCAGCTACGTAAACCACTCTATAAGGCATCACCGAACGAGAACCAAATAAATAGGTCATGGCTCTATCACCATAATAGGACCAAGCAATTGCCGTTGAAAACGCAAATAGCAATAAGCCAATAGACACAATATATTGACCAAACTCACCAAAGAACCCTTTAGTAAAGGCTATGGTTGTGAGTCGTGCCGAATGCACCAATGACTTACCATTGAGTACAATGTTGTCTTTAGTAATATTACCGTCGACTATGTTAAGGGTTCCGGTAAATAAATCTTCATCTCCTCCGACCGTGACGACAACGTCTTCAGCCAGTGAGCGAGCGTGCACAATAGTGAATCCACCACTGACAGCTTTACCTGAAACCACCTGAATTTCACCGTTAAACATCTCGACAGAACTCCCATCGATATGGTTAAGATGCTTATACAGGTTTTCCCTATCTTGTAAGTTATTTTCGTCATATGTGCCCGCCACAATCTCTAAACTGGAGCGTTCAAATTCGTTTATGTGTTTTTCTTTCCACACACCCGATGACAATATCACTAACCCCGTTAAGGTACAGATAACGATCGTGTCGATGAAAGGTTCGAGGATAGATACCACACCTTCAGAAACCGGCTCTTTAGTTTTTGCAGCAGCGTGAGCTATAGGCGCAGACCCCTGCCCCGCTTCATTTGAGAACAAGCCTCGATTCACACCACGATTGAAGGCATAGGCAATTGACGCGCCTAAAAAGCCACCGGTGGCTGCCGAGCCAGTAAACAAATCACCAACAATGGCAGAAAATGACGGACCAATATTTTCTAAATTTGCGAAAATAACAGAAAAAGCACCGACCAAATAAACGGCGGCCATGAATGGCACTATCTTAGAGGTCACGGCTGCGATACGTTGGATACCACCAAGGATAACTAAGGCCAGTAGAATTCCCAACACACTACCCACTATCCAAGGTTCGAAACCAAAGGTTTCTTGGATACTAGTGGCGATACCATTACTTTGCGGTAGGTTACCGGTACCAAATGAACTGATCACGGTTGCCACGGCAAACAACACCGCTAACCATTTCATGTTCAATCCTTTGTCCATGAAATACATTGGACCACCGCCCATGGTGCCATCTTCGGTCTTCTCACGGTATTTGTGTGACAGCGTGACTTCGACGAATTTGGTTGTCATACCAAAAAATGCAGTTACCCACATCCAGAACAGTGCGGCTGGACCACCTAGAAAAATAGCAAATGCCACACCACTAATATTACCGGTACCGACGGTACCAGATAGAGCGGTGGTTAATGCTCTGAAATGACTGGTATCACCTGGGTCATCGGCCTTATCAAATTTACCCGTGACCACTTTCCAAGCGTGTTTGAAATAGCGAATTTGCGGAAAACCAAGATATAAGGTGAAAAACAATCCCGTTCCCAACAAAATGAACGGAAACAACGGATTGCCTCCAAGCCAACTATCGAGTAATTTCAAAAAATCATGTAAGCCTTCCAAACTAATCCCCTTTTTTATTGTTATTAATTATTAAATATCAGGCAGTTATACTCTGCTCTTCAATATCCTTAGCGTAAATCGTCAACCACGGCGTGGATCGCCACCAACACATCTTCACCTAACTGCATGCATCTCACGGGTGACCATCCGTACGCGGGATCAGGAAGTAACGCATTGTCTTTAAACGGCATTTCCAATGTGTATGCCAAGCAATCAAAGGTTTGTCCAACGGCATTAGTAGCAACTGTCATATTGGCTTGGCCGGGTTCATCTTTGTCGTAGCCAAACTCGTCTTGAAACTCTGGCGTCACCGTCAGCAGAGCCTGTTTAAAGGCATTTTCAAGTTGTTGAATACGCTCATCGTAACCTGGGTTACCTTCACTGCCAGCGACAAAGTTATAGGGTAAGGCTTCATCGCCGTGCATATCGAGAAAAAGATCAACGCCTGATTCTTGCATTGCTTGTTTTACTAAGAATACTTCTGGGCTGCGTTCCATCGACGGAGATTGCCATTCTCGGTTAAGATTGGTCCCTACGGCATTGGTACGCAAATGCCCGCGAACCGCTCCATCTGGATTCATATTAGGCACGATGTAGAACACCGCTTTATCGAGCAAATTACGGGCAACACCGTCATCTTCATCAAGTAACCGATTTAACAATCCCTCAACCAGCCACTCTGCCATTGTCTCACCTGGATGCTGGCGAGCGGTGATCCAGATTTTCTTTTTGCCCTCTTCTGGTTGTCCGACGACTAACATCGACATATCTCGACCATCTAAGGTTTCACCTAAATGGTGTAATTCACAATCAAAGGACACCTGCGCCATTGCCAGCAAGTCTAGATGACGTTCGTAACTATAAGGGGCAAAATAAGCAAAATAGGTATGCTTGTGTTCCGGCGTATGAGTAATCGTAAGATTGTCGCCATCAAATTGCGTGTCCACGCGAAACCACTCTTGGCGGTCGTATGATGCAACGGCTTGATATCCTTGCCAGCCATCTGGATAGGCTGAATTAGCCAAGTCGGAAATGATCATGCGGTGCTCGACAAAAGGGGTCGAATCTAATTTAAAATGGAACCACTGATAAAAATCAGACGCATTATCTTTACGAATTTGTAATGCGATGTCGTTGGGTTGTTCTGCCTTGACAACAACAATGTTGCCAGAATCGAAATTGCTACTTATTTTCACTCGTCCACTCTCTGATGGTTTTGACGCGAATAATCTACCATAGTCTGGCTAAAAATAACCTAACTAGGCTTATTTATTTAGGTAATTTTTCAGTTTTAAGCCCATTGCACTGCTATAGCCAAATGAATGGCCAACAACCTGTTGTTGTTCGTTCAAAAGGTAATAGGTTGGATAGCCAGGAACTTTGAATTTTTGCTTAAGCTGATTGCTACCTAACAACACCACCCCCTTAACATTGCTCCTATTAACAAAATCCTCGACTTCATTTTGACTCTGATAATCGAGTGCAACTCTTACTACTCGCAATTCAGGATCAGATAAATGATCTAAGTTGCCAATACTCAATTCACAAATTGCACACCAAGGTGCAAAAAAATAAACCAGGGTTCGTTTGTCAGATACAAAGAGCGGTTGGACATCATTGTTGAGGGTTGCCAAATGCACATTATCAACCACAACCGTACCATCATCATCTAGCAAATGTCTGCCCTGCCAAAGTGTGATGGCATAGATTATCGACGCACCAATTAGCAAGTCGCGAGACCAGCGCAACAACCTCGCTTTATGTTTCACTATCCATTTCAATACGACATCCTAAAGTCAAAGTGACTTCGATTAATGAATTGCCAGAAGGTTATCCAATTTTTAGCGCATAAACAAACGATTGGTGACGCATTTAGTTAAATTTCCACGACCTATGATTACTTTGCATTCACCTTAAAGGACACGAAAAGACACCTTAGTGGCGATAGCAAAACCTAGAAACAAACTAATTAAAAATCGATTCTATAGGTAAGTAGAACATATATGTGAGCATCATTTTCCACAGGCTATTTTCCGACGCTTAGAAGCTAAAGTTGATACAAACCCCAAAAGTACGAATCTAAAAATAGCGTCGATATTGTCTTTTCACTTGTTTTATAAACTGCCTGCAATTTTGTATTCGTTTAATTGGTTTACATAGACTAGTATTGTGTTAAACCGTTGGTCATCGTTTAATAGGTAACAATATGGTCAGAGGCATTTCCATACTCTTCGTATTATTTAGTATCTACATTTGTTGTCTTTATAGTACCAAAGCCAATGCTAACAATGACAACGACATCTATAGTTTATCCCTCGAAGAATTGCTTAATATTCCCGTATCTATCGCCACTAAAAACGAGACATCCTTGGCGCAATCGCCCTCTTCAGTCTCTCTTTTTACTCGTGACGATATTGAACGATTAGGCTTGCGCACGTTAGGAGACTTGCTGACACGGGTACCTGGCTTTTACAGCATGATGGACAGTGTCGAGGGTAATTTGTCGCATATGGTGATGCGCGGACACGCTCAAAATTATGCCAACACCTTACTAGTGCTGCTAAACGGACAACGAATCAATGATGATTATACCGGTGGGATTAATTATTTAATTCGTTATTTTAGTATCCGTGACGCTAGTAAAATCGAAGTCATCCGAGGTCCAGGTTCGGCTTTGTATGGCTCCAATGCGTATTCTGGCGTTGTCAATATTATCACTGATTCAACTCCACAAATCAGTGCAACTCTTGGCAGCTTGGGCACCTCTGCACTTTATTGGAGTGATAAGGTATCCGTTGCAGACTGGGAACTAGGCGCCTCAATCAATTTTTACCGTGATCAAGGTGAAAACTATCACAATGTGTTTGATCGCAGCGGATTACAAACTTCAACCAACGATCCCAAAACCGTGCAACAACTCAACCTGACCACAAAAAACGACCAAAGTAGAATTGATTTTCAGTATTTGCATTCAAAGCGCCAAAATTACTATTTATTTAGACGACTGCGGGATGGGGTTGCAGAGGTCGAACTGACTCATTGGACGGTCTATGGTTCCCATCAATTGCTGCAAAATGAACGCTGGGAGGTAGATATATCCGCAGGCTACCAAAATGCTACCCGAGAGTCATTATCCGCTCTGGCAGCTGGCAGCCCTGCACCTAATCCGTCTCCAGACTTTTTATTTGGCATCGATTTGGAGTACCAATCTGCCAATATTGCTTTAGATGCAAGTTATCAATTTTCTGATAACGTAAAGTTTAATCTGGGTAGTTTTTTGTCAACTAGTGAAATCCCGCGCTCTTATTTAAAGAGTAATTTTGATATTTATGGTAACGAGGACTACTTAGGCGAAGTGGTCACCTTTGATGCCAACGATTCTCAACGCACTGTTTTGGATATGACCAGACGTATCCAAAGTGTTTATGCCCAATCTGAGTGGCAGGTGACACCCCAAATCGCGGTAACTACAGGTCTGCGATTAGATAATTACAACGACATCGACAATGCATTAACGCCTCGACTTTCGTTAGTACACGCCTTGGATGATAATCAAGGCTATAAATTAATATATGCAGAGGCCTATCGAGCGCCTTCACTGGGTGACCTTTATGACGAAGAAAGTGGACTTACTGTTGGCAATCAATCATTAAAAGCCAATGAATTGACGAGCATGGAAGCCGTGTATTATTGGCATGGTGCTCAAACAGCCTTCACGGCTAGTCTATTTGCCAGTCATCACCAACATATTGTCGGTAGAAGTAATACCGATGATCTGTCGTTTTTAGCAAACATAGGTAGCAACAAAGCTCGCGGATTAGAACTGCAGCTGAAATGGCAGCCTAGTAGGCATTGGCTGCTGCAATCAGATATTACTCGCCTTTTTACAAACCGAACTGAATTAGCTGAGGGAGCAGAATTTACCCCATCTGAAGTGATTGCTCCGCAGACGTATTTAAATTATGAAGTGCATTATACGCCCTCAGATTGGTCTTTTAGTTTATCTGGAAATTGGCGTTCCAGCGTAGAAAGCTTAAGCAAGCAGGATGAATTACTTCTTATAAATGCGCACATAATCTATCGCTGGAGCAGCAATCTTCGTTGGCAACTTAGTGTTAAAAACCTCACTGATGAACAATATTTCAC
Source organism: Aliiglaciecola litoralis (assembly GCF_039523355.1). Classification (NCBI taxonomy): domain Bacteria; kingdom Pseudomonadati; phylum Pseudomonadota; class Gammaproteobacteria; order Alteromonadales; family Alteromonadaceae; genus Aliiglaciecola; species Aliiglaciecola litoralis. The sequence continues at coordinate 203,951 of NZ_BAAAFD010000006.1, read as the reverse complement.
GTCGACGTATTCGCCATTGGGAACCGATATTAATAATCAACCAGTGCAAGAGTTACCTGCTAGAGGCAGACAGTTGAACTTAGAATTAACCTTTCAATTATAGTCATAACAGCAATGAACCACTGTTCAGAGAAAAAGATACTAGTGTTATTTGAAGAAACCAAAAAGAGGAGTTTCAATATCAGCGCAGACCTTGACCTTATCGTTTTAGCGACACATAAAAATCATGTTATTTGTACATAACCGTTTGCTAGATTTATTCACAAGCGATAACAAGTATATAGTTTTATGAGATTAAAGCGCTTTGATTACATATTCCAGCAAGGTTTGCTGATGATGATTCTGTTACTGTTTAACATCAATGTTAACGCGCAGGTAGGTATCAATCAGAAAGCCCAACTGACTGCGGCTTTTATTTATCAAATAACCAAGTTCACGCTGTGGCCCGAGTCCCTTTTTATCAGCAATAATCCCAAGTTCACAATTTGTGTGTTGGCGCAGGCTAACGAAAACCTTGATCGCGCCTTTTCGGAATTGGAGTCAAAGTCAACTAAGGGCTACCAGATTGAAGTTATAAGGTTGAATAATAAGGAGCAACTATTTGAATTATCAGAAAATAATTGTAAGGTGCTGTATTCATCGGATGAGCAATGGGCTGGAATGACTGAACAACAAATAGCTCGTCTTACGGAAACAACCTTATTGATTGGCACTAGTAAACGCTTTTTGCAGTTAGGCGGAATGGTATCTTTGATCATTGTAGACAACAAAATGAAAATATTTATCAGTACCGCCAACATTGATAAAACCCCAATCAAAATAGAATCTCGACTAAAAGCATTAGCTAAGTCAATTTGAAGTGACGAACTTGATAAATCCATTAAATAAACTCAAGTCATTTAAAACCAAGTTAATAGTGGTCATTACTGGCGTAACGTTCATTGTATTGTTGCTGGCCACCGCTAGCTTAGCAATCGTGTTGAATAACAGCTTTAAAATATATCTAGAAAATAGCGCCCGCTCTAGCTTAGCTAATTTGGCTTACAATTTGGCCCCAGCGGTGACATTCGGTGACAGTGATGCTGTCGAGCGGTTGTTATCATCGTTTAAAACGTCTCCCGACGTGATAAATGCCAGCGCATACGCGCTAAACGATAACGGCGAGCTAGAGTTTATCGCTAATTATTCGTCTGATGCGCGGTTTTTGCCAGAGCAAGATGTTAGACAATATCAAAGGGCAGTTTATGATGATGGACACTTTCAGCTAACTACACCAATTCAAGTCGATAACCAAATAATAGGTTACTTATATCAGTACTCTGTTTTCTCCCAACTGGATGAATTTCAATTACAGATGTTTGCAGTATTTAGTGCAACTATGTTGGTTTGTCTTTTGCTTGGATTGATTATTTCATTGTATTTTCAACGAATCTTGCTCGCTCCCTTGTCACATCTAGTCGATGCAACTGAGAACATTAGCCGACAGAAAGATTATTCTATTCGTGTGGAACAGCAAGGTAGCGATGAATTTTCGGCATTGTCTTCAAGTTTTAATATCATGCTAGATGAAATCGAAGCTCACAACCAAAAGCAACTGGCCATTCAAGAAGAGATCCGCGAGTTGAACCTCAACTTAGAAAACAAAGTCAGCCAGCGCACTAACGAACTCGAAGGCGCTAACCAGTATTTGCAGAATGCCATGGATGAACTTGAACATTCGCACAACCAACTTATCGAGCAAGAAAAAATGGCGTCTTTGGGGGCTCTGGTAGCTGGTATTGCACATGAAATAAATACCCCTGTGGGCATTGGCGTAACTGCCATGAGTCATTTAAGCCACCTTATTAAAAGTTTGAACGAAAAATTTATTAATAAGAAAATCACTAATAGCTTCATGCAAGAATTTTTAGTCAGTGCAGAAAAAGGCGCCGAAATCAGCCTGTATAATCTGACCAGAGCGGCCGATATTATCAGTAGTTTTAAACAGATTGCCGTTGACCAATCTAGTGATGAATTGCGGACAATATACTTACACGCTTATCTTCACGAAGTGTTGTTATCTTTGCACCCCACGTTAAAGAAATTCAAACACGAAATCATTATTAATTGTGATGAAAACCTCCAAGTGCATTGTCGGGCAGGTGCGTTAGTGCAAATTATTACCAACCTTGTTATGAATTCGATTATTCACGCGTTTGAAAACATAGAGCAAGGAAAAATAACTATCAGTGCTAAAGCTATAGGTAAGAATATTCACCTGTGCTACGAAGATAACGGAGCTGGTATGTCCAAAGAAGCCATTAATCGATTGTTTGAACCCTTCTATACGACTAAACGAGGAGAAGGTGGCAGCGGTTTAGGGGCACATTTAGTCTACAACCTCGTTATACAAGCTCTAAAGGGACAAATAACTACCAGCAGCAAACTTGGCATGGGGCTAAAGTTCAATATCATTTTTCCGGCAAACACTGCCACAAAAATGCTCAATTAAAATCACAGTGGACGAATATTGATTTTTAGATGACTGGCGTAGTGGTTAACGCTGATATCGTTAAAAATATTTATATTTCTAACCTTTGACACCTTCTCTGGTCTGATAATCCATAATTCATTGAACCCCCTGATTTAATTAGTGTGGCCTACATTTTGTAAGTCATGCGGAAGTATTCGTTAATTACTTTTTCGTATATCTAATAATCAAATCCAATGTTTAATTGTTAAAATAGTGTTAGTTTATGCACTCGTCTTTAGGTGGCGATATGTCACATAAGCTACGGAAGTTACTGAAAGACAGGGAGAAAGGGAAAGTACCGCAACACAAGTTGTGATAATAAAAATAACAAGAAGTAGAAATAATAATGAAAAAAAACTTCCCCCAACAGCAACACTTGCTGTGCAAGACAGCGTTGGCAGCTGTAGTTGCCATGAGCTTATCTACCGGCGCTCAAGCTGGAGAACTCCAAGAAATTAGCAAAATCGAACGCGGAAACGATGCGAACGCTCGCAGTTTTAATGCGTGGTTAGCCAGTCAACGTGATGCAAAAGCCGAGCAAGAGTCGGATCAGTTTATTGTTGAATTTGCTAATAACAAAGATGCTCGTAAAGAAGCAAAGCGGCTTGCCAAACTGAATAAAAAAGCGATGAAGTACCAACGCGCACTCAGTAAAGGCAAGCACGTACTTAAACTAGAAGAAAAACTCAGCAAAGATGAGAAAAAGGCTCTGCTGAACTCACTTCGCGCTGACAAAAACATCAAATTTGCTGAGGTCGATCCTGTTCGTCATTTGATGGCACAATCATCCCCTTGGGGCTTATCAGCTGTTCAAGCAGAGCAACTTAGTGACTCTGCTGCAGGTTCACTTTCGGTTTGTATTATCGATTCTGGTTATGAGGCCAGCAACCCAGATTTATCCGCAAACAACGCAACAGGCACGAATGACTCTGGCACTGGCAATTGGTATCAGGCTGGTGGTTCCCATGGTACTCATGTGGCTGGCACCATCGCTGCGGTAAATAATAGTTTTGGGGTAAAAGGTGTATTACCTAACGCACAAATTAACCTGCATATTGTAAAAGTATTCAACGAAGCTGGCTGGGGATATAGTTCAGACTTAGTCACAGCGGTGAATACGTGTGTCAACAATGGAGCCGATGTGGTTAATATGAGCTTAGGAGGTCCTTCGTCCAGTGCATCTGAGCGCAATGGCCTTGAAGCAGCTACGGCAGCTGGTGTGTTATTAGTCGCTGCTGCGGGCAATGATGGTGATGCTAGCCTGTCCTACCCAGCTTCATACGATACCGTTATGGCCGTTGCCGCTGTTGACGAAAACAGTCAGCATGCGGAATTCTCACAATATACGCCACAAGTAGAAATTTCAGGTCCCGGTGAGGCTATTTTGTCTACCGTTGCAGGAGATGGTCGCCTTGGCAGCCTCAGCGTTGGCGCAACAAGCTACACGGAACAAGGCATAGTGCCGCAAACACGTTATGTACCAAGTGGCAGTAGCTATGTAGTAACTAATGTTAATGGCAGCGTTTCTGGTGCATTAGCTTCATGTAGTCGCACAGGCAGCAACTATAGCTGTGGTTCAATGTCAGGCAAAATCTGTGTGGCTGAACGTGATGCAAACCAATCTGGTAGCAGTTACCCTGAAGTCAATGCAGCTCAAGCCTGTGCAAATGCCGGCGCTGCAGGTGTCGTTGTTTACAGTAACTCGGCGCGTCCTGGATTGCAGAATCCGTTTTTGGTTGATGCCAATGCTGCAGTAGATGTACCTTCAGTGTCGGTAAATCGTTCCGTCGGACTTGCTCTATTAGGTAGGCTTGGTCAGACCGCCAGCCTTGGTGTCTCAGCAAATCAAGATTATGCCTATTATAACGGTACTTCAATGGCGACGCCTCATGTAGCTGCTGTTGCCGCACTTGCCTGGAGCAATAATCTAAACTGTACAGGCTCTGAAGTAAGAGCAGCCCTTACCGCGACCGCGATAGACTTAGATGTCCCTGGTCGTGATGATCGTACTGGTTATGGCATGGCACAAGCAAAAGCCGCGTCTGACTATTTAGCGCTTAGTTGTGGCTCTGTCGGCGGTGGAAACGACGTACTGGAAAATGGTGTGGCTAAAACAAGTTTAGCCGGTAGCCAAAATCAGCAACTGCTTTTCACTATGGAAGTGCCTGAAGGCGCGACTGATCTGAGTTTCGATATGTCAGGCGGTAGCGGCGACGCAGATATGTATGTCAAATACGGCTCAGAGCCAACAACCTCAAGCTATGATTGTCGTCCATATAAAAATGGTAATGCAGAAAGCTGTCCAGTAAGCACCGCGCAGGCTGGCACCTACTATGTCAAGATAATCGGCTACAGCGCGTTTAGTGGTGTAAATCTAGTCGGTTCTTTCACTGAACCAAGCACGGGTGGCGGTAGTGGTTTTAGTACCACAGTGGCCGATGTGTCAGCTAGTCGTAACACGTGGAAGTATTACACAATTGAGGTCCCAGCCGGCATGTCAACATTTGACGTAAATATTGCCAATGGTTCGGGTGACGCAGATCTCTATGTTCGTTACGGCGCGCAACCAACCACTAGTAGCTATGATTGTCGCCCATACAAAAATGGTAACAATGAAGACTGCGGATTTACCAACCCAACGGCTGGTACATGGCATATTGGGATTCGCGCATACAGCACCTTTTCAGGAGTGGATATGTCAGTATCCTACCAACCTTAAGGTAAGCGAAAAAATGACTAAGGTTTAATAATCCTTTAGTCTAAATTAATAAAATCCCCAGCCATGTTGCTGGGGATTTTTTTAAGCTGATAACGCTCTTAGCAAAAGCGGCTTAGTATCCGAACGGTGATGAAAGACGAGTTAACCTGTTAGTCGTTCCAAATACCCTGCTATTGCTCACCTCCTCATCGGCTATTTGCTCAATCATATTAAATTCAAGGCATAAAAAACGCCGCATTGCATAGGTTGACAAAGCGACGTTTAATGTAGTGCGAACACATAAACACTTAGCGTGTTCTTTTAACGGTGTAAGTATCCTTTAGGCTGGGATCGTTGGGTACTGTAACCCCGCCATAGCTTGTACTACCCGCATTACCTGACAGCTGTAACCAAACTCATTGTCATACCAAACGTACAATGTAGTGCGATTATCAGCGACTATGGTTGCTTGTGAATCGACAACAGAAGCCGCTCTTGAGCCGACCAAATCAGTTGATACGATTTCCTTGGAAGACGTAAAATCAATTTGATGCTGTAATTCAGATAGCAACGACTTACTTCGTAAGAAGTCATTGATCTCATCACGACTTGTCGCCTTATCAAGATTTAGGTTCAAAATGGCCAATGACACATTCGGCGTTGGCACTCGTATCGCGCTACCCGTTAACTTACCAGCCAATTGCGGATATGCTTTGGAAACGGCTTGGGCGGCACCCGTTTCGGTAATCACCATGTTAAGTGCAGCACTGCGGCCTCGACGTTCAGCCTTATGGAAATTATCGATTAGGTTTTGATCATTGGTAAATGAGTGTACCGTTTCGACGTGACCATTAGCGATACCGTATTCTTCATCAAGCACCTTCAACACGGGTGTGATGGCATTGGTAGTACAACTAGCGGCAGAAAGGATATTATCTGATGCTAAGATATCGCTATGGTTAACACCGTACACGATATTCTTAATGTCGCCTTTACCCGGCGCAGTTAACAATGCCTTTTTGGTACCTTTGGCTTTAAGGTGCAATCCTAGACCGTCGCGATCCCGCCACATACCGGTATTATCAATAACGATGGCATCGTTAATGCCGTATTGCGTATAATCCACTTCATCTGGTGAGTTGGCATAAATCACCTGAATAAAAGAACCATTTGCTTTTAGCGCATTCCGTTCGTGATCAACGGTAATGCTGCCGTTGAAAGCACCATGCACTGAGTCACGACGCAATAAGCTCGCTCTTTTTTCCAGATCACCTTCTTTACCACCACGCACGACGATAGCTTTGAGGCGCAGCTTATTATTCTTGCCTTGGCGTTCTATTAGCAATCTTGCCAATAGTCGACCAATACGACCAAAGCCATATAAAACCACATCTTGAGGAGGGTGATTATCTAATTGACCAACAATGTCACCTAACTGTTCAGTCAGGTAGTCTTCTATAGACTTACCTTGATGTTGAGATTCATGATGATACGCAAAGGCTAGCTTGCCTAAATCAATATGAGCAGGCGCTAGCGTTAATTTGCTTAGCGCATCCAGAAGTGGAAAGCTCTCTCTGAGTCGGAGTTTATCGCCCGTGTGAAGTCTAACGGTGCGGTGCGCTTTGATAATATCAATCGCGTTCGCGCCTAACATTGGCCGCCCAAATATAGAAACCTCAACGGCAAAATCTCGGTAAAGTTTACCCAACAGTGGCTGCATCATTTCAGCGTATTCCTGACGCTCTTGCCAACTGCTCATTAACTCCTGTTCGTACTGCTGATTCATTTGTAATACCCTTCAAATATGACCCAGAGAAAATCGGGCGATATTCTATAGGTAAGCAAACAGAACACCAAATTGGTGTAAAGTTACAGTTTTAATGATTTTCTGCAGCTAAGTGAAGATTAATTAGTAAACTTTCAAAACTATGCTCGTTAACAGCCCCATCAGTGACCATAAATGCCCGCTTAATAGCGCTTTTTGCGTCAGAAGATTACGAAAAAAATATTCAGAGTTTCTCTTTGCGGCGCTTTTTTCTACTTCTTATCGAATTTTATTGACACAGAATTAACACAATAACGTTGCCCCGTGGGCGCAGGTCCATCATTGAAAACATGGCCTAGATGTGCATTACAGTGCTTACAAGTGATCTCTATGCGTTGCATTCCTAGGCTATTATCTTGCTTGAATTCGACATTGTCATGTTCACTATGGGCACTGAATGAGGGCCAGCCGCAACCGGAATCAAACTTATCATCCGAAGTAAACAGCACTTCCCCACAACAAGTGCAGGTATAATTCCCTGAGTCTTTATTGTGTAGTAAGTCTCCGCTAAAAGGTCTTTCGGTGCCGCCTTGTCTGGCAACGCGGTATTCTTCTTCGGTAAGCTTTTCACGCCATTGTTGATCGGTTAATTTCATTTTGAAAGTCCTCTCATAAACCTTAAAGGGTAAATAGACTATTTTGCGCTAATTGGATGATTGTTCAATAACTCATTAAGTGCTTAGACTTTTCGAAAAACAGTAACACTTCGATAGGCTTGCAAGAAAACGTTGCTGACTTTGGCTTTTGGTTGGTGCGCCAGCTTGCCATAGCGGGTATCTAATTCAAGCAACCATGAACCCGATTGAATCACCGGAAGATGAAAACGCACGTCGTTGTCAAACGCATTAAAGATCAAAAGCCAATGTTCGTCTGTGACTTTTTCACAGCCCTTTAACTCAACTGCAAATGCTTTATTATTTGGATCTTGCCAATCTTGCGCGATCTTTGTTGCGCCATCGGGACGATACCAATTCACCTCATCCACATTGTGGTGCAGGTTGTAGCTGTCGTCTTGGAGTGACAACGCCTTGAGTATACTGCTGCTATTACGTAACGACACCACACGCTGGCAAAAGGTTAAAAAATCCTGTTGGCGCTCATTTAATTTCCAATCATACCAATTCAGCTCGTTGTCTTGACAGTAGGTATTATTGTTACCCGATTTGGTACGACTTAATTCGTCACCTCCCAATATATGTGGGATCCCTTGTGACAAAAGTAAAGTAGCAAACAAGTTACGTTTTTGTTTTTCACGCAACGCATTAATATTGGGATCGGTACTGGGCCCTTCTACACCATAATTAGCAGATATATTATGACCATGGCCATCTCGATTGTTTTCTAGGTTTGCGGCGTTGTGGCGCTGCGAGTAAGTGACCAGATCATGTAGTGTAAATCCGTCATGGTAAGTCACATTGTTCACGGAGGAATGTATGGAACGTTTGCCTTTAGGGAAAATATCTCTGGAGCCTAGAAGACGTGTCGCAAATTCGCCAGTTAATCCAGCATCTCCGCGCCAAAACCCACGCACCGTATCACGGAACTTATCATTACATTCATGCCAATGGGAGGGAAACTGACCGAGTCGGTAGCCACCATGTCCAATATCCCATGGCTCAGCGATAAGCTTAACATCGGCTAAAATAGGGTCTTGTCTGAGTGTGCGAAAGAAACCGGACAAACTGGAAAATTCATAAGGATCTCTGCCAAGCCCAGCGGCAAGATCAAATCGAAATCCATCGACTCCCATCGTACTCACCCAGTATCGAAGTGCATCCATGACCATTTTCAACACATAGGGGTATGCCGTATTTACGCTGTTTCCACAACCTGAATTGTTGACATATTTAGTGTAATCAACCACGCCAAACTCATTGCGATCGAACAAGTAAAAAGAGGTATTATCAAACCCCCTAAACGATAACACAGGCCCATCACTAGTGCCTTCTGCGGTGTGATTAAATACCACATCCAGTATCACTTCCAAACCCGCTTGATGATAGGCTTTGACTAAGGTTTTGAATTCCGCAATAGCATCTTTTACGGCGTATCTAGGCTCTGGGCAGAAATAATTGATGGGGTTGTAGCCCCAATAATTAGTCAGCCCTTTTTCCGAAATATAGGGTTCGGGCATAAAGGCCGTAACCGGCATAAATTGCACCGCAGTTACCCCAAGAGACTTCAAATGCTTAATAACCTCAGGGTGACAAGCACCAAGGTAGGTGCCACGCTCCTCTTCTGGTACCTGAGGATGTAATTGGGTTAAGCCTTTGACATGGGTTTCATAAATAACCGTATCTTCAAGGGCAACATGTGGCCGTGTAGTATCGTGCCAATGTGGATTGGATTGTGAGTCAACTACAACGCATTTAGGCACCATAAAATGGCTATCATTTTGGTATTGGCGTCGATTCCACACAATCGGTCGATTGAGTGATTTAGCATAGGGATCTATTAATAGTTTTTGCGGATCAAAATAAGTCCCTGAACTAGGCTGATTTTGACCAAAGGTTCGATATCCGTACAATTGCCCTGCTTCCAACTTGGCAATATGACTGTGCCAGACTTGACCGGTTTTAGCGATAAGTTCAACACATTGAATAGGCTCTTCAGTATCCGATTTAAACAAACACAACATCACTTTGCTTGCATCTGGACAATGCACCGCAAAATTACAGCCGCTATCAGATAATGTGGCGCCAAGGGGGTGCGAGCTTCCCTCAGTCACCTGATATTGCTGTTCAACGCCGGTTTGTTCAAACAATTCGATAGCCATTAGCCAAGCACTAAAAACAAAGTTGCCAAGGGCGGTAAATTGACCCGGATAGAATGGGGTTGATTATTCCAGGACACATCATCGGCAGTGACCGTCGCTTGGACTTTATAGCCACTTCCCCAGAACGCTTTATCATCAGAGTTAAATACCAATTTATAGCTTCCTTTGGTCGGTACACCAATTCTAAAATCATTGCGCGGCACAGGCGTGAAATTACTGACCGATATCAGTTTTTGATTACCATCTTGGGATAATCTCAATAGCGACAGAACCGATTGTTCTGAATTTTCATGATCAATCCAACTAAAACACTTAGGATCGTGATCACTTTCGTATAACGCGGGTAGCTTTTTATACAACCCATTTAGTTCCCGATAAAGCGCTTGGATCCCTTTATGTTTGTCAAATTCCAGCAGGTCCCAACGCACAGAACTGTCGTGATTCCATTCGGTGGCTTGACCAATTTCATTGCCCATAAAGTTTAGCTTTTTACCCGGATGAGCATACATGAAGCCGGCGTAACATCGCAGATTCGCAGCTTGCTGCCATTCATCACCCGGCATCTTACGGATCAATGCGCCTTTACCGTGAACCACTTCGTCGTGGGAAATCGGTAATACAAAGTTTTCAGTGAAGGAATACACCATGCTGAAGGTGATTTCGCCATGATGGTAACGTCGATATGAGGGATCCTTACTGATGTAATGCAGTGAGTCATGCATCCACCCCATGTTCCATTTGAAACCAAAGCCCAAGCCCCCTTCAAACACCGGACGTGACACTTTAGGAAATGAGGTGGACTCTTCGGCAATCGTCATGGCATGGGGGAATTTTTCGTAGACTGCCTGATTCATCCATTGCAATAAACTGATGGCTTCATAGTTTTCGTTCCCACCATCGACATTTGGGATCCACTCCCCCTGTTTACGAGAGTAATCAAGGTATAACATCGAGGCAACGGCATCGACTCGAAGTCCATCAACATGAAACTTCTCGACCCAAAACAATGCGTTAGCAACCAAGAACTGGCGCACCGTGTCTTTACCAAAGTCGTAAATGCAGGAGTTCCAATCTGGATGCCAACCTTTTCTAGGATCTGAATACTCATAGACATGCGTGCCATCGAAGCGTGCAAGACCATGACCGTCCTCTGGAAAATGCGCTGGTACCCAATCAATGATCACGCCAATGCCATGCTGATGGCACTGATCAACAAAATGTTTAAAGTCGTCTGGATCGCCAAATCGACTGGTCGGTGAAAACATACCTACGGGTTGATATCCCCATGAACCATCAAACGGGAATTCTGAAACAGGTAACACTTCAATGTGGGTGTATCCCATGTCTTTAACATACGGAATAAGTTGTTCAGCAAGTTCATGATAGGTGAGATAACGATTAGAAGATTTGTCGTCCGGTCTTTTCCATGAGCCTAAGTGTACTTCATAGATACTCATTGCTTGGCGATATTTGTCGGCTTGGTTGGCTGACATCCATTCACTGTCTTGCCATTCATATTCGTTGTGATTGTAAACTACTGAGGCATGCGATGGGTATTGTTCATTACTGAAACCAACAGGATCAGATTTGTGCGGTAATGGGTTACCATTAGCGTCTTTGATTTGATACTTGTATTTGTGACCGGCATGCACTCCTGGGATCACCAGTACCCAGTATCCCATAGAGGTTTTTTGCATTGGATGACAAGAACCATCCCAGTAATTAAAGTCGCCGATAACCGAAACAGCACTGGCATTAGGCGCAAACACGGCAAATCGTGTCACATTAACAGGTGCGTCTATGCCTACATCTAACTCGAGAAGCTGCGCACCTAGCTGCTGATAAACATTTTCCGGTGCGTGATCAACAAAATGGACCGCATGATAGGCTTGTTCTTGAAACTGATAAGGATCGATAACTTGATATTCAGTTTCTGAATTTTCAACTTTTAATGCATAAACAAGATTGGCTTTTACCCGTTTGAAACTGCCAATAAACAAATCAGAGCCAGACTGCTTTTTGAGTTTCCCGACGTGTTTACCAGACATCAATTCCACTACAGAAACATGTAATGCCCCTGGCATCCAAACAGTAAATTTAGTTGCCCCCTCTTCCTTTTTCATCCCCAACGATTCAAATGGATGTGTGCATAACGCCTGTTTCAACTGATCTTCTAACAGCATGTTTTTGCCTTTTTGGTCCTAGTCACACTACAAAGTAACGCGACTTAACCGTTTTAGTCCAGAATTTAGTTAATCTTTTTGGCTAGCCTTTTTTCTTGAGTTAGTTAAATTGTGAGCGAGCTGTTGTAATTCAGGGTCGTTGAATATTTGCTCTAGTTCTCGGTTTAGTTTGCGTTTCCAATTGGGATATTCCATATAGGTGCCAGGCACATTGACGGGCTTATCCATTTGTAACCAATCTTCAAGTTGCAAACTTAACAAAGCGCTGGAGCCAGCTGCCATGTGAGTCTGCATGCCAAAATTCAGCTCTTGACTCATACCAAGGTGATCGACATTAGTATCCATCGATTGTGGAATAGAATTATGCCCATGTAGACTATTCAGTATTTCTTGTTTGTTATCGTGCCGACTGGCGTATAAGGTAGTTAAAATTTCGTCGGTAGGATACAAACCTAATTCTTTACCAAGTTCTAAATCGTCACAATGCCAATAGCCGGTCAAAGTTGGCATATCATGGGTAGTCAGGGTCGACATGGATTGCACTGGATAATGTGCAGGAGAAAAGAATCCACCATCAGGTGCTTGTTCAAAGAAGAACACACGATAGGAATACACGCCGTTGCTGGCTAATTTGCTCTTAATTTCTTCTGGAACTGTGCCAAGATCTTCACCGATCACCAAGCTTTGATGACGCTGACTCTCAAGCGCTAAGATCCCCAACAAATCATCAACAGGATAATAAACATACCCCCCTTCTTTTGCATCATCGCCACGCACTACCCACCACAATCTGAGCAACGCCATCACGTGGTCAATACGTAATGCGCCAGATGACTTCATGTTTGAATCAAACAAATCGATGATTGGTTGATATTGTTGTTGATATAATTTAGCCGGATCCATCGGCGGTAAACCCCAATTTTGTCCTAATGGCCCTAACACATCAGGTGGAGCGCCAACACTAGCATCAGTGCAATATAAATCTTTGTTGCCCCAAATCTCGGCACTACCTTCACTGACACCAACCGCCAGATCACGATAGATACCGATTGACATATTAGACGATGCCGCCATTTCATTAGCCGCTTCTAACTGCAATGCAGCTTGCCATTGCAAGAACAGATAAAACTTAATCCGTTTTGCATTGGCTTTTTTAAATTTCGCTACTGCGGCAGAATCATAATCAGCAAACTCGTTAGGAAACACAGGCCATCCCCAAGATGGCTTGCCCTGACTCGCTAAACTTTCCTGCAACGCATCATACACCGCTAACATTTGTAGGCTTTCACCACCTTCGGCGACAAATTGTTTGAACGCTTTATTCTGTTTAGTGTTTTTGCTTAGGTATTGATTATTCTGATAATTGAATATCGCTTCTAAAGCACTTAATTTCAGACGCGTGACCGCTTCATAATCCACGTAATCAACATTTCTGACAAATGCCAAGCTGGCTTGGAATTCTTCATCATTTACCAACGCCTGCACCGAGTCTGTGTGAAAACCATCAATTGCAGTCACATCAATGTAGATAAAGTTTAGCCAGCGTCTTGATGATGGTCCATAAGGGCTACAGGCATTAGGATTAGCCGGATAAAGTGCGTGAATTGGATTCAAACCAATAAAATTTGCACCATTTTTAGCTGCAGACGCGACCAATTGCGACAGATCTGAAAAGTCACCAATACCCCAGTTATTTTTACTGCGCAAACAGTAGAGTTGTACACTAAGGCCCCACACTTTTTCGCCATCTAATAAATGCTGCGGGTGATAACAGGAGTTTGGCGCCATGATCATACGCATCGATGCAATTTCGTCAGCATCTTCAGCTAATAATTTCAAGTTATGATAACCCAACGGCAGAGCGTGTTTTATCTCAACCAAATATTCCTGGAATTCAATATCTTCTAAGATACTTGAATTAATTAAGTCACCATCTATAGGTACAAACGTCTGTTCAAATACGCTGCCGTCTTCACAGATAATCGACAATACAAAATTATCGTTAACCAATTCAATTGGTAGCCTGACAGTAATGAATAATTCTTCGTTTTCACGATTTACTTGAACCGGATTTAACGGCGACATCCACATTTGCTGAAATTCTGTTTCAACTTGTTTTTCAAGTGCGTCCGGATCATCAACCTGATAACCCATTGCTTTCAATAGTTTATGTTTGCTTTGATCATTGACCTTTGCCGGCTTTCCCCATGCGTCAATATAGTTGGATTCGACGCCTTTGAGCTCCACAAGTTTTTCGATTAACGGAGAAGTCATGCTAGTTAGTGTCCTGTAAATTATTTGACTAGACTGATTAGTTAAACATTATCAGTCAAGTTGTAAAAATAACGTTATTGAATACGTTTGCATACAAGTTTTCGTAATAAAATAACATTATTTGGTGAATATTTTGCCTTATTGTTGAGTTTGATCCATAATTTCTGTAATAATCTTACATATTAAAGTGACAGCGAGGAATTTTCATGGCTATCAAAGTTGGAATTAATGGTTTCGGCCGAATCGGACGCTTTGTTTTTAGAGCAGCTTGCCAACGGGCGGATGTCGAAGTTGTAGCGATCAACGACTTACTTGATCCTGACTACATGGCATATATGCTTAAATACGATTCGACCCATGGAATCTTCGACGGCACCGTTGAAGTCAAAGATGGCAGTCTAGTCGTCAATGGTAAGACGATCCGTGTGAGCGCTGAGCGCGATCCAGCCAACTTGGCTTGGGATAAAGTCAATGTTGATGTTGTCGTCGAAGCAACAGGCTTATTCTTAACCGATGAGACTGCCCGAAAGCACATTCAAGCAGGTGCGAAAAAAGTGGTCTTATCTGCACCGTCTAAAGATGACACTCCTATGTTTGTCATGGGCGTTAACCATAAACAATATGCTGGACAGGATATAGTATCAAATGCATCTTGTACGACTAACTGTTTGGCGCCAATTGCCAAGGTGTTAAATGATAACTTTGGCATTGTAGATGGCTTGATGACCACAGTGCATGCCACCACTGCAACGCAAAGAACCGTTGATGGCCCTTCTGCAAAAGATTGGCGCGGTGGACGTGGCGCCAGTCAAAATATCATACCTTCATCCACAGGCGCAGCAAAAGCAGTAGGTAAAGTCATCCCTGAATTAAACGGCAAGTTGACCGGAATGGCGTTTCGCGTACCAGTGGCGAACGTCTCTGTGGTTGATCTTACCGTGAATCTAGCCAAACCGGCGACTTACGATGATATCTGCAAAGTAATGAAAGACGCCTCACAAGGCGAGCTTAAAGGCATTTTAGGCTACACAGAAGATGCGGTAGTGTCGCAGGACTTCATTGGTGATACCCGAACATCGGTGTTTGATGCTGGTGCTGGTATCGCGTTAACAGATACCTTTGTAAAAGTGGTTTCTTGGTACGACAATGAAATTGGCTACTCGAATAAAACATTAGATTTGGTGGCCCACATCAGCAAATAAGTAGCTATGTTTTCAAAAGGCGGCCTAGTGTCGCCTTTTTGATGTCTAAATTTCAACAAACCCGCTATTTTGGTTCCATGAACGCCAATAGGCTCACGATTAATTACGTGCTAATCTGGCAGCCATTAAGTACATGCACTAATTCATTTTCGATTTTATGCTGTACTGCGATAGTCATCATCAAATCGACGCAAAATCCAAGGAGTTTGAACATGCAGCTACCTAATTCAATGTCTATCATCCAGCGCGGTGATGTAGATGTTCTGTGCATAGATAATGAACATGCGTCTGCACAGATTGCGCTCTTTGGAGCACACATTCTCAGTTACATCCCCAAATCGGATAATCGTGAACGGCTGTGGTTAAGTGATAACGCCATTTTTGACAACAAAACGCCAATACGAGGAGGTGTCCCTGTTTGTTGGCCTTGGTTTAGTGATGCCCACAATCAACAACGAGATGATCTCCCTTCTCATGGGTTTGTGCGCACACAAGTGTGGCATTTGGTAGAGTTCCAAGAAAGCGAGAAAGGGCTCAGACTGCATTTTTCGCCACAAAGCTGTCAAGGTCCAGGCTGGCCCCATCTAACGCAATGCGTGTTAACCGTTGATGTCGGTAAAAGTTTGCGTATTAGTTTACACACTACCAATTTGGATACTGCGTCCCTACCACTGAATTGCGCGCTGCATACCTATTTTAAAGTAAATGATATCGCTACAACACAATTGCTGGGGGTTAGTGGTGTTTATCGAGATAAAACGCAAAACTGGCAAGAATTAGTCACCCCTACCCCATACCAGTTCACACAGGAAACTGACCGCATTCATTTATCGGCCATTCCACAAGTAACGCTTGTCGATGAATTCGAAACTCAGATAACGTCAAGCGGCCACGATAGTATTGTGGTTTGGAATCCCTGGATTGAAAACAGCCAGAAAATGCAGGATATGAGCGATAATGGCTATCGAACGATGTTATGTGTCGAGACGGCAGTAACACAAACAAAACATTTAGGCGCTGGCGAGCAAATGATGATCACACAGGAAATTAAATAAACTGGACTAGGGAAAAGACAACTCGATTGATGAATTGCGTTCTGTCACTCAAAAGATAAATTGGGTTGAGGTGTCTGCCAAGCTTCTGGGGATGGAAACTCCACGGTTTCCTAAAAGCTTGGATGTTTTAAATGGCGGAGTGGACGGGACTCGAACCCGCGACCCCCGGCGTGACAGGCCGGTATTCTAACCAACTGAACTACCACTCCGCATTTTAAAACGAATAATTTGCTGGCGGAGTGGACGGGACTCGAACCCGCGACCCCCGGCGTGACAGGCCGGTATTCTAACCAACTGAACTACCACTCCATTCGCAAATTTTACAATACTGTTGGCGGAGTGGACGGGACTCGAACCCGCGACCCCCGGCGTGACAGGCCGGTATTCTAACCAACTGAACTACCACTCCGCAAAAAAGTATTGCATCGCTGCTGACCAAGTCTCAAAGAGCCCCTAGCCAACTGCGGCGCAGATAATAAGGGTTCACCCTAGGTGAGTCAACCAGTTTTTACGTATTAAAGTGACCTAGTTGATTATTTGATTTAAATTTGTTCAAAGTATCAAGATTTGCGCGAATTTTGTGCGGCGATAGAGCTAATTATCTTTGGGTAACGATAAATCGATAATCCCTGCCTCATCTGCAGGTTTATCAACTTGAGGACTGGGCTCTTGTTTGCTCTTCTTACTTCTAAGGTTGCGGATTTTTTCCAATAATCCTATCGATTCAGTTGCTTCAGTTAGTTCTTCTTGCGGCAGTGATGCTTTAGCGGGTCTTAGGAAAAACCACAGTAATCCGCCACCTACAATAAGAATGAAAGAGTTAATACCGATGATCAACCCCCAAAACAAGCCAGGCGACATCTCATCTTGCTCAGTGTCATCCATACCATCAGATGCAAGTTGAGAACCAGCTTCTACCAATGAAGCTGAATCCCCCGAATTCGTGCTGGTGTCACTGACCTCGACTGCAGGCTCGGCAACAACGGGCTCCTCAACTAAATAGGTATATTCGGGAACATCGAGAATAAAGTCTCTTCCGCTTTTGGTATTGCCATAAGCGGTCAGTTTAATGCGGTAAACACCCGCCTCGTAATTTACGATTAAATATTCTCTGGCATCAGGAATTTGTTGGGTAAGCGAAAAGTTTTGCACGTCACCGTTGGGAAAACGCACCTTACCATCAATCAACAAGGACTCCATATCGACAAACTCGCGCTCTGCATCGACCACTAGTTTGTGATAACCGTCGCCGCCGCCGTCTTCAATCATATTAATTTTGATAGGGTTAGGATACAGCATTAACGGTGGATCCACTTGTTCACGTGATAACATAGGCGTGCTTACCACAAACACCGGGCTCCATTGTCCATTTGCTACTGACAGATTAAACTGGCCGGTAAAGATGCCATCAAGTGGGCGTTCGTCCATTCCTCGACCATTATCTTCAAACACCGCGATGGTTTGTGCTTCTGCACCAAAATTATTGAAGTTTGGATTATTAGTACTGACAAATTTAATCTCTAATGAGACCACATCGCGAATTTCAGGATCATCGATTGGTTCGCCACCATTCGTCAGGCGAGCAGTTTGTTTAAGGATTTCACCCGAGAATAAAACCTCTGGTAGCGGATCGGCATGTAATTCAATATCACTGATCACCATGATTCGACTGTTGGGCAAGATTTGCCCTACCGCTTGCCAGGGGCCTGGCGTTGGGTTTTTAATGTTGATCAGATCATAGGTAGACGCATCATACCAAAATAGATTTTCGCCATCGGCTTCACTTTGAAACAGTTTAGAACCGTCAGGTTGAACAAGTACAATGGGCGCGCTGCCATATTCGCGGAAAAAAACCATGGTGATTTCTTCCACTTTATAATCAATACGAAAGCGGTTGCTCAGTAGTTTAATACTGTTGTGAAATTCATCCCCTAATTCCACTAGAGGTTGACTAGTTTGCTCTGACTTGCTGTCGCTCGTTGCTTGCGCCACAGCATAGGTACTGCAGCACATTGTAAGCCACAAAGGGACTATCCATGTACAGATGGATCTAGTGTTGTTGCCGCCAAATACACGAACCACTGCTTTCCTCAACTAGTTGTAAACGGGCGTTGTGTTGATCTAATTCATCGGCCGACGCATGAATAACCTTGAGCGGTTTTCGATTGGCATCCAGACGGACTATCTGTTCTTGGCTATCGTCTTCGTTCTCTTTTGCTTGTTTTCCGGTCAAATTCAGGGCGGTTTGTCCGCCTGTCATTAGCAAGTAAACGTCAGCTAAAATCTCAGCATCCAGTAAAGCGCCGTGTAACTCACGATGTGAATTATCAATGCCATAGCGTTTACATAAGGCGTCCAAATTGTTTTTCTGCCCTGGATGTAGTTCGCGCGCTAAAATCAAGGTATCCAGTATGGTGCAGATATTAGCTGTTTTTATTGGTTCAAATGGATTAAATAATTTAAATTCATGATCCATAAAGCCCACATCGAAGGGCGCATTGTGAATAACCAATTGCGCTCCTTCAATAAAGTCGATAAATCCTTTGACCACTTCTTTAAATTTAGGTTTGTCAGCCAAAAATTCATTGGTAATGCCGTGCACTTCAATCGCTTCTTGTTCCACTTCCCGATCGGGGTTGATATAAACGTGGAAGTGATTACCGGTGAGTTTACGATTGATCATCTCTACACACCCTATTTCGATAATACGATGTCCTTGTCGAGGATCGATGCCGGTAGTCTCTGTATCTAATATTATTTGGCGCATGGGGAATATCTCAAGTGCATTTAACAACTCACATCATTATACTTGCCCACATGATTAAATCACGAATAAATGTATGAAACAGATATCAATTTATACCGATGGCTCTTGTTTAGGCAATCCGGGGCCTGGTGGCTATGGCGCTGTGTTAAAGTTTAACCAACACACCAAAGAGTTAAGTCAGGGATTCAAACACACCACCAATAATAGAATGGAGATGCTAGGCGCCATTGAAGCGTTAAACTCGTTGACTGAGCGCTGCCAGGTAACCTTAACAACGGACAGCCAGTACGTAAAAAATGGGATTAATCAATGGATTAAGAATTGGAAGCGAAACGGCTGGCGTACCTCAGATAAGAAACCGGTTAAAAATGCCGACCTATGGAAACAGCTTGATAAGGCAGTTCAATGCCATAACGTAGAATGGAAATGGGTTAAAGGCCATTCTGGGCATCCAGAAAACGAGCGTTGCGATGAATTGGCTCGCACTGCGGCTGAGTCTAACGACCTTTTGGAAGATAGCGGTTTTAATCCTTAGCCGCCCCTGCCCTTTTCTACAATCACTGCCAGCGGCCAATCAGCTTTCCCATAGTTTCATTTTGTTCAAGCCGCTGATGGGCCTTAGCAACGTCCTTGGCAGCATAAACAGTATCGATATTAGCGATGAGTTTAGCCTGAGTAAATTTATCAAAAAAGTGCTGACGAAATCCAGCGATAAGCTGGGTTTTGTAATCATCGCTGCGGCTTCGCAATGTCGAGCCTTGAAGTCTTGCCCGTTTCATTAACATCAACGCCATATCTAACTGTTCTACATAGCGTCCAGCTAACATCGCTAACTGCACTATAATGCCATCTTGACGTAAGACCTTGAGGTTTTTATTGACGTAATCCCCACCGACAAAATCAATGATCACATCGGCGTTAAAGTGTTGATCTCGCAAATATTCGGCAAAACAATGATCATGGTAATTGATTAAATGCGTTGCCCCCATCTGTTGACAACGGGCCAACTTAACGTCAGATGATGATGTTACCGCGACTGAACTGCCAACACTTACGGCTAATTGAATGGCTGCCAATCCGACCCCACTCGCGCCTGCATGGACAAGGACGTTTTGTCCTTTTTTGAGCGACGCTAATGCAAACAAACTTTGATAAGCCGTTAAAAATACCTCAGCAATACCTGCTGCCTGTTCATCCGACAAAGAAGCTGGTGTTAACATAATATGCGCGCTTTTAATGCGCGCATATTGGGCATAGCCTCCGCCAGCGACTAAGCCAAAAACCCTATCGCCAAGGTTTAGATCTGTTACATTTTTACCTATTGCTGCCACTGTGCCAGCCACTTCTAAACCTAAAATATCACTTTCTCCCGGTGGCGGCGGATACTTCCCCTGGCGCTGTAGCGTATCGGCACGATTCAAACCAAATGCAGATACCTTGATCAAAACGTCATCATCACCAAATGTTGGCAATGCCGTTGACGCAATTTTCATTGCATGTAGGTCTTTGTTTGGGTCGTAATCGATGTAGTGCATCGTTTTAGGCAACATATTTTTTACCAACTTAATCAGATCTAGAGGATTCTCCTCATGCTAAGATACAATCTATCGATATTCCATTAATTGGACAATACATGACTGCAACTCTAATACTTCAACCAACTCGTGAAAAATCATTAAGACGTAAACATCCATGGGTGTTTGCCAGCGCGATCAAAGAATTTAAAGGTACCGTTAGAAACGGAGATACCGTTGATATTGTTAGCTCCGAAGGGGCATTTCTGGGACGCGGTGCATGGTCAGCAAAGTCACAAATTCAAGCCAGAGTTTGGACCTTTGATGAAAAAGAGAGCATCGACAATAGTTTTTTCTTGCGTCGTATCGAACAGGCAATGGCACTTCGTAAGGATATGATTGAAGAACAAAATACCACTGGATATCGCGTAGTGGCGGGCGAATCTGACGGGCTTCCCGGTGTCACTATCGATAAGTACGATTCAGTATTGGTTTGCCAGCTGTTGTCAGCAGGTGCGGATAAGCACCGTGGTAAAATTGTTTGGGCGCTTAAAAAATACTTTCCAGATTGCAGTATCTTAGAGCGCAGTGATGTGGCTGTTCGCGCCAAAGAAGGCCTAGAACAACTTGTCCAGACGTTGCATGGCGAAATCCCCGATGAAATCGTCATCAAAGAGAATGACCTCAATATTATTGTCGATCTCAAACGCGGCCATAAAACCGGTTTTTATCTTGACCAAAGAGACAACCGCCAATTAGCCGCCCAATACGCCAAAGACAAAACCGTATTAAACTGTTTTAGCTACACAGGGACATTTGCCAGCTACGCGCTCAAAGGGGGCGCAAAACACGTCATAAATTTAGACGTTTCAGACTCGGCATTAGAGACAGCTAAACGTAACATTGAAATTAATGATCTACCGTTAGAAAAAGTAAGTTTCGTTGATCAGGATGTCTTTCGGGCGTTAAGAGATTATAAAAAGGCTGGCAAACGTTTTGATATGATTGTCTTAGACCCTCCTAAATTTGTAGATTCAAAAGCATCGTTAAATCGGGCATGCAGAGGATATAAAGATATCAATATGCTGGCGATGCAGATTTTGAATCCAGGCGGTATTTTATTTACTTTTAGCTGCTCGGGACTTCTGTCTGCTGAATTATTTCAAAAAGTGGTTGCCGATGCCGCGCTCGATGCACAGCGCACTGTGCACTTTGTGCAACGAATGACGCAAGCTGCTGATCACCCAGTGTCAAGCAACTACCCTGAAGGCTTTTATCTTAAAGGCTTGGTGTGTCGAGTAAGTTAACGTCAACCTCACGGGCCGATTGCATCTCGCAACGGCCCAACTCAATTGATTATTTCATCTCACTAATTTCTACACCGATTATGCAAGTAGTGTCAGAACTACTATCACAACGAACGACTTTGGCTTTCGCATTTAATGATGGGATTTGACTGCTGGTTGATTCAATAGAGACATCCACCTGAGTGCCAATTTCCACCGACTGTTCTTCTACTTCGAAAGACATTCCCGTTGCACTTATGTCCTTACAAACCGCTTGAAGTGAGCGAGTAGACTCATCGTCATGAACAGTCAATTCACAGGGTGAATTCAACATCATGCGAAAAAAGTTACGTTTATCATCGTATCCCAGCATTTCCTACCTCTTCCTAATGAATAGCGTTCCAAGACTTTTATAGGTCGCATTATGATCAATGTCAACGAACAAGTGTTAAAACTCACTTAATTGATTTTCAATTCGTTTCATCGATATCGGCATTGCCGTACCCAATTGCTGGGCGAATAAGGAAATTCGAAATTCTTCAATCATCCAACGCACAAAGGCTAAATCCGCTGGCACGGATTTACCCATAGGTACTTTGTTGAGGGCCGCCTGATATGCTTTTTGCACTTTCTCAATATTGATTTGGTTGAGGCGATCACGATTGGGATCTACGGGCAATTTTTCTAATCTTCTGGCAATGCCTTTTATATAGCGATTCCAATCTGTCAATTTTTCAGCACCGATTTCCGCTACGAACCCCGGATACACTAAGGTACTTAAATGATGTTTAATATCACCATGCGCACTGATCAGTGACAGTGGCACATTTCCCTTCAACTGCTTTTGGATTTGATGCGCTTGGGTAAGACCGACTTCTACTTTTTTGGCAATCTCTAACACCACATCATTGATATGTTCTCGCACATACTCCTTGACCTGATGAAATTGCTCTGCATCACGTATTTGCACGTCCTGTTTGCGTTGAAACTCATCCAGTAAGTTATCAATACCACAATCTATACAATCAGAAATAAGCGCCTTAATTTGGCCGAATGGGTTAAAATATAAACCCAATTTGGCTTTATTCGGAAGTTTGTCCTGCAAATAGTTAACTGGGGATGGAATATTTAATTTTATCAGCCTTCTTAATCCCAAGTAATGTGCTTTGAGTGCATTTTCAGGCGTATCAAATAGTTTAATAGAAACGCTTTTTTTATCATCTACCAAGGCTGGGTAGGCTTTTACTTCATAACCTTGAGACTGATCAATATACTCCGACTCTAAAGGTGCAAAACTCCATTCGGTTAAATCTGATTTTTCTATTTCTGGACTAGCAGCCTGCTGCAGGCTTTGTTTTATCTTGTTTTCTAGCCCATATTTGAGCTCGTGGAGATCACGTCCTTGTTTCAGCACCTTGCCTTGACCATCTATGACTTTAAAATTAAATCGTAAATGCGCAGCCAAATTTTGCAGGTCCCATTGCTCAAGCGGCACTTCGACTCCGGTCATAGTAAGTAACTTTTTGGTTAATGACGCTAAAAAGCTCTGCGGTTGACCTTTTTTATCTCGATCAGACATATCTGCCAGACAAGCGTCGGCATAGTTTGGTGCCGGTACAAAATTGCGTCTTAACTTTTTCGGCAAGGATTTAATCAAGGCAACAATAAGCTCATGACGAAAGCCCGGTATTAACCAATCAAACCCCTGCTCTTCGATTTGATTTAATAAGGGTAAGGGAATAAGTGCACTAACGCCGTCATCAATTTGATTGGGTTCAAAGCAATAACTCAACTTCAAGGTGATATTGTTTTGTGTCCACGTATCTGGAAAGTTGAGCTCGTTGACGTCGTTGGCATCATGCTTTTTAAGCGAGTCTGGATCGAAATGAAACTGCTTCTTTGTCGCTTCATTTTGTTTTTTCCACCATTTGATCATGCCGGCTTCAGTACAAATATCCGCAGGCAACAGTTCATCATAGAAAGCAATTAAATGGTGTTCATCAACCATAATATCGCGACGTCGAGATTTATCTTCTAATTGTTGCACGCCGTCTATCATTTGCTGATTGTGCTGAACAAATGGCATGTTCAATTTGGTATCGCCATTCACTAGTGCTTGAGAAATGAATAGCTCGCGACTGACCTGTGGATCTATATTGCTATAGGTCACGCGTCTATTATTAACAATGCTCAACCCAAACAGCAGCACGCTTTCAAGTGCTTGTACTGCACCGCGCTTTTTCGACCAAGCAGGCTCATTATATTGACGTTTTAACAAATGCTCAGCTAACGGCTCAATCCATTCAGGTTCAATTTTTGCCGCGACACGACCAAACAGGCGTGAGGTTTCAACCAATTCAGCGGTCATCACCCATTTAGGTGGCTTTTTTGCCAATGCACTCCCTGGAAAGATAAAGAAGCGACTGTTGCGGGCGCCCAGAAACTCTTTGTCTTTTTCCTTAAATCCAATGTGTGATAGCAAGCCCGATAAAATCGCAGTATGAATTTGTTGATAGTCTGCCGGCTGAGAGTTGAGGCGAAATCCAATCTCAACAATGGCCTTTTTTAATTGACTAACGATATCCTGCCACTCGCGCATCCTAAGATAGTTAATAAAGTGCTGCTTGCACCATTTACGCAATTGATTGGCGGATAAATTTGCCTGTTGATGTTTAAATTCGAACCATAAATTCAACAGCGCTATAAAATCAGATTGTTTGTCTTCAAAGCTTTGGTGGCATTCGTCTGCCGCGGCGCGCTTATCTTGTGGCCGCTCGCGAGGATCTTGAATACTCAAACCCGCAGCAATAACGATAAGCTCAGAAACGCAACCTAGTTCGCCTCCGGCTACTACCATTCTGGCATAACGCGGATCCACCGGTAATTTGGCAATCTTCCGACCTAACTCAGTCAACTGTAGTTTGCCATGCTGTCGATGCGCCGCAGACAATTCCTCTAGCAGCCTGATCCCATCATTGATAAAACGATTATCCGGCGGCTGTACAAATGGAAAAGACTGAATACTGCCGAGCTTGAGTGCTAGCATTTGTAGAATAACAGAGGCTAAATTCGTGCGTAAAATTTCGGGATCTGTGAACTCGGCACGTCCCTCGAAATCTTCTTGAGAGTATAAGCGTATACAAATCCCTTCAGACACACGCCCACAGCGTCCCGCGCGCTGGTTAGCAGAGGCTTGTGAAATCGCCTCTATGGGTAGCCGCTGCACCTTACTGCGATAACTATAGCGAGATAGTCGAGCAAAACCGGGATCGATCACATACTTAATGCCAGGCACAGTCAACGACGTTTCAGCCACATTAGTCGCAAGCACAACTCTTCGTTGACCGTGAGGTTGAAAGATACGATTCTGCTCAGCTACCGACAAACGTGCATACAGAGGTAATACTTCTGTGCCTTTAAAACCGCGTTTATTCAACGCATCTGCAGTGTCACGTATTTCTCGTTCACCACTGAGAAAAACCAAAATATCGCCGCGGCTCTCTTTTCCTAATTCTTCGACTGCTTGGATTATGCCTTGGGTCTGATCTAAGGTTTCGTCGTTTACATCTAATGGTCGATAACGGATCTCCACTGGGAAGGTCCGACCGCTGACTTGAATAATGGGTGCGTTTTCAAAATGCTGTGAAAATCGCTCTGGATCAATAGTGGCTGAGGTAATGATTAATTTAAGATCCGGACGCTTAGGCAGCAGTTGCTTTAACAAACCTAATATAAAATCAATATTTAGACTTCGTTCGTGGGCTTCGTCAATGATCAGCGTGTCATATTGATTCAAAAAGCGATCGGTTTGAAACTCGGCCAATAGAATGCCGTCGGTCATTAATTTTATATAGGATTCATCACTTACTTGATCGGTAAACCTAACCTTATAGCCAACCAACTTACCTAAGCTTGAGTCGAGTTCTTCGGCAATCCTGCCGGCAACGGTACGAGCAGCCAATCTGCGCGGCTGAGTATGTCCAATTAAACCATCGACACCGCGACCAAGTTCCATACAAATCTTCGGAATTTGCGTGGTTTTGCCAGAGCCAGTTTCACCTGCAATGATCACCACTTGATTATTCTTTATCGCTTCACTTATCTCTTGTCGATGTTCTGTAACCGGTAAATCGGGATACTTAATGCTAGGCATATTAGTCAGTCTAACCTGCCTTTTGCGTTCAGATTCATCGATTTTTTTGCTTATTTTAGCGATTGCGGACGACGTACTTTGCTGTCGCTCTAAACGTCTTAGTTGGGACAACAAAGCATGACGATCTGAACCCAAACAATGAGCTAGTCTGAGTTTAAGTTCGGAAATAGTTGGCGTGTTGGATTCGGTGTTGTCAGGCAATGGTATCTCATGGCGCGAATATAAAAAGGCCTGAGATCCTAGAAGAATCTCAGTGTTTTTACCAGTGCCCCTGTAAAAAGAATACCTATTTAGCCGACTTTAATTACCCCAAGTTCAGGTTGTCTATGCCAGTTTATAACCATCTCTTAGTTGTACATCGATGGCATACAACACATTTGCGCGACTGATTGTGCCTTCAAAATAACCGTCATCATCCACCACCGGATAGATTTTGGGTTTTTCCGTTAAAATCCGTTGCGCTATTTCAAGAATAGAGTCATAGGTTTTAACCGTTAACACGTCTTGGCGCATAATATCTTTTACTCTAGCAACCTGTTCACGATAATAGCTACTGGTGATCATTTGAGCGATACAGTCTTGTTCTGACAGAAAACCCACGACTTTATTGCGTGAATCTAATACCGGTCCTCCAGTTTGATTGCCCGTTAGCAAGCGCTCTACAGCTTGGGCTACAGGCATTTCTGTTGTAAATGTCACTGGTCTTCGATTCATGTAATCTTTGACTTTTAATGACTCCACTTTACCTCCTTAAGGACAATTGCTAAAAAAAAGCGCAATGGTTTTAATGCTCTCTATAAAGATAGTCATAACTGATTAAATTTCATAACTATTTTGAAAATATTTGTAGCAATCTTTTGGTATAAATAATACCGATAATACATAGGTAGTTTTTTTAACCATAAAGATATTACGCGTTAACTTCTGCTCCGTAGGAATTTAGAATTCGTTAAATGATATTAATTCATCTAGCAAGAATGTATTCTTAGCGAACATTTGTTATGTTTGCAGTGTGACTCACAGTTGTTATTTTTCGATTGCGCATGGCGCGCCAAACAAAGCTGCGGGTGTTATTTATCGTTAATCAAAATGGACATGCCTTACCGGTGACTCAATCAATTCTCTGGCACGATTATGAAACTTGGGGCATAAACCCACAAAAAGATTTTCCCTGTCAATTTGCAGGCATTCGTACCGATCATGATCTACAAATAATAGGCAAACCGATGAATTGGTTTTGCCAAATCCCCAATGATTACTTGCCACATCCTCAAGCAGCACTGGTCACTGGCATTACCCCACAACAAACGCTTAGAGATGGTATGGTGGAAGCCGACTTCATTGCAAAAGTGGTGGAGCAGATGGCGCTACCGGGTACCTGTACGGCGGGATACAACAGTATTCGATTTGATGATGAGGTCACGCGTTTCTCACTTTATCGCAATCTGCGCGATCCGTACGCTAGAGAATGGCAAAATGGCAATAGTCGCTGGGATATCATTGATATGGTGAGGGCTTGCTATGCGCTGCGTCCTGAGGGCATTAATTGGGTATTCAAAGAAGATGGCAGTCCAAGTTTTAAATTAGACCAACTAACCCAAGCCAATGATATCGAACATGCCGATGCCCATGATGCCCTGTCAGATGTGCGCGCTACTATCGCCATGGCACAAAAAATTAAAAGCGCGCAGCCTAAGCTATACAACTACTTATTTGATTCCAGACTGAAACACAATTTAGCCAAGATGATCGTTGTAGAAGAGTTTGTTCCTTTGGTCCATGTGTCTTCTAAATTACCCGCAAGTCAGGGATGTTGTACGTGGATTTTACCTCTTGCCTATCATCCAACGAACAAAAATGCGGTTATCTGCGTCAATTTAGCGATGTCACCCGAACCTCTGTTCAATCTAAGTCCAGAGGATTTGCTAGCACGTTTATATACGCCACAAAGGGATTTATCCGAAGGACAACAGCGTCTTCCAATTAAACTAATACATTTAAACAAGTGCCCTGTGCTCGCACCGGCGAAGACATTAACTGAAGAGAATGCAGAGCGATTGGGTATTGATCGACAACAGTGTTTAGCCAATTTAGCTAAGATTAAACACCATGCTCAGTTGTCTCAAAAATTAATCGACATGTACAGTCTAGATAGCCACTCAGACGAGCCCATTGACGCAGATTTTGCACTTTATTCGGGTGGTTTCATTGGCAATTCAGATCGTAAAACGCTAGAGCAAATCATCAGTTGTGACCCCCATACAATTGGTACAAAAGAATGGCACTTTGAAGATCCTAGACTTAAGTCGATGTTGTTCCGTTATCGCGCACGTAACTTCCCAAATAGTTTAACTGAAGCAGAAATGCTCAAATGGCAACGGCACCGTCAATACCGACTTACCGATTCTGAGTCTCCTGCAAGTATCAAAATGGCGGAATATTTGATGTTATTAGAACAGCTTGCGCAAGAGCATCAGCATAATCCACAGAAGCTTGCCATTATCAGAGCACTGCTGCAATATTCAGAAAGTTTGTAAGTTCGTTAAAAAAGTAAGCCTTTTTAACAAAAGGTCGATACAGTACTATGCAGTTTAGAAGGTGATAAATAGGTGGTGTGAATGAAAGGTGTCGATTTCCAACTTGATGGATCACAAACTTTCCTCGATGTAGTCATTAAATCTAGCGAAGTAACCGGGAAGTTGGATATAAAAACACTTTCTAAACTCTTTGCTGCAAGCCCGTACAGTAAATTCGAGTTGTCCGAAGACAATTTAACCAATGCGTATAATCAATTCGCAAAAGCAGTAAAAGAAAAAAGTGGCCAAGTAATTACTGAAACGATTGCCGAAAAGAAAGACGCAATAGTGAAATTCCGTGTGCAAGATAACGATATGGTGGCTAGGCTTAGCATTACTGCAGCCTTTGGAGGTCACTCCCCTTCAGCCAAAGAACTATTTAACTTAGCTAAAGACAAAGAAATTAAGCGCGGTTTAAGTTCAAAGCGTATTCATAAGATGGCTAATGCAGCAAAAGAAGCAAAGCCTGGTGACGTTATAGAAGATTTAGTCGCCAAAGGACTCCCGCCTAGAAATGGACGTGAGTCAAAATTACAACCACTGGTTCCTAATGCACTAGAACGTATATTAAAACCACAATCATCAAGCTCTACGCGCGTGGACATGCGCAATTTAGGGGATGTTATTTGTGTCAAAATGGACACAGAGATTCTACGCCGCAAGCCCCCCACTAATGGACGCCACGGCTATACAGTGACCGGCCAGAAGTTAGAAGCAAAGCCAGGCGCATGGATTAAGTTTCGACCAGGCGATGGCGTCAAAATCAGCCCTTCAGACGAGAATTTATTTTTAGCCGCTATCACCGGCATGCCCAAATTTCAAAACGACAAAATGTGGGTCGACGATACTTTTATATGCAAAGGCATAAATGTAGGTACCGGTAATATCAAATATGATGGCGCCGTATTGGTTAACGGTGATGTTACTGAAAAAATGTTAATCGAAGCGACCGGTGACGTCACTATCAATGGCTTTGTCGAGTCGGCTACGATCATCGCCGGTGGTGACATTATCATTACCGAAGGTGCTATGGGTAAGGTCAACGAGAACAGTACCGAGTTTAGTTCCAAGCTTGTAGCAGAAGGCAGCATCCACGTTCAACATGGGCAAGGATTGAATATCAAGTGCAAAGGCAATGTCACTATTGGACGGCAATTGGCTTACAGTAATATTGCCTGTGGCGGAGGTGTCACAGTAGGCCCAGTCGATAAACCTAATGGCAACTTATTTGCTTGTGATGTGCAGTGTAACTCAACCATTAATGCCGGTACCCTTGGCGCAGTATCTGGAAGTCACTTAAATATAGATTTTAGCCCCGGCTTTAATTTGTTATTAGAGCGAAAAGATACGGTAGAAGAATTACTACAACAAATTCGTGATAATAATAATCGTCATCAAGACAAATTCGCCTTGATCCGCAGTAAGAAAATACATCCTGAATTGCGCAGAAAATTTGAAGAAGCAGAAGAGTTATTAAAAAGCGAAACGCAATTAATGGAGTGGTTAGAAGTTAAAGCAGAGCAAATGAAGCAGGCAAAAGATGATTATCAACAAGATATCAAATTGATTGCTAATAAACGCTTGTATGCTGGCGTCATCGTTAAACTTAACAATCGTACATGGCGCGCTGAGCGTGAATATGCAAAAGCGAAAATCTACTATGAAGGGCATCAATGGAATTATGAACCGCTTATCTAAAGCGGTTCGTTTTGTTGCCCCTTCTAAGGGTATCCATTTATTTCTAAACCCTTGGTTGTTAATAAAAAACTAAATTTACAACACTTTCTAGCAACACTTACTCTGATACTCAGTATATTTGTGCCTTTAACGGCATTTATTAGTAAGTTTCGCTTGTTTCCCTGACAAATAACGCCATAGTTAGCATTATGTCTGGGAGTTGTTCCCACCTTCCTTTGTAATTTACACAATATCGAGATAACACGCTATGTCAAAAACCATATACGATTTTGAAATGCCCTTGAACAATGGCGAAGTAAAATCATTGTCTGATTATGAAAATCAAGTTTTACTGATCGTCAACACAGCGAGTAAATGTGGATTTACGCCACAATACGATGGTTTACAGTCGTTGAGAGAGAAATTTAAAGATCGCGGATTTGAAGTATTAGGTTTTCCATGTGATCAGTTTGGTCATCAAGAGCCTGGCTCAGACACCGAAATAGAACAGTTTTGTACCTTAAACTTTAATATTTCATTTCCCTTATTTAAAAAGTCAGAGGTTAATGGTGATGGTACTTCAGCGCTTTATGAATTTCTCAAGCAACAAGCACCGGGCTTGCTTGGCAGCAAAAGTATTAAATGGAATTTCACTAAGTTTTTAGTTAATCGCAAAGGTGAAGTCGTAGGTCGCTATGCTCCAAACACCAAACCCGAAGGAATGGAAAAAGACATAGAGAAACTACTTTAAACCACGTAATGCTAGGGACGAACAAATGAATATCTTGGTATTTAGTAGTAAAGCCCATGACCGTCGTTATTTTGCGAAACATAATCAAGACGGTCAATTTGTTCTAACTTTTCAAGAAGCTAGACTCTCCGCACAAACGGTTTCTTTGTGCGCTGGATACCAAGCAATCTGTGTTTTTGTTAATGACCACCTTGATGCATCTATTATTGCACAGCTTAAACAACTGAGCGTAAAACACATTGCTCTTAGGTGCGCCGGATTTAACAATGTTGATCTTAATGCTGCCAAGCAGGCAGGTATTAGTGTATCAAGAGTACCCGCCTACTCCCCTGAAGCAGTCGCTGAGCACACCATTGCGTTGATGATGACGCTCAACCGTAAAATTCACAAAGCTTATAACCGCGTTAGGGAAAACAACTTTAGTCTAGACGGATTAATTGGCTTTAATTTCCATGGTAAGACAGTGGGTATCGTTGGGTTTGGTAAAATCGGGCGTTGTCTCGCAAAAATATTATCTGGGTTGGGCTGCAAAATTTTATGTAGTGATCCCACCGTTCCAACGAAAGCACCTAAAAACGTTGAATTTGTCAGCTTACAAACCCTGTTTAGTCACTCCGACATTATCTCTTTGCATTGCCCATTGACGCCAGAAAGCCAACATATGATCAATGCGGACACCATTGCACAAATGAAAGATAACGTGATGCTTATCAATACATCACGCGGTGGTTTGGTGGATACACGAGCGATAATAAACGGCCTTAAAACGCACAAGATTGGCTACTTAGGATTAGACGTTTATGAGATGGAATCAGACATATTCTTTGAAGATAAATCCTGGGAAATTATGCAAGATGACATGTTTGACCGCTTAATTGGCTTTCCTAACGTGCTCGTTACTGGACACCAAGGTTTTTTCACCCACGAAGCTCTTACTCAAATAGCAACTATCACCTTATCTAACCTAGCGTTAGCCAAACAAAATAAGCACGACTCAACAACATTTTTAGTTTAATTTAGGTATTAATCGCAAAATAAATAACTAAATCACCCGAAATACGATGTGAAAATATTTACCCAACCATTTATAGGTATTATCTTCACAATAATTGAGCTCTAATTGCTTAATGCGTTCAAATTCCTGTTGTTGCTTTTCCCGATCCTTAAGATAGTCATGGAAGCACCTTATCCCTGATGTTGCGATAATTTCAATCGGCAAAGCTGCGAGTTTGTGCAAAACCAAATGCGGAGATAAAGCACGATTGGGATTCAATCTAACCGTGTTTTTTGTTTGCATATCGGCATCAACATAATCAAAATTACCATACAATATGTTACCAAATCGATGCGCTTCTTTGTTGAAGAAACTCAAGGACACCATGGCTCCCGGCCGAGCAAGCTGGATTAATTTTTCAATCGCATTAAAGGGTTCTTCGAGCCATTCGAGAACGGCATGACAGATAACTAAATCAAACGCTTTGCAAAACATCAGTTGATTGAGGTTTTGTTGTTCAAAGCGCACATTTTCAGCACCTTGCAAGCTTTGTTTGGCAAAATCGACTGCTTGTGCTGAGATATCATTAAATAGTACGCGGTGCCCCATATCGAGCATTTCTTTAGCCATGATCCCAGTGCCGCCACCGACATCAATAATATCAAGCACTCCTTGATCAAGGTTGATATACTTTCGCATTTGATGCAATAGAACCTGATGCCGCAATTTGCCTTTAGTCGAGCCATATATATTATGCGCAAACTTATTCATCAATGTATCAAAACTTTGATCTTTAGATTCTTTCATTCGTTAGAGTGATGTGTTGTTAGTAGCTGACTGGGGAGCCAATTCTACGTGGATTTTTTCATTTTTAAAAAGGTTATCGGTATTTTGGTAATGCCATTGCCAATAATAATACTAATCCTGTGTTTAGCGGTGTTTTTCGCGCTGCGTCAACATCATCGAAAAAGCTTAACGTGTCTCAGTATTGCGTTGTTTGCACTTACCGTTACGTCTTTTGCTCCCCTATCCAACACATTGCTCAAACCATTAGAAAGGTTTTACCCGCAATTCGATCAATCCCAAGCTGTCGACTTTATCGTGGTTCTTGGTTGCAATCATATCAATGACAGTGCGTTGCCCATAACCTCGCAACTGGCTCCTTGCTCTTCTGTGCGAGCAATGGAAGCGCTGCGTATTTTACAGTTTAATCCACAGGCAAAAATTGTGACATCCGGCAATGTTGGCAGAGAAGCTTTTAGTAACGCCTACATGACCAAACAATTGTTGATTGCTTTAGGGGTATCGGAAAATCGCATTATTCAGGTCGAGAAGTCAAAAGATACCGCCGAAGAGGCGCAAAATTTACGACAAACCTTAGACCGCAAACCATTTGCACTAGTGACATCCGCTACTCATATGAAACGCGCGGTGACCTTATTTAAGCAACAAGGTTTGGAGCCGACTCCCGCCCCCACAGAGCATCTAGTGCGAGAGTCTGACTATCCGAATATGGGCTATTATGTGTTAAATGCAAAAAGTATCTATCACTTCGAGCGTTGGTGGTACGAATGGATGGGTAATACCTGGGTATGGTTTAAACACCTATTCGATTAAACCGGATTGTCGATATCGATAAATTGCACGTCAACATCAAATGTTTGGCCTAGATGCTCGCCTACCGCTTTGGCACCATAGCGCTCAGTAGCATGATGACCCGCTGCAAAGAAGTGTATGTTCATTTCACGCGCTGTGTGAACGGTTTGTTCTGATACTTCTCCACTAATAAACGCATCTATGCCCTGCTCAGCGGCTAACTCAATGTAACTTTGTCCGCCACCGGTGCACCACGCAATGGTTTTGATCGAATGCTCTCCACCGCAAATAACTTGCGGCTTGCGGGTTAATACCTTGTCCAATTTAGACGCCAGTTCATCGATTTTTATGGGGGTATCTACGCAGCCCTGTAGTGCAACACTCAACGGGTTATCGCGCTCCAGGCCCCCCTCAACATGAATATCAAGCAGCTTTGCCAATTGCACATTGTTACCCAGTTCTGGGTGAATATCCAAAGGTAGATGATAGGCATAGAGGTTTATGTCATGGGTCAATAACGTTTTTATTCGATTTCGCTTCATACCCTTTACACAAGGGTCTTCACCCCGCCAAAAGAAGCCGTGGTGGACAAATATGGCATCCGCTTGAACTTCCACTGCACGGTCTATTAATGCTTGAGATGCTGTCACCCCAGTCACAATGCGCCGAATTTCTTGTTTACCCTCAACTTGCAGCCCATTTGGGCAATAATCTTTCACTTTCTCAGGCTTTAACAACTGGTCAAAGTAATCTAGTAATCTGCTATTGGTCACGCTCATTGGACGTCCTTTTTACATAATTGTCGATATTCTGAAACAAAATAGTCGAAATTAGACTTTATTCTTAAAACACGGTATAAAAGCCCCTCAACTAATTCAAATATTATAAATCAACAAAGGGTGCAGACCTAACAATGAGTACACTGGATAAAGACCAAGTTATCGAGAATTTTACCCAAGCATATAAAGCCGCTCACGGCAAAAAACCGACCATTGAAGCAAAAGGTGGTTGGTATAGTGTTGATGGAGGCAAAAATGTTCGGTTAGCAGCACTTGAAGAAATGACGACGGAATTAGGTTCATCTAGTGCACCCGCCAAAAAATCTGCACCTAAAAAAGCAGAAGCTAAAGCCGATAAACCAGCGCCTAAAAAAGCCGACAAAAAGCCTGCCGCCAAAAAGCCCGCGAAGGCAAAGAAGCCAGCTAACAGCAACGGCTTTTCAGTGAAAGCATTTTGGAACGAAAAAATTGAAGCACGCAACCCTGGGTCGAAACACCCTCGTTAGTCACTTATGTGAAGCGTAAAGAGCGTATGAAAACGGCCGTCAGTGCCGTTTTTTGTTTTTCTAATATAGGTATAAATCCATGAGAAAGTTACATCAATGCGCCATTTTAGTATGCGCAGCCTTATCGATCACAGCATGTGGAGATAAAAACACCTCACCTTCTGTAAGCAAAGAAACCACCTTAACCGCACAAGATGCAAAGCACTTTGTATTAGAAGCGGAACAAGAGCTGGCAGCTCTGCAATTACCTGCGTCTAAAGCTGAGTGGGCATATCAAACTTACATTATTAAAGACACTGCGGATGTGACTGCGTATTTATCTGAAAAGTATGGCGCAAGAGCATCAGAGTTAGCCAAAGAGTCCGCTAAATTTAACCATATTGACGTTGATCCCGATACGCGCAGAAAACTTAATCTTTTACGAAATAGCTTGGTTATGCCCTCGCCCGCAGATAGTGACAAATCGTCACGTTTAGCGCAGCTAGGTTCTGATCTAGGAGGAATGTATGGTGCAGGAAAATATTGCCGTACAGAGCAGGAATGTTTTCGTCTGACAGAAATGTCGAACATGATGGCCACTTCTCGCGACCCTGAATTACTGTTAGAAATGTGGGACGGCTGGCGCACCGTTTCTCCGCCAATGAAGCCGCTCTTTGTAGAGCAAGCGAATTTAGCAAATGAGGGCGCTAAAGAACTTGGTTTAGAGGAC
Source organism: Aliiglaciecola litoralis (assembly GCF_039523355.1). Classification (NCBI taxonomy): domain Bacteria; kingdom Pseudomonadati; phylum Pseudomonadota; class Gammaproteobacteria; order Alteromonadales; family Alteromonadaceae; genus Aliiglaciecola; species Aliiglaciecola litoralis. The sequence continues at coordinate 168,118 of NZ_BAAAFD010000006.1, read as the reverse complement.
GTAAGCGAATTATGGCGCGGCAGCTATGATATGCCCGCAGATGATTTTGCAAATGAGCTTGATCGACTGTGGGATCAAGTTAAACCGTTCTACGAAGCACTTCACTGTCACGTACGCGCTGAATTAGGAGAACAATATGGCGAAGAGATTGTACCTCAAGATAAGCCCATTCCCGCTCACCTGTTAGGGAATATGTGGGGGCAAACGTGGGGAAATATCTACGACATAGTAAAACCCAAGCAGGAATTACAAGTAATAGACGTAACCCAAGCGTTAGAAGATCATCAGTACGATGAAGTGGGAATGGTTAAGCAAGCCGAATCCTTTTTCTCGTCACTTGGTTTTGCACCTTTACCCGATACCTTTTGGCAACGTTCACAATTTAGTCAACCGGCTGATAGAGATGTTGTGTGTCATGCATCGGCATGGAACGTAGATAGCAAAGATGACCTGCGGATTAAGATGTGTATTCAAAAAACCGGCGAAGAATTTGCCGTAATCCATCACGAATTAGGACACAATTATTATCAACGAGCCTACAATCAACAGCCATTTTTGTATCAAGGGTCGGCTAATGATGGGTTCCATGAAGCCATTGGCGATACCATTGCCTTATCTATTACGCCTAAGTATTTAAAAGAAATAGGTCTAGTGGATACTGTTCCTGATGCGTCAAATGACATTGGTATGTTATTAAAGTTAGCCTTAGATAAGATCGCTTTTGTGCCCTTTGGATTGATGGTAGATCAATGGCGCTGGAAGGTGTTTTCAGGTGAGATCACCCCAGACCAATACAATACGGCATGGTGGCAATTACGTGAAAAATATCAAGGCTTGATGGCACCAAACACAAGACCAGCAGAGGCGTTCGATGCGGGAGCTAAGTACCATGTTCCCGCTAACACGCCATACACTCGCTACTTTTTAGCACATGTTTTACAATTTCAATTCCACAAAGCCTTGTGTGACATTGCAGGCGATACGGGTCCTGTTCACCGCTGTTCAATCTATGGCAGCCAAGAAGCTGGCAAAGCCCTCAATGCGATGCTCGAGATGGGGCAAAGTCAACCTTGGCAACAAGCGTTAAAAGCTCTGACAGGAAAAGATAAGATGGATGCCACAGCTATCCTCGATTATTTTGCCCCACTGAAAACGTGGTTAGATGAACAAAACGTAAATCGCCAATGTGGTTGGTGATGAAATTAACTAAGTTAATTCGGCAATTTTAATGTCAGATAAAAAAATAGCGACCTAAGGTCGCTATTTTTATTTGTGAAATTAACTATTTGCTGAGCGTTTGGCTTTTCGACCACAATTTAACAAATGCTGTTTCAATAGACGTCGACACCGCTTTACCTAACTTTTCGGCTAAGCCTTTTTTCTTGGCATACTTCACCGAATAAATTTTATGGCTATCAAGTTTCGACAATAAGAAATCATCAGAGGTCTGAATTTCATCAACCAATCCAAGCTCTTTGGCCTTAGCACCATACCAATATTCACCCGTTGCGACTTTATCGATATCAAGCTCGGCACGATGAGATGATACAAATTCTTTAAACATCACATGCACTTCTTCAAGCTCTTGCTTAAATTTCTCTCGTCCTTGATCGGTATTTTCACCAAACATCGTCAATGTGCGCTTAAAGTCACCGGCTGTATGTTGTTCAAATTCGATATTATTCTTTTTCAATACTTTATTGAAATTTGGTAGTTGCGCAATGACACCGATAGAACCAATAATAGCAAACTTGGCGCTGAGTACCTCATCTGCTACGCAGGCCATCATATACCCACCACTAGCCGCAACTTTGTCAACCGATGCAGTGAGCCTTATCTTCTTATCTTTAAGGCGCTGTAATTGGGAAGCGGCTAAACCATAACCATGAACAACCCCACCGCCACTTTCAAGTCGAAGTAATACTTCATCCTTTTCTTGGGCGCTGCATAAGATTGCCGTCACTTCTTCACGTAGACTGTCAACTTCATGGGCATCCATAGAGCCTTTAAAGTCCACAACAAACAAATTAGGCTTAGCCGAAATAGCCTCTTTAGATTGATTTTTCTTTTCTTCTTTTAGCTGTTTTTTACGTTCTTTTTGTTTTTGTTTTAACTGTTCTTTTGACAGCAACAACTGTTGAGAATGTTCTTTCAGCTCATCAATTTGCTCGGAAAGCGACTGAATCTCTAGCTGTCCAGGGCCGTTCTTTTGTTTCGATGCCAAGGCCACAATTCCCCCAATAGTGAGAAGGATCGCAACTACCAGTGTGATAGCTTTGGCAGCAAAAAGCCCATATTCAAATAAAAAATCCAAATTTCTAACTCCTTATTATTAGTCAATAGGATGTGGCGGCATTATAAGTCATTAAACGGCACTCAAAAACCAGTCATTGTAAAATTCACATCCATAAAAAAGGCCAAGTCTTAGACTTGGCCTTTTCGATTTGTAATCAGCGTTTAGTTTGCAACAACGCTCGTATCAGTTATCACAATAGTTCCGCCAGTAGCCAAAAACGCGGCCGCTTGAGTCTGCATCTCTACTGTTGTCGCCCGACTCGTTGCAGGACTTAACAGTGAAGAGTGCGTACCGGCATTGAAGCGAACTAAGCCATTACCCGGCGACGTTGTTGACACACCGGTTAAACCTGCAAACTTAGCTAATGGCTCTGTGCCAGCAAAGGTCGGCGATTTAACGGTTGAATTAGGAATAACCTGATCAGGCAACGCTGTGTCGCCATTATCATTTGTGCCGCCACCAATCACTTCGTGGAACATAAAGGTACTGTTCTCAGCAAGCAATGCCGCGTAGTTATTTGGATCAGCAGCATCCGTGATGGTCTGAGCAGCAAAAACAAACTGCGCGAACGTGTCATTGATACCTTCTAACTGTGTTGCGTTCAAGGTAGCTTCAAAGGCAACAAAGGCAGGCGCAAGAGCTTGCTCCGCTGGGATTTGATTTTCGGTTGCATAAGCAGTCAAGAACGCTTGGAAGTCGGCCGAAGAAGCCGCTAGCAAAGAGCCTTTAATCAAATTACCGAAGCTTGCTGATTCCATTAAGAATCCGGCAATACCGCCACCAGGAACATTGAACACCGCTGATTCAAATTCGTACATAGAATCAAAGTTAGCTAAAGGGTTACCTTCACCGAATGACTTATTCGACATTGCAACAGAACCGATGCCGGATATAGAACCTAAGCTCTGGCCGATAAAGGAAACTTTGCTACTGTCCAAATCAACACTACCGCCAGTAGTATCAACTACCGCATTTAAACCTAACCTGAGACCCATGATATCCACAATGCTTTGACGATTATTATCACGAGTTGTAAGTAACGATGCCAAATTCATATAGTCGGTTGTAGAACCACCAAAACCCGTTGAGGTATTTATTACACGTTCATCAACAGTGAACCCACGGCTACCATGTAATGGATGATCAATAGCTACTGTGGCATAACCGGCGATAGATAACGCCCCAGTTACTGCTAAGAAATCTTCTTTCTTAGAGGTAATACCGTGTTGCAGTATCACGATTGGCCAACCATTTTCAGGTTTTGAAATAGGGTTTACCGTTGAACCAGGTAGTGCAGACAGTAAATTTACTACATTGACATCTGGAACCGTAATCTGCACTTGCAAGGTTTCAGTACCATCATCGTTACGACCCTGTCTTGCCGGAATTGGACTATAACGGGTCACGTGACGAAGATCATTGATACCCAAATTGGATATATCTAAGTCCATTAGCTGACCGCCAGAAGCCGCCTGACAAAGCTCGTTATTTGGACCTGTCGTAATCGTTTGATTAGCCAACAAAGCGCCAATTTGCTCAGCACCAAGGGTTTGCATTGCTAAACCATTAGTACAAGCCGCCGTCCATCTGCCATTGAGTGGATCAGTAGTACTTAAATAGTAAGGTAAGTCTATAGTACCCGCTTTCATTTGCGCGGCACAAAATGCCCCCACTTGAGGAAGCACCGCAGCAGCAGTTGGAAACAATGGAGACTCTGGATTAGTAACCGCGGCAATTAATCCATTACAGGTATTTAAACCAACAGCGGTTAATCCAGCAAGTTGCTCAGCGCCCAACAAGGTAGGAGCTAATACATCAAATGCGGTGTCTACAGGTGCTTCAGTTACCGGAATTACCGGTAAGTAAGCTGCTGCTTGTTGCTGAGATAAACCCGCTTGTAACGCTTGAGCGAAGGGTCCAATTTGCAACTGTTTAACCGTATTTACAATTTGCGTTGTAGACTGAGTTGTAAAGGTATATGAAAATACAATTGAATCAGCGCTGACGCCGCCTTGACTAGTAATTACCGCTTCATAGGAATTGATAATGCCTTGCAATGCACGTTGTGAATCAGTCGCCAATGGCAAAGAGTTAATATCTTGGCGCACTAATTCATAAGTAGTGGACGGTTTTAGAGGCTGACCACCTGCAGTAATTGAGTTAGTTACAACCACGTAATATGAGGTTGACTCTTTCAACGGCTTTAACGGAATAACGGCGATATCATCATCTTTAGCTTGCGTGACAAAGTCTACGCCAAAGGTAAGTTCTTCATAGATCTTACAGCCTGTAATAGGTGGTGCGGTGGTGCAATCTGGATCATTTAAATCACCGCCAATCGCGCCTTCAAATATTCTCACCGCATTAGGAGCAGCAACCGATGCAGCATCCAATGTTACGCCCGCAGGATGGGAAGTCGAAAACGTAAAAGGATGTTGAGTTGACCAACCATCCAACGCGCCTAACGCAGCAGATGGATTACCAAAGTCTGGCGTACCTCCATCGATTTGCCCTTCAACTTCATCAGGAAGCTCTAGCGTTCCGTCGTCAGTTTGTTCAACCAACGCAAAAAACAAATCACTAGGCACATTTAATAAGCCATTAGAAGGATCGAACACTATCCGTGAAGCTGGCACCGTTTTAGGTGTCTCTTTTTGGATTTGTTTAAGTTCGTCTCCGCCACCGCAACCAGCGAGCACAAACACTGCAGCGATACTTGTGCTGATCAACAGTTTTTTCATTATTTCTCCCAACATACGATTAAATCTTTGATACTTAATAAAATGTACGATAATTGAACGAACTTAGTGTAAAGCATCGCCAATCTCACTATTTAACAAGTATGACCAGTTATCATTGCCAACATAGTATTGACTTTGTTACCTATTTGCAAAGGTTTGTTAAGGTTTTGTTATGTTAATCAAATAAGAAATGGATACCTCATAATGCAGGTAAATGATAACATTTAGTCCCTTTAGTTTAACTCAACTTTGCCAATGCTCAATTATTCTGTACCTTTAAATGCGTTAAAAAACAAAACGATTCTTGTCACCGGCGCCGGTGACGGTATAGGGAAAGCCGCAGCGCTGTCCTATGCAAAGCACGGCGCTACGGTCATCTTGCTAGGCCGCACTGTGAAAAAGTTAGAAGCGGTGTACGATGAAATTGTTGGCTTAGGTTATCCAGAGCCGGCAATTGTGCCGCTAGATTTGCAAGGCGCTACGCAAAAACATTATCAGGATATGGCAACCACCATCATTAACCAATTCGGCAAACTAGATGGGTTACTGCACAATGCCAGCATTTTGGGGCACCTTGAACCCTTTAAACAAATAACCGAAGAGATGTTTTTAAAAGTCATGCAAGTTAATCTGACCAGCCAGATGCTCATGACGCAAGCACTGTTAGACGCATTGTCACTAGCGCCACATGCATCTGTCATATTTACTACATCAACTGTTGGCAGCCAAGGACGTGCTTTTTGGGGGACCTATTCGATTTCAAAGTTTGCTACTGAAGGCATGATGCAGGTTCTAGCTGACGAATATCAAAATTCCACCTTGAGATTCAATTGTCTTAATCCCGGTGGTACGCGCACGACTATGCGTGCCAAAGCGTTTCCTGCGGAAGATCCAAACACACTCAAGACCCCTGAACAGATAATGCCACTTTATTTGTATTTAATGGCGAACGATAGTTGCCATGAAAATGGCAAAACGTTCCATGCCCAGCCAAAGTCATAACGACAGTTTTACTTTGCGACAAAAAAGGCCGCTGAACAAGCGGCCTTTGATTATGACAATTAACGTTTAATTGTCGGTTTTAGTCCATGTGTCTCTCAGGCCAACCGTACGATTAAACACTAACCTACCTTCTCGACTGTCTTTGTCTTTGCAAAAATAGCCCGTGCGCTCAAATTGCAGCGCATTTCCAATTTCTGCATCCGCTAAACTTGGCTCGACGAAACCGTGTTTAATTACCAGTGATTGCGGATTAATACAGGCTGCAAAGTCTTCTTCAGCTGCAGGGTTAGGCACGGTGAAAAGACGATCGTATAATCTGATTTCAGCCGGTAACCCCTGGCTGGCGCTTACCCAATGAATGACCCCTTTTACTTTTCTGCCGTCTGCAGGATCTTTACCTAAGGTCTGCTCATCATAATGACAATACACGGTTGTGACATTTCCGTCGGCGTCTTTTTCAATCCGATCGGCCCGGACCACATAAGCGTTGCGCAAGCGCACTTCTTTGCCTAGCACTAAACGCTTATATTTCTTATTGGCCTCTTCACGAAAATCGTCGGCTTCAATATAAATTTCTTTGCTAAAGGGTAATTGCCGCGTGCCTTTGTTCTCATCACTCGGATGATTAGGCGCAGTTAAGTTTTCAACTTGGTCATCTGGGTAGTTTTCAATGATCAACTTAATCGGGTCAAGTACCGCCATTGCGCGACTGGCATTTGCATTTAGGTCGTCACGAATACAAGCTTCTAACATGCTCATCTCGACCATATTATCCATTTTGGTAACACCAATGCGCTTACAAAACTCCACCACAGATTCGGGTGTATAACCTCGTCTGCGTAAACCAGCGATAGTTGGCATTCTCGGATCATCCCAGCCAAATACGTGTTTTTCGTCAACCAATTGAATCAATTTACGTTTACTCAAAACAGTATATTCAAGGTTCAATCGAGAAAACTCATATTGCCTTGGTTGCGTATCAATACTGATATGTTCGATTACCCAATCGTATAAACGTCTATTGTCTTGGAACTCCAAGGTGCATAGAGAGTGTGTAATACCTTCTATCGCATCAGAAATACAATGGGTAAAATCGTACATTGGATAAACACACCACTTATCACCTGTTTGGTGATGATGGGCAAATTTCACTCGATAAATGACCGGATCACGCATACACATAAACGCAGAGGTCATATCAATCTTTAAGCGCAACACGCAATGACCTTCGGTATATTCGCCTGCGGTCATCTTGGCAAACTCAGCTAAATTAGTTTCAACTGAGGTATCTCTATAAGGACTGTTGGTTCCAGGCTCTTTTAATGTTCCACGCATTTCGCGCATTTGCTCTTGCGAACTAAAGTCCACATAAGCCAATCCTTTTTCAATTAGCTCCACAGCATAACCGTGCAACTGGTCAAAGTAACCTGAAGAATAGCGTTCTTGTCCATTCCATTGAAAACCTAACCATTGCACGTCGTCCTTTATGGAATTGACGAAATCAATATCTTCTTTATCCGGATTAGTATCATCGAAGCGCAAGTTACAGCTACCCTGATAATCCTTAGCGATACCGAAATTAAGACAAATGGATTTGGCGTGGCCAATATGCAAATAACCATTAGGCTCAGGTGGAAAGCGGGTAGTGACACTACTGTGCAAACCAGATTGCAAATCTTTATCAATAATTTGACGTATAAAGTTGGTCGGACGACTTTCTGTCTCGGCCATTAAGAATTCCTCTGTGTCAGTTTGAACGCGAAAAAAGGAAGCATTATAACACTTTGTAGTCAGTGCAAAATGCTTTTAACGAAATAAATACCGCTATTAAGCGTGTTGAATATTGGGCAAGAAATTCGATTCACAAGGGCAATCAAATCATCATAACTCCCTTAGCAAACAAAATTAATTCGAGATTTAACAATAGAGCTGGTGTATAACTGAGGTATAAAACGTCTATTTTCAATTTGGTGACAGGTTAAGTTGCATAGTCGATTCGTTCACCTTTACTAATGAGTTTTGAAAGTACCCTTATGAGATCAAAAGCCACTTCGTTTGATATCGCGCATTTAGCCGGTGTATCTCAATCGACCGTTTCTCGCGCTTTACGTGACAGTCCGCTGGTCAATCAAGAGACCAAAGACAAAGTCAAAGCAATTGCTCGTGAACTTAATTACAAAGTAGATAAAAATGCCAGTAATCTTCGCCAACAACAAAGCAGAACCATTGCATTATTGTTATTTGAAGACCCTACTACTGATGACTCGTTGATCAATCCGTTCTTTCTATCAATGTTGGGGAGTATCACCAAGGCAAGCGCGCTGGCTGGATACGATCTGTTAATATCATTTCAAAATATGAGTGATGATTGGCACGCTGAGTTTGAAGACACCAATAAAGCGGATGGCATTATTTTGCTCGGTTATGGTGACTTTGTTGATTACCAAAATAAATTATCTCAGCTGGAAGAACAGCAAACTCACTTTGTTCGTTGGGGAGCGGCAGATAAAGATCACCCAGGGGTGTCGATTGGTTGTGACAATTATCAAGGTGGATTCGATATCACTCAGCATTTAATTAATCTGGGCCGTAAAAACTTCGCCTTTATTGGTGGCGCCGACAAGCACGCTCCAGAATTTCAAGCGCGTTATTTTGGTCATCGAGATGCCATTAAAAAAGCCGGCCTTAAGATTAATAAAAATAACCAAGTCGAAGCCATTTCGACTGAAAATTCCGGCTATGAGGCGACCAAAACATTACTAGCAAATTCAACCGATGTAGACGCCATTTTATGTGCCAGTGATCTTATCGCAATTGGAGCGATGCAAGCTTGCCAAGATAGTGGTTTAACGATCCCAAATGATATTTCAGTAGTGGGTTATGACAATATTCCAGTCTCACGATTCACTAACCCTGCACTGACCACTGTGGCACAAAACACCAGTTTAGCCGGCGAGCTGCTAGTCTCTAGCTTATTATCACTTATCAATGGTGAAGATGTGGCACCTAAGCTTATGCAAGTTGAGGTGATAACCCGTCAATCCTGTGGTGCAAGCGCCATAGATCAAGCCTAAGTTGTCGGTTTTTAGAAGCACATAAAAAGCCGAGTTTGACTCGGCTTTTTACTGTTTTTAAGTAGTCACGCAATTGACCGCAAAGCGTATTCAAACTTTGCGTGCCAATGAATGTCCTTATTTGATTAGGCGGCTTCTTCAAGATGGGTGACTTGACGATACTCTTTGACGAAAAATACCGAAAGACTGGCTAGAATCATCGATACCCCCGCCAAAATTAAGATATAGATGGCGTGGTCGTCAAAAATGGAACTTAAGATCCATCCTGAAAATAACCCAGCAGCAATTTGAGGAACGGCAATGGTAAAGTTGAAAATCCCCATATAGATCCCCGTTTTATCAGCAGGCAGCGCGCCAGCTAGCATGGCATAGGGCATTGCCAAAATAGCCGCCCAAGCAATGCCCACGCCTATCATGGGTAAGATCAAATTAACGGCACCTGTTGGCACTGTTACTTGGGTAATCAAAAGATTCACCGTCACCAGCTCAGAATTTTGGAAAAACAAAAAGCTAATGTAGCCCAGTCCACCCAACATCAAAGACACCGAATATATCAGTTTTCGACCAAATTGGTCTGCTAACTTTGCTAACACTATGGAGAAAAACGCAGCAAATAAAGAGTACGCGGCAAATAGAATACCTACCCAATCGCCGGCAGCCCCCTTGGCAATCAATATGCTTGCAGGTACTTCGCTCAGCGAAGCGAGATACGCAGGATCAAACCACTTAGGCTCAACGCCCCAAATGTGTTGGGTGATTGCAGGCGTGGTATACACCCACATAATGTATAACGAAAACCATGAGAAAAACTGCACTACCGCTAATTGACGCATGGTGCTTGGCATCGTTAGCACCAGCTTGAAAAAGTTATTCAACCGTTGGGACAGGCTTAATTTAACGCTTTGCGCTTTGATTACGATTTCAGGATCTAACCCCTTGTATGCATAATAGTCTTTTGGGGCATATTCTTTGGTTCTAAATACGGTCCATAACACCGATCCCAACAGGACAGTTGCACCGAGGTAAAAAGCCCAAGTGACTGAGGGAGCTACCTCGCCTACCTTCGCTGTATTTTCCAAGCCAACAACATTGGTCAATACAAAGGGTAAAATCGAACCCACCACGGCACCAATATTGATTAGCAATGACTGAACAGAGTAGCCTTTGTTACGCTGCTCCGGTGGCACCATATCGGACACCAAAGCGCGAAACGGTTGGAAGCAGACGTTAAAAGCAGCATCCATCAACGCCAACATCATAGCGCCAAATAGCATAGGCACAATAAAGGCAACAAACAGTGGCGCGTTAGGCATTAAAAACATGCCCAATGCGGCAGCAACCGCACCCGCTAAAATATACGGCTTTCTGCGCCCTACTCTATTCCAAGTGCGATCAGAGGCAGCGCCGACTAAGGGTTGTACTAACAACCCCATAATAGGTGCAACTAACCAAAACAGGGAAAGTGAATGTAAGTCAGCGCCTAAATCTGACAATATCCGGCTGATATTGGCATTTTGCAAAGCAAAGCCAAATTGCACACCCAAAAATCCAAAACTGACATTCCAGATTTGCCAATAGCTTAATTGCGGTTGCGTTTTTTGCATTGTTGTTTCTCTTATTATCGTTTTATCGTTATTGGAGTTCTAAAATCAGTGCGCTCTTAGCAGCGATTGATAACGCTTGGCCCAACGAAATGTGCTGATCAGTAAGCACATTTTTAGCCGTTTTTGCCCCATTTAACATCTCTGTATAACGTTCCAAGGGCAAGTCAGTTATGGAATCGTTTTTATTTAAAATCACCATGACACGTTGTTCTTGCGTATAACGGAAATATACATACAGACCATTTTGCGGCGTGTAGTGTGCTAATTTCCCTTGTGTAATGGCGGTACTGCTTTTACGCCAATTGAGCAACTTGCGGAAAAACCCTTGGATCTGAATTTGTTGTTCGCTCAATCCCTTACCACTAAAACCACTGCTGCTATCATCTTGCCATCCACCTGGAAAATCACTTCGAATTATGCCGTGGTCCTCAGTTCCTGGGTTGGCCATTAAGATCTCCGTACCATAAAATACTTGCGGGATACCTCTTGTTGTTAGCACATAACTCATGGCCATTTTGAACAAATCAAGATCTTCATCAAGCTGAGAGAAAATTCGGCTCATGTCGTGATTATCAGCAAAAACCACTAAGTTATAAGGGTCACCGTAAACAAAATCGCTTGCAAGGCTTTCATACAACTCTCGTAAACCAGTTGCCCATGATTTAGGCTTGGTCAAGGCATTAATCAACTTCACTTGCGTGGGGAAGTCCATAACGCTAGGTAACCAAGATTGATAATCACTGTGACGTACTGAACCTTTTTGCCAAAATGAAGTGATTGACGGATTAACTGACCATTCTTCGCCAACTACATTTAGATTGGGATATTCTTGCATGATTTGACGAGTCCAGTTAGACAAAAAACGCATGTCTGAATAAGAGTAGGTATCCACCCGCAACCCAGAAAGCTGTGCGTATTCAACCCACCAAATCGAATTTTGAATAAGGTAAGTCGCTAACAATGGATTGCGCTGGTTGAGGTCGGGCATAGTGGGAACAAACCAACCATCATTGAAACGGGTTATATCGCTTTTTACCGCATGCGGATCGTGCAGTGATTCGCGCATATGACTGGTGGGCGAGAACTCGCCGTTATTATTTATCCAATCAGCACTAGGCTTATCTTTCATCCACCAATGTTCTGAGCCAATGTGATTTAAAATAACATCTTGGATAATCCCAATGCCTTGACCGGCGGCCTTTTCAGACAATTCCACATAAAGCTCATTACTACCATAGCGCGGATCGACACGATAGTAATCTGTAGTGGAGTAGCCATGATAAGAATGCGTTTGCATGTCATTCTCCATAATAGGCATCGTCCAAATTTGCGTGAAGCCCATGTCTGTTATGTAGTCCAAGTTATCTATGATCCCTTGTAAATCACCACCATGTCGTCCGCCTTTAGACAGGCGATTAACCCCTTCTTTTAAACCATCGATGCTGTCATTACTTGGGTCGCCATTGGCGAAACGGTCTGGCGTGATGAGATACACGACATCTTTGCTGGAAAAACCCTGACGTTGCGCCGAGTTTGGCTTGCGGGCTTTAAGCTCATACGTATAAGAAGAGATCGTTTTTTCACCATGCTTGAATGCAATCTCAAATATTCCGGGTTTTACATCTTTATCAAGTAGCAAATTGATAAAAAGATAGTTTTCATTATCCGTTCGTTGAACAGATTCAATGGTTACCCCTGAATAGGATAGCTGTGGTGAGGAAGTGGCGATATTGTCAGCGTGTACCATTAACTGCAGCTTTGGGTTAACCATGCCTGTCCACCAAAAAGCAGGTTGCAAATGTTTGATGGGTTGAGCGAAAGCCGTGGCGCAAAAGACGAATGTTAAACAAACTGCGATGGTGCAATAACAATTAACCCGAGAAAGTTTGCTAAAGACGCATTTTAAGTAAGCCATAACTGTTCCTGATGTGAGTTTGAACCGCCGCATTAACGTATCGTCCACGCTAGCAGCGCACATGTTAATCAACCGTTAACAAAAAGATAGGCAGAGTCTACCTTTGGCTTATTGGCTTAACAAATGTCTGCATACGTATTCACGCCATTGATAGCAGAGGTACAAAGGAGTATGACGTTGAACGACTATTCAATTTACCGTCTGAGTGTTAGCATTTAGTTAACTAATTAACGCCCCAAAATAGGCCATTGAAGCGTGAAAAGACAGTCAATTATCATTTTAGGTGGAGGCACTGCAGGATGGATGAGCGCCAACCTATTACATCATGCTTTTCACGCCAAAGGTTTCGATATCACCCTTATCGAATCCCCTGAAATCAATATTATTGGCGTCGGAGAAGGCTCAACGCCTCACCTCAAACAATTTTTTAATACCTTAGGATTAGCTGAGTCAGACTGGATGCCCCGTTGTCACGCAACGTACAAAAATGGCATTCAATTTAACCATTGGTCTAGCGCCAAAGGATATTCGGCCTATTTTCATCCTTTCCCATCGATGCCAGATAGACAAACTGCAGCCGGATTTTTAATTAACTCAATGTTGCGACGACAGGGCCATGATGTCGATCCTCGTCCTGATCGTTATTTCCTTTCAGCCTATTTAGCCAAGCAAAAATTAAGCCCTAAAACCCAAACCGGTTTTCCCATCTCCATTAACTATGGTTATCACTTTGACTCTGCTTTATTAGGCGAATTCTTAAAAGAGCTGGCAGTAGAAAAAGGCGTGAACCACGTTGCTGCGAAAATAACGGAGGTTGAACGCCACCTTTCAGGGGACATAGACGCACTAGTAAGTGAGAACGGGCAACGCTATCAAGCAAACTGGTTTATTGACTGCTCTGGATTTAGTGGAGTGTTGTTGCAAAAAACTTTGGGGGTCACATTTCACGATTTTTCTGCGAACTTGTTTAATGATGCCGCCATCGCGCTTCCTTCTGAGGCAAGTTTACCTACGTCGGTGCAAACCATATCTACAGCGCTTAGCAATGGTTGGAGCTGGGAGATCCCCCTCACCCATCGCACGGGTAATGGTTATGTTTATAGTTCGCGTTACCAAAGTTCAGACGCGGCAGAAACGGAACTGCGTGAGAAACTCGGTTTACTTGATGCAGACGTTCCCGCCAAACACCTAAAAATGCGCGTCGGCCAAGTTGCACAGCATTGGTACAAAAACTGTCTGGCGGTTGGACTATCGCAAGGTTTTATTGAGCCGCTAGAGGCGACCGCTTTGCATCTTGTACAAGATACGTTAGAAAATTTCATAGGCGCTTTTGAGGCGGGTAAATTTAGCCAACAACATCAGGCGGAGTTTAATCAAAGAATATCGGCAAGATTTGAAGGGATACGCGATTATATAGTTTGTCATTACAAGGTTAATAATCGAACGGATACGCAGTATTGGATGGACAATCGTAATAACCCCCATATTTCTGACCAACTACAGCAAATATTAGCTTGCTGGGATGCAGGTGGGGATGTGACTGCGTTGTTAGATGGTTTAGGTATCAGTCAATTTTATCCCGCCGTATCCTGGCATTGTCTATTATCAGGCTATGGTCGTTTCCCGCCCATTGGTGCGACTAGTGCCGCCACTCATGAAGTTAATCTTGAGCAAATTCAGCATTACATAAAAACATGGGCAAAAGGTTTCATCCCACATAATACCGCACTAGCCAAATAAAAAAGGCGGAGTAATTAATTTACTCCGCCTTGGCATTTTCTAACTGATTTTTTAGAGGTGCTTATTTATTCAGTGTTCAGGTTATTTAGCGTTGAATTTACGCTTTGCTGCTAACATTAAAATCGCACTCATCAACAAAGCAATGGTTGATGGCTCGGGTACTTCACCCTGAAAGCTCATCAAGAATGCGCGCTGATGTCCGTCCTTAGTTGTGCCGTAACCGACAATATCGTTATTTTCATTAATCGAGTAAGCAAAATCTAACGACGCAAAATCGCTGTCCACATCGAGAAAATCATTTAAGAAAAAGGTTTTGTTACCATCTACATCAAACAAAAACGGGGTAAAGACTGGCTCTTGGTCGACAGTAGCAAACGTGTTACTACCCCAACCTACTGCCATATTACTATTGTTGATATTACGCAGGTTACTGCTTTCAAAGCCAAATACGTCGTTCATATCGATCATGCCAAGCAAGTCAGTATAAATAAAAGCGTGATAGCCATCTTCTCGATCTTCTAAGCGTGAGCGACCAACAACAGTGCCATTATCGTTAATATCGAAGCCAAATCCTACGAAACCGCCTAAATTTCCTATACCGACAATGTCTTGATTTCGTCTTTTCACGAACACTTCTAAGCTACCGCCATTAAACTCAGAAAAGGCTAAACCGGTGTAATCTCCATTCTCATTGAGGGCGTTAGCACCAATATGGTCAACACTTGAATAAGGACCTTCGTTTATATCGAGCCTGCCACTGAGTTGCAGATCATCCCCAGTTTTTAAAAAGGTCTCTTTATGGACTGGCTCAAAATATTGAAACTGATCGTTATATACCGCTTCGCTGTGACTTCCGACGATTTGACCTGCATCATTGATGCCTCTCGCCGTTGAGCTTTTAATTGCTCCACTTTGGCTTGGTGTCAGATCTAATATTTGGCTCATAACGCCGTTTTCATAAATGAAACCAGATTCTTGACCTTCAACAGCGGTACCTGTCACACCAACAATTTGCCCGTGGTTGTTTATATCCGTTGCCGAAGAATAATTACCACCTAATGTTCCGAGGCTTTGCATACCATTTAGTGCATCCCATACAAATGCCTGATTATCACCATTGTCATTTGTGTATGTACCCACTACCTGACCTGATTCATTTAATGCCACTGCAGATGAGCTACTTTGAGGGGCGCCGACAGTACCTAAATTTTCAATCATATAAATGGGTTTTGCGATGGCACTGGTTGATATAGATGCGAGGGTAGAGAAAGCAGCAAGCAATACGCTGGCTTTACGTGAAACGTACTTCATTAATCGGTTCCTTTGAACATTATTTTAAGCTAGCACTATTTGCTAGCAATTTTCCCGCATACTACTGCAAAATACGTACCTCAATTAAAAAACACTTTAAAGTCAATGAAATAGAAAACTTAATAGATTCAAGCTGGCTTAAAATGTAAAATTAACTGACACTTATAGTTTTGCAAGTGGTTAATATTAATACATTTTTGGCAGTATAATGTATAAAACGAAACTTAGTGATGATTTAACTTGTTTGCAGCTCAAAAAATCATCAAATGCTGAGTTGATTGCACCTTATGCGACCTGACGTTTCAAGTTAGATTGGTTTGCCAAAAACAATTCATTAATTAGCTGCTTCATATTTCATGCCGTTAGACTATTATATAGTTTTTAACTCGAGTACTTGTTAACAGTCAGCGCAGATACGTTTTATATTTACTTTGCGCTACAACTTCCAACGTTTTTATATTTGAGGTTCTTGATGAAATTCTGGGCGCTATTTATTGTCGTTTTGATTGTTAGTCTGTGCGCTTGTGCCACACCTAAAACGGCAAACAATGTGTTAAAAGATAGCATAGCGTCATACCCTGAATACACGGGGCAATATGCCGGATTTAGCCTAATTATAGATGAACGTTTTGATGATTTTGACCCTACAATATGGAAAAAAGGGGACGGTGCAGTTGGAGGAGAGGCAGACTGTCGCTTTCAAGACCAAGGTATACAAGTAGTAAATGGCATGCTTGAACTGATTGTAAGCCAAGAAACAATTAAACCCAGTTGGTCAGTCGATCACCAACAACAAAAAAATGGCTATGACTTTTCTTGTGGCGAGCTTCGTACCCATGCCAATAAAAAGATAAAATTTGGCCGCATTGAAACTCGCATGAGAGCGCCAAATCGCGCAACAGCGTCTGGTTATATTTCCTCGTTATTTACCTACTCCAATGACTTTGATCGACATGCACCCAATAGTGGCGTGCAGGAATGGGAGGAAATTGATGTTGAACTCGAAGGTGGTCGACCAGACAAATTTCAAGCTAATTTAATTTATGGTAGAAACACTTGGGAATGGTGGCGCACTCGGGATTATGGGGCCTGGGAAGATAAAATAGTTGTTGGTCCGGTCGATGAGTGGCGCGTATATGCAATTGAATGGGTCCCAGATGCAATTCGTTGGTATGTCGATGGCAAGCTGGTGAAGGAACTAAAACAAAGCGATATTGATTGTCAGCCCCAATGCAAACCACCACAAAGACACCCTACTCCCATACCTGACAATCCGACTAATATTTTTATGAACTTTTGGATCCCAAAAGATGCGATTCAAAATGAATTTGGCGGAAATAAAAAACACAATGTTTACCCATTGAAAACTCAATACGACTGGATACGTTATTATCAATTAGATTCGCACCCTGTTGGTTGGGAATAAATTAAAAAGGGGTCGGTTAAATTTTTCTAATTTTGCTCTGCCAAGAACGTTTTTAAGGCGTTCACTGTACTGATGGGATCCTCTTCATGAGGTACGTGCCCTAAGGATTCAAACAACACCAGCTTAGTGTTGGCAATATCTTGTTGGAAACGAACTGCTGTTGAGGGTGGGATCAGCGCATCTTTTTCGCCCCAGATGATAAGCGTTGGAACGGCGATTTCATGTGATCTTCTTGCCATTTCTCCCGCTGAAGTTTGCTCGAATCTGGCCTTAAGCGCCTGTCGATTACCTTCGCGAGTATTGAGCTCGAAATAACGGTCGACCAATTCGTCCGTCACTAAAGAAGGGTCACCATAGACATCTTCGATACTGCTTTTAACCAAAGCCCTTGGCATAAATCCGTTTAATACGGAGTTTAGAATTGGCGTTTGCGCGATTTTGAAAGCAATGGGAACAGATTTCGACGCTAACGGATAGCCACTAGGGTCAACTAATACCAGATGAGAAACGCGTTCAGGGTAGAGAACTGCTGTTGCCCATGAGATATATCCACCTAACGAATTACCGCCAAGTATGACTTTCTCAAGGCCCAATTTATCCAGCGTTTCAACCACAAATTTTGCGTAGTTCTCAATCCGATAATCATTATTTGGCTCAGGGCCTGTAAGTCCAAAAGCAGGTAAATCGAAGCGCACCACTCGGTGATCATTTTTAAGCTCATCGACCCAACCATCCCACGTATGTAACGATGCGCTAGTGCCATGTAAAAGAACAATAGGTGGATAACGCTCACTGCTCCCCTCATCGCGCAAATGCACTTGCATTCCCGCCACCTCAATAAATTGAGATGGTGGTTTCGCCCAGCGCTCGCTCAACTCAGCGACTGTGTGGTCTGGCTGTTGATTTGCAAAAATATAGCCCATCAGTGCTAAAAGTAAGGTGAGAAAAAATAACGCAACACCTGTAACCACTGTTTTCATGACTTTCCCAACGCAGTGCTATCTCAAACGTATTTTGACCATAGGTTTTGAGTTTAAAACAACGTATAAATGAAGGTTGCTAATGAGGATTGTTGTGTTGCTACAACTAATCCGCCCAACAAGGCCAAGACTACCACTATAGGCAACAGCCATATTTTTTTGCGAACTCTTAAAAATGCCCACAGATCTTGAATAAACTCAACCACTAGAACGGATCCTTTAACTTTACGCTGTCTTTGCGCGGCTCACTGGTAATCCAGTAACTGTCCTGCTGCGCAGGTTTATGTTGATATTGTAGCTTTTTGAATAGACGTAACACCAGACCAATTGGCAGGATCAACAAATAAAACGCTATGCCTAATATGAGACGGGTATTTACCCAACCAAGCACAGACGCAATTGCCATCCAGATCCGATATGGAATATACAACCCAGTTGGATAAACAAAGTACAGAATCGCCAAACAACCGCTGAATATCGCTGGCCACCAAGGAATGGGTTGCTCAAACAACCAAGGCAATAGCAACATAAAGACCAAAGGGAACACCCACATCATGGTCACTGAGAACTCTCTGAGTCCTTGATGATCGTGCTTTTTAAGTAGCGTCAGCATCGGTCATTATTCCTTAAACTGATCAATCTAATTAGTGAATTTACAACAGTTTCGTTCTGGCAGCTCAATGTACCTTTAATCTTTTTCAAAGGTCACCTGTTTTGCCGCCTGAATGTGCACTTGGCTTTGCTGGTTTTTTAACAAAATACAGTTTTGCATTACCAGGACATCCATCTCAGTGGCGAGAAAACATCGTACGGCATCTGCAGGAGAACATACCGGTGGCTCGCCTCTAACATTAAAAGAAGTATTTATGAGCACACTGGTGCCTGTTTGCTGTTTAAATTCACTTAATAGGCGATGAAATCTCGGATTGGTCTGTTTATCGACCGTTTGCACCCGAGCTGAATAATCAACATGGGTAACCGCTGGGATCTGCGAGCGCGCCTGATTCAGCTGCTCGATACCAAAGGCCTGTTCGCTTTTCTTTTCAAGTCGGAGCGACGGTTGCACATCCGCAACTAGCAACATGTAAGGACTAGCCTCCTGAATGTCAAAATACGCATGGACATCTTCCACTAACACGGCAGGAGCAAAAGGACGAAAGGATTCCCGCTGCTTAATTTTCAGATTCATCTGGCTTTGCATGCTTTGATTTCTAGGATCGCCAAGAATAGACCGATTGCCTAATGCCCGAGGCCCAAACTCCATGCGATCTTGAAACCAACCGACGACCTGCCCCTGTTCGATCAATTTAATAACGCTAGGGAATAGCTTCTCGTCCGCTACAAATTCGTAAGGGTAAGAGTGGGTGTCCAAATAGTGTTGGATGTCTTCGTTGGAATAGGCAGGCCCTAGATAGCCCCCTTGCATACTATCAATTGCTTGATCGTTAATGTGTTTGATAATACGAGGTTGCTTATAATATTCGTGCCAAACAAGTAGTGCTGCACCTAAGGAGCCTCCGGCGTCGCCCGCTGCGGGCTGGATCCACAGTTGTTTAAAAGGTCCCTCACGTAAAATTCGACCATTGGCCACACAATTCAACGCTACACCACCGGCTAAACACAGATTGTCACAGTCCGTTTGTTGATGAGCGTAATGTGCTATTTTCAACACGACCTCTTCGGTTACCACCTGAATCGACCGGGCGAGATCCATCTCCTTTTGAGTGATCTCGCTATCGGCTTGTTTGGCAGGACCGCCAAACAGTGCGTCAAAAGCTGCATTAGTCATGCGATCACCAGCTGGATAATCAAAGTACGCCATGTTTAACGCAAAGCTGCCATCCTCGTTGATGGATATCAGATTTTGCTTGATCACATCCACGAAAATTGGGCGCCCATAAGGTGCCAACCCCATAAGCTTATATTCGCCGGAATTGACTCTAAAGCCGCAATAGTAAGTAAAGGCTGAATACAATAGCCCCAATGAATGGGGAAACTGGATCTCCCACAAGGGTGTAAGTTGATTACCCTCACCTAACCAAGCTGACGAGGTTGCCCACTCACCCACACCGTCGAGACAGAGCACCACCGCCTTTTCAAAAGGACTAGGGAAGAATGCCGATGCAGCGTGAGATTGATGATGTTCACTGAACAACAATTGCGGTAATTGAGGACGCTTTTCAAGCTTTTTTTCAATTGCTACAGTGGTTTGATTAATGCGCGCTCGTTGTTGGTGGATCAACGTTCTCAGCTCTTGGCGCAACACACTTTTTAGATACAACTTTTCTTTAAGCCAAATAGGCATAGCACGTAAAAATGATAAAAAGCCGCGTGGCGCATTGGCCAAATACGTTTCTAACAAGCGCTCAAATTTGAGCATCGGCTTATCATAGAAAATCACCGCATCAAGTGATTCGATATCACACTCTGCGGCGGACAGA
The DNA here is from genome assembly GCF_039523355.1 of Aliiglaciecola litoralis. Taxonomy (NCBI): domain Bacteria; kingdom Pseudomonadati; phylum Pseudomonadota; class Gammaproteobacteria; order Alteromonadales; family Alteromonadaceae; genus Aliiglaciecola; species Aliiglaciecola litoralis. Next base: position 147,588 of record NZ_BAAAFD010000006.1, on the reverse strand, counting down.
CAATATTCAATCGCTTTTGCCGGAAAACGGGGATCATGTTTACGCCTAGTGAAACGCTCTTCTTGAGCGGCGGCGAGCAAACTACCGTCAACCACAACGGTTGCTGCGCTGTCATGATAATAGGCTGATATACCCAGTATTCGCTTCATCCTGATACTACCGTTTCGCTTTAGATTAAAGTACTTCATGTTGCGGTAAAATGCGCTGAATTAACACTGAATACGAATGCAAACTTGAAGGTCAAACTCGATTGCTATAGGTTGACAGGATGCACAAATAAATCAATCTAATTGGGTCATTAGATCCTAGGGAAAACAATGAAAGTTTGGCTATTTAGAGCCATTGCGGTATCTATTCCTTTTTTATTTTTTGCGATAATCGAATTTTCACTATGTCTAGCGAATTACGGGCATAGCTATCCGTTATTCATCGAAAATCCCAATGACACCGAATATCTGTTACCCAGACCCGATATCGTTAAACGATATTTCCCGAACAGTGATGATGTTCCCGCAGTGACTATAGAGGCAAATTTTTTTCGTAAACACAAACCACAGGATGGCTTTCGTGTTTTTGTGCAAGGAGGCTCGACTGCGGCTGGTTTCCCATACGGTTTTGGCGCTTCAGTGGCGGGTATGCTCGACCATAGGTTAAAGCAAACATTTCCAGATAAGTACGTTGAAACCGTCAATACCGCACTAGCGGCGGTTAACTCGTACACTAATATGGATATGGTCGACGAGATCATTGCCCAGCAACCTGATGCCGTGCTTTTCTATATGGGCCACAATGAATTTTTAGGTATTCTGGGCGTTGGCTCAAACTATACTGCCGCAAACTCTAGGTCATCCACCTTGATGTTTCTAAAATTAAAAGAACTTCGTATTTTCCAATTGCTGCAAAATCTTTATGCCAAATGGAATACATCAGCGGATCCAAAAATTGCTGCTGACAATCAACAATCACGTACGTTTATGGCCAAGGTAGCCAAGCATAAAACCATCGAATTTGACTCTGACATCTATCAAGCCGGATTAGCGCAATTTGAACAGAATTTAGCGATTATTTTGAAAAAATATCAAGCTGCCAATGTCCCCGTATTTATCGCTACCTTAACCAGTAATTTACTCGACCAGCCGCCTTTTGCCAGCGCCGCTATTCCCGATATGATGGCGCAAAAGATCCAAACGGCAATGCAGGCTATTCGTCAGAACAAGGTAAACCAATCGCAACTCCACGCATTATCGAATGCCGTCGCGAGCAGTGGCATTGCGGATGCAAACTACCAGGTTGGGCGCTTGTTTTATGCTGTAGGTGATGCTCAATACGCCAAGAAGCACCTGACGCTGGCTAAAGAAAATGATTTACTGCGGTTCCGGGCACCAGAGGCAATGAACAACATCATTCGTCGCCAAGCAATAGCAACAAATGCCACCGTGATTGAAGCACAACAACGATTTGAACAACGCTCTCAACATGGGATAGTTGGCAACAACTTAATGCTGGAGCATTTGCATCCTAACGTACAAGGCTACTTCTTGCTTGCAGATGCATTTTATCAGGGCATGAAGCATGCCAAGCTATTCTCGGATTGGACTGATATTGAAACCAACTTGGCTTGGCAACAACGGATGATATTACCCTCAGAAGAATATTTCGGATTTGCCAAAGTACTGCAACTGAAAACCGATTACCCCTTTGTTAAACAGCGCACGCCTTTGTCCCTGCCGCCACCACAAGACTGGCAGCAACAGTTGGGGCAAGATTTTTTTCTGAAAAAAATTAATTGGTTACAAATGGTTCAACAAGCACAGCAACAGTATATGCAAGACAACGACGTATTCATGATGCTAAAAACCCAATTGTTGTTAGCGGATGCCCTGCCCTTTGATAAAAGTGCTAATCAAAACTCAATCAAAATACTAAAAGCCACAGGAAACGCATTAAGAGCGAGAACTTATGAAAAAAGATTGAGCTGGGCAAATTAGCCCAGCGCTTATTTTGCTGTTAACCCCGTGCCCAATAACGGTTTACTCCATCACCCTTTATCTTTAGCCTGAGTCACCATCAGTATAAATTGATCGATTTGGGCATTATTGGGTTGTGATTGTTTAGCCCGATTAAGAATTGTTAGACTCTTGGAAAACTCGCCATTTAAGAAATAATTTTGCGCTAAGGAGAGTTGCACGCGAAAATCGGTTTCGTTTAAAAATGCGGCCCGTTGCAAATGATAGGTCGACAACGGAATATTGTTGGCCTTTTTAAACAATACACCTGCTATATAATTTACGTCACTATTATTGGGCAGCGCATCAGCCAACAACCCCGAAATTTTGGCCGCCTCAGAGAGATCTTTTTGCCGTTGGTAGATTTTTAATAACGCTTGATTAATCGTCAACCAATCTCGCCCTTTGAGCCTTTCTAACAACATTTTGTTTTCAATCGAATTCGCTTCGGGCATCGGCACATCACGCGGTTCAGATGTAAATGGGTAATCGGCGGTTAAGCGCGCAATTTTAAATTCACCGTAGGCAGCATCGGCTCGGCTAACGGGTTGTTCTTGCCAACTTAACGCAGGGTCATAACCATCGACCTTTGGCAACAAGCCTTCGTTTTGCAAGACATCAACATAGGCTTTTGCTAATAAAAAATAACCCCGTATGCTTGGGTGTAAATGTTCCAACATGTGTTTACTACCAATTATGCCATCATCGGTATCAGCTCTAAGCGTATGTTGAACGCGGGCTAGAGGTAGCTGATAAGTATCCGCTAAATTGGCCAACACTTGGTTAAACACAGACGGCGCACGAAAGCGCAGGCCGTCGTAATCTCTGGCGAGTGTAAACGCCGGTTGGGCTTTGCTATTACTTCCTGCCGCTTTATAGGTATGCCCTAGCAAGAAATACAATTTTGCCTTTTGCTCTACCGTCGCGGTGTCAATATTCAATTCAAGTTGTTGGATGTTGTTAGCAAGCTGGTCGGCTGACATTAATGCAATTTTTTGGACTTCATCGGTGGATAGTTGTGAAATCGCACTAAAGGGTATTTGGTCTTTTTCATTGCTTGCTAAATCACCGAGCACGACTGGGATATTAGCTTGTTGATAGGCATCGAGAATTAATCCCATATTGTCGTTAAACTGCTCAATGCCGGCATAAAATAGTTCACTTTGAAAAGGAATGTCTTTGTCTTTCGCTATTTGTGCCATCAATGTGCGTTCATTCAATCGATTGTCACTATTGCCTTCTGGTTGACTGGCAAAAACTGCGTAATAAATTGACTCAACCAGGCGATATAATTTCAAATCCTTAACTTTAAGGTAAAGCAAGTTTGCAGCTCGTCCCCCCCTTGACGCATAAGCAGAGCCAACTCCCATGATCCCCAAATATTCATTGTGACCGGCGTAAATAAGTACGATATCAGGTTTAATTTCGATAATTTCATCAACGAAATCCAACAATGCATAACTGTTAACGGACGACATCGCGGTATTAATAATTTCGATGTGTTTGTCTGGATATAGCCGTTTAAATTGCTGTAGTAACATGCCAGACAGCGAACCCCATCGTCCGTATGGAAAGCCAGCGGCAGTTGATCCGCCTTGCACCACAATACGCAGACTGTTTGCAGGTTTTTGGGTTAAGAAATATTGTGTATCAGGGCTAACATCAGGCGCGTTATCAGGGTCCGCAAAAAAGCGTTGAATAATTTGTGGGTTGGGTTGCGAATAGCCCTCTAAACCCGCTACATCAATGAACAAGGGTTGCTGCGGTCTAAAGTTGCTAACTCGTAAGATACCTTCAATTAATAGCAAGATAACGAGCGGTATGACTATTGCGATAAGGTAAAAAACGTAAGTACGATGGCTTTTTTTAGGCATAATTCTGACTAATGATTTTTGTTTGCTAAGTCTAATTGACTCAGGCTCAGCATGCTAGAACTACCGACAAAATCCCCCTGTAAATTAGAACGTCTCCTCAATTTTACGGTGTTATCTTTAGCCTAGAAAACAAAAAGCCGCTCCAAGGAGCGGCTTTTGATCAATCATCGACTGACTTAGTCAACCGTCGAAACCGTCACTTTTGCTGATGCAGGATCAGGTCCTGTGACTTTAAAGCGATAGGTGCCTGTTGCTGGAATATCAAGCAACAAGTTTTCGCCGTTTTGGACCATGCCAACAGGAGCGTCTAGCGGCACATTAGTACCCGCTTCAGCGCCACCTAAGTTGAAGGTCGCCCAATCAGCTGAAGCAACTTTAAACTCGTAACTTCCGGCGTCTATAGCGATATCAGCAGAGTACACACCATTACCATCATAGTTCACGGTATCTACTTCACCCCAACCATTCATGCCACCACGGATAAATACCGGCGTGTCACCAAAGAATTGAGCAGAGAACACTGTAACTGTAGGCTCTTCAAGGTTTGAAGCGTTGAAGATAAAGCTATATTGGCCATCGTCCAAAGTAATAGAAAGGTTATTATTACTACCTAACAACTTCTCTTGACCTAGGGTCACGGTATTATCAGCGTCACCATTACCGAAATCGACAGTAGACCAATCGGCAGACGCTATTTTAAACTCATGAATACCGGCTGTGATGTCTAGGGTAGCGGAATAAATTCCACCTACTTCATAAGACATGGGGTCATCTTCACCCCAACCATTCATGCCACCACGTACAAATACAGTGGTACCAAAGTAGGGTTCTTCATTATCGACACTAAAGACAGGTGCTTCGCCGTCAGATGCATCAATCACAAACTTCAATGTGGCATCTTCAGTCAATGTGATTCTTAAGTTAGAGCCACCTCGCGACAAGGTTTTTTCTGTACCTAAGGTAACGTCTTGATCAGCAGATCCAAAGTCAACCGTCGACCAATCTGCTGACGCTACTTTAAATTCATACGTCCCTGCAGCAACCTCGATAACTGACTCATAAACCCCATCACCAGCATACGTCATTGCATTTCCTTCACCCCAGTCGTTGAAACCACCACGGACGAACACGGTAGTGCTACCGTAAGGGACAACATCAGGCGCACCTGACGTGGCTAATGCAGATAGGCCTTCACCTTGCGCACCAGATTGAGGTTTCACAAACACCGCGGTGGTTAAAGCCGGAACCGTAAAGGTACCTTCTCCTTCCCCAGCGACAAAGCTTGCGCCTCTAACGGTAGGATCGATTGAGTTCATCTGGGTAAGATGCAATTCAAAGCCAGCCGCAGTAGGAACGGTATGAGATTGCTCTTCATAACTGGTATTCACTACCACCACAATGGCGTCATTGAGTGGATCTAAATCTGCACGAGGCATGTCTGGATCGGCAGATACACCGTCGTCAATGCTCATAACGATTAGACCATTGGTTTGACGGCGACCAATGTTGTGGAAGCCCACTCTATCGATAATAGCTTCGCCAGTCGTTAATCTAAACAATGGACTGTCAGCACGAATGCTTAACATCTCATCAAACACAGCAGATGCAAATTCAATCTCGGTCATGCTTGCAGCACGCTCAGGAGATGCAAAATAAGTTTCCACCACTTCCCAGCTATCGGCATTGTCTTGCGCTAATGGTAAGCCTACATCCCAGTTATTGGTCTGCATGGTGAAATCGACGTAGTTGAACCAGTCGCCTGCATCATAAGTGTTGCGATCCATTGATTTAGATCGAAGGAAATCGCCGCCCATTTGGAAAAATGGAATACCTTGCGCCATCAAGGGTAAGGTCGCGGCCACGTTTTGCGCTCTGACTCTTTGCGCTAAGCTTAAGTCTTCAGGCAACACGTACTGGAATTTATCCCACAAGGTTTCATTATCATGTTTTGATACATAGTTAATGATATCCGCTGGATCAGTAGCATAGCCGCCAATACTACTTGTAGTAGAAGCAACACCATTGAAGTCTTCCAGGATATAGTTGGTCAATGTGCCGGCCAAGCTCATTTTCACGCGATCTTGGTCACCCATAGAAGCATTGTCCGCTTCACGCTTGAAAATATTACCTTGACGCACAGCTTCACGAATACGGTCATTAAAGGTACCGATTTGTGTTCCGGCCATGTTCTGTTGATTGGCTTGCTCGTAACCGCGATCCGTTTTGGTCCAACCTTCACCATAGAAATAGGTGTCAGCATCGACTTCTTTAACGGCTTCAAACAATCTCACCATAGTGGATTTAGTCGCTTGACTCATTATATCGAAGCGGAATGAATCGAATTTGTACTGTGAAGCCCACAATTTCAGTGAATCTTCCATGAACTTTTCCATCATCACATTACGTGGTTCGGTGTCGTCACAGCAGGTTTCACGTACAATCGCGCCCGACTCAACATCATATCGGTGGTAATAACCCGGTACGACTTTATCAAGTACAGACTTGCTGTTTAACTCAGACGCATTGGTGTGGTTATACACCACATCTAGGGCGACTCGTAAACCAAGACCGTGTAACGCCATGTTCATAGCGCGCATTTCTTTGATGCGAGTAACACCTTCTGGATCAGAAGAATAACTACCTTCTGGCACATTAAAGTGATAAGGGTCATAACCCCAGTTGAACTGATCAACACCACGCATAACTTCGGTTAGCTGCTGTGCTTTACTGCCTTCCCCTGTACCAAAACTTTCGTATAGATCAATCAGCTTCATGCTTGAATCGATTGACGCGTCTTTACACATAGCCGCATTGCGATTAAGTGCACACAATTGTGCAAAAGTACTATTAAGGTCAACGGTTTTTGTTACGTCTTCTTCAATAGTGGCAATATCGTTAGCAGGCAACATGTGGAAGTGAGTCACACCTTTTTCAGCCAACTTGCGTAAATGCTCAACTGGCAATGAACCTTCTTCAGTGAAAGCCAAGTATTTGCCACGATTAGCCTCAGTTGTACTCTCATCGCGTACACTGAAATCACGAATGTGACCTTCATAGATGACCGCATCTTCAAAGTTTGCGATAGTTGGGATCTCATGTGTATCCCAGCCTTCAGGCTTTAAGTCTTCATCACCAAGATTAACGAATTGTGAGAAGCGACTGTTAGTCGACAGACTCACTGAGTAAGGGTCAGTTACATTCAATACTTGAATGCCTTTGGCTTTTGGATGATAAACCGTCACTTCATAACGATACAATTGACGGTCTAATTCAGCACCACCAGTGTAGGTCCAAATACCAGTTGCAGGATCTTCTACCATTGGTTGAGTTGAAGCCAAGGTTTTATTTGCATTGTATAGCTTTAACTGCACGTTTTGAGCCGTTGGCGCCCAAAGCGCTGCAGTGATTGAATCACCGTCATACACAGGTCCCAGTGCGGCTTCGTCGGCATCCTCATCACCAGTGGTGTAGAGTTGGTCGATACCATTTGCCAATTGAATGCCCGTTGCTGCAACTAAAGTGCCGTCAGCATTGTAGCCTCCCAACACAGCTTGCGTTTTTAATACGGCTTTTGCTTCTTCATTGGTCCAAGCACCTTGATAGGCTTTCATTGATGCTAAGTGCGGAGCGATACTCGCCTGCTCTTCAGTCAAATCAACCGCCACTAGCTCAACAGCTGTGCCGTTTAATCCTGAATCTAATGATGCTTTTAAATCCGCTGCGGCTGAATAATGCAATTTAACCGTAGCGACGACTTCATCAGTATCCCAAACCAAGGTGTTCGCATCTAGCCAATGCGCCGCTTGCCCTTCAATTTTAACTGCTTGAGGACCTAAAGACATGATCGGGAATTCGAACACCGTTTCATTACCTGAGAAGGTAAAGTTCATGCGTGCGAAGTCTGGATCATCTTGAGAAAGCGGCATTCTTTTATCACCACCGCCCATTTCTTTACCAGCATCATCAGTACCGATGTGGATAATGAAATTACCACAAGCGCCCGGTGTACCGGCGTAACCGGGTTTCAAATCTAAAATCCAATAGGCACCGTAGTTTGGATCGACACCATCGTGAACTCGACCATTTGACCAGTCAGTATCTGCATCTGCGTAAGCATTACAGGCGTCGTTGCTCCAGGTATGCAGACGATAGCCTTCATACGATGGATCACCTGATGAGTTATCCGCCCCTACTGCAGCACGGTTGTAGTACAACACGGCTTGATCAGCAGTTGGCGTAGCCACAGGTGCCGGCAATGAAGGATCAGCGCCAACAACACAGGCGTCATTAGTTTCATTAGGAACCGTGGGGGCATCACACTGAATTGGCGGCGGTGCCACACACTCAGTTCCAGTCGAATTAGGTACATTTGGGACGCTACAGGTAAGCAATGTATTGCTACCGGACTTCACGTCAGCACCACCACAACCAGCCAAAATTAAGGCAGTTGCTATAAGCATCATGTTTAAAGATGCTCTTACATTAGTAAACATAGGTAAATACTCCAATGTTATTTTCTTTTGAGAGCGACGATTCGATGTAAATAAAGTTATTAATTTCATAGCGAGTACGTCACCCCAAGGAAGTATTGGGTTCCAAAATATTGAATGGTGCCGGTTTGTGATTCACGACCAAAATAACTCTTAGTCGGTGCATCCGTGAGGTTGTTGATTTGAAACAAAACACCCAAGTTATCATTGATATCGTATGACGCTTGGTAGTCAATGATCATTTCATCATCAAAGTTAACGGTCTGTTCGTTCACTGCAACCTGTTTAGAAACGAAAGCATCACGCCATCTGACGTTTACCCGAGTTTCAAACCCTTCGTATTCCCAAAACAAGGTGCCATTAACCACGGTTTTAGACAAACCTGGCAATTGCTGCGGTACATTTTGACCACCTAAATCAGTTTGGAACTGTATTTCACTCTCTGTATAGGAATAGCTAGCACTGACCCCTAAACCATCAAAAGGCGCCGGTAAAAAGCTATACACTTGAGTATAAGCTAGCTCTATACCACGAATATAACCGCCTTCTTTATTATTCACAGCCGTGCTGTATGGTCCATTTGTGGTAGGGACTGTAATAAATAAGGGTTCACCGTTTGCATCTGTTGCTTGTTCCGCTTCAGCATTAGGATCGTCAGAATCTAAAAACACCGCAACGTCTACTGAGCTTGGTACTTGAAATCCATTAGCAGAGAAGTCAAACGGGTCAATGGTAAATTCGTTTATAAAGGATTTAATGTCTTTATAAAACAAGGCAACCACTAAAGCGCCGTCAGTATCTTCAAAATAATGCTCATAGGAGATATCGTACTGGTTAGCATAGAAAGGACGTAAATACGGGCTATTAGTGGAACTACCTGATAATTCCGCTTCACGGTCTACTGTTATTTCACCCGAATCAGGATCCATAGTGGCGTTGACATCAGCCACACGTACGTTAGTGTTTGCAAACAAGCGATTAATTGGCGGTCGGCCCATTACTTTCGCTGCAGCAAAACGTAATTGATCTTGGTCAGTAAGTTTAAAGTTTAAGTTTAACGAGGGTAAATAATCGGTGTATTTATCCACTAACAATTCAGGTCGATAGAAGTTGTTAATTAATCCGACTTCATCGGTGATCAATTGCGCACCTAGCGCAGGGTCGCCCATTACAACTTCAACCGTTGTCGTTTCGCCCGTTTCAGGATCGACACCTTCAACCTCTAGGGTGCGGCTCACGTCTTGTAAAAAGGTAGAGGCTTGTTCTGTTTCAACTCGACGAACACCAATATTACCGGTTACCGGTAAATCACCAATCTCGGTATCAATATTTGCCATGACATAAGCAGAGGTGACTTTTTCGAATACATCGCCACTTTCTAGCACTGACCATGCGGTGTTAGTGGTGCCGCCAGGGCTATTGATAACGCCAGGGTGTCCTGCACCCCAAGTTTGCACAGGTTGCGGTGCCCCTTCTGGGAACCAAGCATTCAGTGCTTTATCTAGATCGATAGACAGATAGCTTGGGAAATATCCAAAATCCCCTTCCCAGTTCACCACAGACGCCATATTGCCATTTAAGGCTAACGGTGGTTGACTAGAAGAAAATGAAGAATCACTACCGTACTCATACACTGAGCGATCGTTTGAATAAGTACGATCAGAATAACGTGCGCCAAATTCAATTGACGAAATAAACGCGTTGTCTAATTCGTATTTGAAATCTAAACGATAAGCGTACAATTCGTCTTCGTTTTTGTACGGATAAATACCGTATTTAGTCACATAGACATTCTCGATATCCGAGAAAGCATCAAATTGACTAAAGCCAATATCCGGTAGATCTAAGCCATTTAATAAATACGAAATAGAAACATCAGAATCAAAACGCGCAACACCTTCGTCATCATCGGCACCAACTAATGACCAAAGCAAGCCATTTCTAAATTCACTTTTTGCCTTTGAATAGGAAAAGTCAGCGGTCATGCTGAGATTATCAGTGGCTTGCCAATCGGCATTAATACCAAAGTTTTCAATCTCATCAAAATCCTGGTTGTCATCATTTACCAGTTCAACACGAGTAAATGAGTCTGGTCCGCGGCTAAAAGTACCACCAATAACCGTGTTATTTTGCACTACGGGGTTAGATATAATGGCAGTACCAGGCTCAAGTTTGACCCTGAATCCACGGGCGAATTCTTCAGAATCAAAGCGCGAATAAAACGCATCTGCTTTTAATACAAAATTATCGGTTGGTGCCCACTCTAATGCAGCCATATAGCCGTCGCGAGTTTCTTCCCCACCTTTGTGCTGCATCTCGAAGCCTTCACTGACGAATTCGCATTCGATGCACTGTTGGTCTTTAGGGATATTGGATGAAGGATCGTAGTTATCTTCATCGCCTTCCAAAAAGTCTACGTCACGTTCTGTACCATAAGCTAAGCCGATAAACTGGGTTGAAACACTGGGTTGGAATAAACGTGCATAACCCAACGCCAAGCCGAGTGTATCGTCTAAGAATTTCGCTTGATAAGAAAAACTGATTCGATGACCGAACTCTTCTGCGTCAGAAACTTCACCGGCACGATCATTGAACATTCCACGTACGTTCATATTGAACTTGTAATCTTCCGAAATAGACAGTGGACTGGCGGTTTGTAGCTCCACTGTGCCTGCAACGCCGCCTTCAATGAGCGACGCTTTAGGAGATTTGTATACCGCAGCAGAAGAGATTAACTCTGACGGGTATTGATCGAACTCGATAGAGCGGGAACCGCTGGTAGAGACCTGCTCTCTGCCATTAAGCGTAGAGAATACAAAATCTCCTGATAGACCACGAATGTTAATTTCGGCCGCTTGTCCACCGGTACGTACCGCAGATATCCCAGGTAGACGAGTTAATGCGTCAGCCATAGAAACGTCAGGCAATCCACCTAAGTCATCAGCGGATAATTGTTCAGAGACCGTGTCGCTAAAACGCTTTTGGTTTAACGATTTGATAAGACTGGTACTGAAACCTTTTACTTCGATTTTTTCAATTTGATCACTCGCTGCACTCTCAGGCTGCTCTGAGGCAGTTTCCTGAGCAAAGGCATTGGCTCCGGTCAGCGCCATACCACTGGCCATAAAGGCAACTGTGATCAAACTGGGTCTGAATTTTTTCATGTGTGTTTCCCGTTCCCGTTTGTAGTTTTAATAGATCTGACTAATTTTTCTCTTTCCATAGAAAAGCCAACTAGCAGATTTTTACGATCGCATCATGTTACAACTGTGTTAACACTCTCCACAATCTTGTGCATACGTATTCAAAGCAATGATTTCGTGTTTTGTTCATAGAAACGCAATTTGATTTGCGCAAACCTTTGTTTTTTATGAAGTTGATAGATTCTTCAAGCACCTATAATTGCGCCTGGTTTTGCCGCATATTTCATTATTTATTCGATGTTTTATGAGATAAACAGCCCTAAAGGTAAATTAACTTTCCATTTACCTTATTCATTAACCAACAAATTACATTTAACACAAGACATGTAAACACCCTGATCACGCGACAATCCCCCCCTCAACACCTGCTATCCAGAGTTCAGGTCAAATTGCCGGTAATCGAGTTACCTCGGCGATATCCTTTACCATCAAACACCATCGTTATGTTTGAAAGACATGTTTTTAGGAGCTGAATTATTGAAAAAGCCACAATACACTTTGCGCGAAACGTGACGCCCAAAAGGATTCATTGTGCTCAGCGTCTACCACTACTTCAGACCGTAGATGTTTCGCAGGATGCTGTTGCGATTGGATAAGTCTCACCATTTTATTGGTGTCTGCCACCATGCCATCACCTTCTTTCGTACCGACTAAAAAATCCAATTTTGCCGATTTAGGCAATGGGTTTTCTTGCGTTAAGGCAAAGACTTGTTCGGAATACCAAAACGACGGTGAATAAATGCCCGCTTTGCTGAACACATCAGGTCTGGTGTAAATCGCAAAATGCGAAAACAGTCCTCCCATTGAACTGCCCATAATGCCTGTATTAGTGACATCCGCTTTCGTGCGGTAATGGGTATCGATATAAGGTTTTATCACGTCAATGATCAAATTGAGATAAGCCTTGCTTTCAGAGCGACCATATTCAGCGTGATCGTAGGGACCTAACTCCACAATACGCTTATCTCCACCGTTATCTATGCCCACCACAATCAATTTGAAATTATGCTGTTTTGCTAATTGGTTTAACGCCTCATCGACACGCCACTCACCCACAAAAGAAGTTGCATCATCGAACAGGTTTTGACCGTCGTGCATATAAAGCACCGGATAGTAGTCGGTGTCATTATCATAATCCGGAGGCAAATATAAACGCACTTTTCGCGTGCGATCTAACCCAGGCACTTTAAATTCCACCGGTAGAATATGCACATTAGCTTGCGCTGTAGAGGTTGTCGATGGGGTTGGACTTTGCTGGTTCTGTACGTCAGCTTTATCGTTTTGAACTGAAGTATCGTTTACAACATCGGAAGCGTCAGAGTTGTTTGCTTGCTGCGATGACGGTTGGCAACCAAGTGTGCCCGTTAATGTGAGAACAACACATATAGCGATACAAAACATGCGTGAATGATGCATTATTTACCTCAAATTAGACTTTTCAAAAGCCTTAAACTCAATGACAATTGCAGACTTAGCCTGAATATTAATCTGAATATTTCCGACACCTTGTTCAACATGCAGTTGATAGTCACCAGCTGCCAATAAATCGCGTCCTTGAAAAAGACCATCAGCAAAGTGAAGCTTGGATACTAAGGTTTCGGGAATAATAAGGTTGTATGATTTAGCGTGACTACTAGCAAAGCTGCTAACCACTATCAGTAATGAGTCGTCAAGCCAGCGGGCAAACGCAAACTGGCTGCCATCGTAATCTGACTGAGTCAAACGATTGGCTGAATGTAAGCTCATGTACTCTCCCGCCATTGCAGGATGATGGGCCGATATATTAAGTACTTGTTGATAAAAATCGCGTAACGAAGCTTCTTCTTCAGTCAATTGCCCACCGTCAAACAATCCGTTGTTCATCCAACGCTGATGAGCTGGAACACCGACATAATCAAATATTGAGGTTCTAGAAGGCTGGCCAAAACCGGCGTTTTCACTGCCGTCTTCCCCCACTTCTTGGCCAAAGTAGAGTAACGTAGGTGAAGTACTGATAAGTGAAGATACGACTAACGCCGGTTGGCCCCATTGGGCATCACCTGCAAATTCTGGACTAGCAATGCGCTGCTCATCATGATTTTCTAAAAAGTGCAGCATGTGGTGCTCGATGTCTTGCATGCTTGTCTGGATTATTTCAAGTGCATCGGTAGTTTGCCGCTGCCCAATGATTGCTTTAATAGCGTCGTAAAACCCGACTTTATCGTACAAGTAGTCCATTTTTGCTAGTTGCAGATAATCTCGGTATAAACTTGGGTTGTATACTTCGGCAAGAATAAAGGCGTTAGGATTTTTACTTTTTATCGATGAATTTAAATAGCTCCAAAATTCAACCGGCACCATTTCTGCCATGTCGTAACGAAAGCCATCGACCCCCTTGTCGAGCCAATAATGCACTATGTGTTCAAACTTGAGCCAAGAATCAGGGACAGATTTACCGGCCCAAAACGCCGCATGCTGCTGATAATCGCGATGACGAAAATCATCAGGTAAAGTTGGAAAGTCGTAACTGCCATCCGGCCTGACACCGTAATTTACCTTCACGGTTTCATACCAGTCGTTGATATCAGGCTGTGCTTGTCGAGCACCGTTACCCGTCCATTTGGCTGGCGTTTCAAAAAAACGGCCATCAGCCAGTGGGTGTTCTTCTCCTCCCAAAGGAACTGCGCTTTCGGGCACTCGAAACGACTTGCCGGGGATATAATAGAAATTATTATCCCGCGCATATTCAACGTCGGTATTGTCTGTTGCGCCAAAATCTTCCACGCCATCCGGCTTCGCAACTGATTGATAATTGCGGGCTACATGATTAGGCACGATATCAATAATGACTTTCATACCGGCAGCGTGAGTGCGCGTAATCAACTGCTCAAACTCGGCGAGTCGATTTGCGGGGTTGTCGGCTAAATCCGGATTAACTGAATAATAGTCCTTTACTGCGTAAGGTGATCCGGCGCGGCCTTTGACCACGTCAGGATCATCTTCGCTAATATCATATTCAGTGTAATCGGCAATGACAGCGTGATGTGGTACACCGGTATACCATATGTGAGTCACACCCAATTCCTTTATACCAGCCAGTGCTTGCCGATTAAAGTCACTGAATTTACCCACACCATTTTGTGCAATTGTGCCCCACGGAATGTTGGCGCTTTTCATATTGCCAAATAGGCGAGTAAAGACTTGATACACCACAGGCTTTACTGCGTTAGGGGATGGTTCGAAGCTAGGTTTTTGAGTCATTGTATGGCAACCTAAAATAATTACACTAACCGCTGCAACACAAGCTACTTTGACCATATTAGAATTTCACCGCATGACATTTATTAACGTTCCATTCACAAAGTCTAACGGTTAAACCTAACTAGATCAGTATGATGCATACGTATTCACGCTTAACAAGGTGTTACGATTTAACTGAATTAGTGCTTTTCAATGCATCTAGATTGGCTTGATGACTGGCAAAATTCAACGCACAGCGTTGATTAAATTGCGCAATATTTTGCTCTTTATACAAATCTCCTTTGCCCGGTTGCTGGGCAGCAAGCGGAGGGAAGGCACCGTATCCAGCCAATAAACAATGCCAAGAAATGGTGCCGAAGTGGCTGTTGAGCTGTTGACGGTTTATCTCAGCGTCTAAATCTTCACGCTTATACCAAACATTGAGGAGTTGGATTAACGAATCTGACAGATGTTGATTGTCTCGATTAGCATGCCAGTAATCAGTGTCTTTACGGGTATTGAGTTTGTAATGTGCCACTATATAGTCTCGCACCCGTTCAAATCGTTCGCTTATCGTTTTATTAAACTGGGATTGGTATTTATCGCTAAACTCGCCTTTCTCAAATTCAGTCATAAAAATTTCAATCCCCACCTGGACAAGGTGCAGCGCTGTCGCCTCAAGGGGTTCAATAAACCCTTGTGATAAGCCCAAACCTAGGCAGTTGTGCGACCAGTGTTGGTCTAACTGACCCACTCGCATGCTAAGATGACGACACTGTTGCGCATCTTCCAGTGTACCAAGATGTGTTCTTAACTCACGCTCAGCTTGATCATCACTAATAAAATCAGAGCTATAGACATAGCCATTGCCAAATCGATTGGTCAGCGGGATCTTCCACGCCCAACCATTACTTAAGGCAGTAGCAAGAGTTTCGACAGGGATGGTTTGCTCATCCATAGGTGTGGGCATGACCACAGCCCGGTCATTAAATAAGTTGTTTTTAAAACGAGTAAACTTAACACCCAAGGTTTTTTGCATCAGTACCGAAGCAAAACCACTGCAATCGACGAAAAAGTCGGCCTCTATTGGCTCTCCCTTATCCGTTATCAGCGCGGCTATATCGCCATTTAGATGTCTTGTCACTTGCGCAATTTTTGCCTGAATATGCTCAACGCCTTGCGTTTTAGCATGTTCGGCTAAAAAACCGCCCAATAAATGAGAGTCAAAATGGTAACCATACTCCATGTCAAATGGAAAATTATCAGGTGCCACAGGTCCTTTACCTTGTTGGGCCAAGATACCGTTTAATAGAAAATCATCAGGCTTAACATGCGTATCTAAGCCAAGGCGCCGGGTACGCGAATTAACAAAAAGTGCTTTTTGGGTGAAGGTGTCAGTTTGGCAAATGAAGGGGTGACTATAGTTATCAATACCTGATTCAGGGCTCCAATCGGCAAAACGAATGTTCACTTTGTAGGTCGCGTTACAGCGCGGCATCCATTGTGATTCAGCGATATTAAGCATTTCAAAAAAACGCTTTAAGGTGGGTGTTGAGCCCTCACCTACCCCTACAATACCGATGTCAGGTGATTCAACCAAGGTAACTTTGACATTCTTTGCGCCCCACTGATTGGCAAACAAATTCGCTGCCATCCAGCCTGCGGTACCACCACCGAGAATAACGATATGTTTAGATTGTTCCACGACTCACCTTGCTGACTACTCCCTTTTGCAATTGCGTTAATCTACCCGTTTATCATCACAAATCAAATCTTTAACCTGAACTGAAGGGTAAGATGTATCGGGCAATTAACTATTTTATAATGAATTCAAAGTGTTAGTGAGGATAAGTAAAAGCGAGTCTTGGTACGCAATAGCTAGCCTATTGCTAGAAGACTCAACGCAGATAAGCGTACAAAAGGTGTTATTGAGGGACACTTCTTATTCAGAGTCCAGGTTACTTAGCTTTATCTTCATGATTTGTTACTGGAAAGTCTTGCTTTTGTTATGGCTAATAAGAGGATACAGCTAACCCAAAGCCTAAACTGCAGACATAAAAAAACCCGCTATAAAGCGGGTTTTTGCATAATGTCGTGCAATTACCAGCCGGTAATTTCACGTAAGCCTTTGCCAATTTCAGCCAAAGAACGCACGGTTTTAACACCGGCCGCTTCTAGCGCTTTGAATTTGTCGTCAGCTGTACCTTTACCGCCAGCGATAATTGCACCGGCATGTCCCATGCGCTTACCTTCTGGTGCAGTAACACCAGCAATATAAGACACAACAGGTTTAGTTACGTTATGCTTGATAAATTCCGCCGCTTCTTCTTCTGCTGTTCCACCAATTTCACCGATCATCACAATCGCTTCAGTTGCTGGATCTTTCTCAAACAGCGCCAAGATATCGATAAAGTTTGAACCTGGGATAGGATCACCACCGATACCAACACACGTAGACTGACCGAAGCCTTCGTCTGTGGTTTGCTTAACTGCTTCATACGTTAGCGTACCAGAGCGAGATACGATACCTACTTTACCTGCTTTGTGAATGTGACCAGGCATGATACCAATTTTGCACTCATCTGGCGTGATCACGCCAGGGCAGTTGGGACCAATCATGCGCACACCTTTTTGATCGATATACTCTTTTACGTAAAGCATATCAATAGTAGGAATACCTTCGGTAATACAGACGATCAACTCGATGCCTGCATCGGCAGCTTCAATGATTGAATCTTTACAGAAAGGTGCTGGGACATAAATAACAGAAGCCGTAGCGCCCGTTCCTTCAACCGCTTCACGAACCGTGTTAAATACCGGCAAACCAAGGTGAGTTGTGCCACCTTTTCCAGGTGTTACACCACCAACCATTTGCGTACCGTATTCGATCGCTTGTTCTGAGTGGAAAGTACCCTGACCACCAGTGAAACCTTGGCAAATTACCTTAGTATTTTTGTCAATTAGTACACTCATGCTGCACCTCCAGCGGCGGCAACCACTTTCTGAGCACCGTCAGTTAGGCTAGTTGCGGCAATAATATTTAAATCACACTCTTCAAGAGTCTTAATACCTAGCTCTGCGTTGTTACCTTCAAGGCGCACAACAACAGGTACATTTACACCCACTTCTTCTACCGCGCCAATGATACCTTCGGCAATCATATCGCAACGCACAATGCCGCCGAAAATATTGACGAAAACAGCTTGTACGTTAGCGTCTGAAAGAATGATTTTGAATGCTTCTGTAACACGCTCTTTAGTTGCACCACCACCAACATCAAGGAAGTTAGCTGGGTTACCACCGTGTAATTTAACAATGTCCATCGTACCCATTGCTAAACCAGCACCGTTAACCATACAGCCGATGTTGCCATCTAATGCTACATAGTTAAGTTCCCACTTGGCCGCTTGAGCTTCACGAGCATCTTCTTGAGACGGATCATGCATGTCTTGCAATTTAGGCTGGCGATACATAGCGTTGCTGTCGATTGCAACTTTAGCATCTAGACAGTGAAGGTTGCCGTCTGCTTTAATAACCAAAGGGTTAACTTCAATTAGAGCAACGTCTAACTCTTCAAACATTTTCGCCAAACCCATGAAAATGGTGGAAAACTGTCTAATTTGAACGCCTTTCAAACCTAATTTAAAGGCAATTTCACGCGCTTGGTAAGGCTGTGCACCAACCAAAGGATCCACTTCAGCTTTCAGGATTTTTTCTGGCGTTTCTTCAGCTACTTTCTCAATCTCGACACCACCTTCAGTGGATGCCATGAATACAATTCGACGAGAAGCGCGATCAACGACTGCACCTAAGTACAATTCCTGATCGATGTCAGTACAAGATTCTACCAAAATGCGGCTAACAGGCTGACCATTCTCATCTGTTTGATAGGTCACCAAGTTTTTACCTAACCACTTTTGTGCAAATTGTTTAATTTCGTCTTTGGTTTTAACCAATTTCACACCGCCGGCTTTACCGCGTCCGCCTGCGTGTACTTGGCATTTAACAACCCATTCGCTGCCGCCAATTCGATCTGCAGCTTCAACTGCTGCGTGAGGAGTATCTGCAGCAAAACCCTCAGAAACCGGTAAGCCGTACTCTTTGAATAACTGCTTACCTTGATATTCATGCAAATTCATGGTGTTTCTATCCGTTTTAATTAAGATAAAAGCCGCGTGATACGCAGCTTGATTTAAGGTGCCCGTATTATAGGATAAATACGAGCGATCCGATAGATGATAACGACGTTATCATCTATCTATTTTGTGAAAACCCAACTGATAAATCAGTATGTTACACGTCTAGAAGTAAACGAGTCGGATCTTCAAGCATTTCTTTGACTGTCACAAGGAATCCGACAGACTCCTTGCCATCAATGATACGGTGATCATAAGACATTGCTAAATACATCATCGGTAAAATTTCCACTTTACCATTCACTGCCATTGGGCGGTCTTGGATCTTATGCATACCCAATATCGCACTTTGCGGTGGATTGATAATAGGCGTAGACATCAAAGAGCCAAACACACCACCGTTGGTGATCGTGAAGTTGCCACCTTGCATCTCTTCCATTGACAATTTACCGTCGCGACCTTTAAGCGCTAAGGATTTGATGCCACTTTCAATGCCAGCCATGCCTAATGCATCACAATCACGTAAAACAGGCGTAACTAATCCACGAGGTGTAGATACAGCAATCGAAATATCAAAATAATTATGATAAACGATGTCGTCACCATCAATCGACGCATTCACTTCAGGGAAGCGTTTTAATGCTTCAGTAACCGCTTTAACGTAGAAAGACATAAAGCCCAAACGAATGCCATGGCGCTTCTCAAAACTTTCTTGGTATTGCTTGCGCAAATCCATGATTGGTTTCATGTTTATTTCATTGAATGTCGTCAACATTGCAGTTGAATTTTTAGCTTCCAACAGTCGATTCGCAATGGTTTTACGCAGACGTGTCATTGGTACACGTTTTTCAGTTCTTTCACCAGCAGGGACAACTGGCGCTTGCGTTGCTTTAGGCGCACTTGACGCTGGCGCACTGCCACCGCTCTTAAGATGTTTTTCCACATCTTCTTTGGTGATGCGACCGCCTTTACCGGAGCCTTTGACATTTGCTGCATCGACACCTTTTTCAGCCAACAAACGTCGTACTGAAGGACTCAATGCATCGTTATCATCGTTGCTTGCCTCAGGTTCAGCTTCAGCTTTTGTTGATTCACTCGGAGCTGAACCTGCAGCGCCTTCGGTGAAGTTGGCAATGATTTGTTCAGCGGTAACAGTGTCGCCCTCTTGAGCCAATATTTCGCTCAAAGAACCGTCTGCTGGTGCAACAACTTCAAGCACCACTTTATCCGTTTCGATATCAACAAGGTTTTGATCTCGAGACACGGCTTCACCTGGCTGAACATGCCAAGTTGCAATTGTTGCGTCTGCTACCGACTCTGGCAGCACAGGAACTTTTATTTCCACTGATTTACCCTTTGAACTTGAATTGGTTGTTTGACTTGCAGTTGGAGCCGCCTGACTTTTTCCAGCCGACGCGCCTGAGCCTTTTTCTAGTTTTGCAATCACTTGCTCGCCTAAAACCGTATCGCCTTCAGCATCGGATATTTCGGTAATTACTCCCTCTTCAGGAGACACGACTTCGAGCACGACTTTGTCGGTTTCAATGTCGACGAGATTTTGATCTCGTTCTACTTTGTCACCTACTTTAACGTGCCAAGTGGCGATCGATGCATCAGCTACTGATTCTGGTAGCACCGGTACTTTTATTTCTATTGTCATACTGGTTCCTAATTATAAAGTGAGTGCATCGTCAACCAGCGCTTTTTGCTGCTGATTGTGAATTGCATTATATCCAACCGCAGGTGACGCCGAAGCTGCCCTTCCTGCATAAGTCAATTTAGCGCCGTCTGGGATTGAAGACCAAAAATGGTGCTGACTACAATACCAAGCGCCCTGATTTTGTGGCTCTTCTTGACACCATACCCAATCTTTTACGTGCTTGTATTTGTTGACAACTGTTTCCGCCATTTCCGCATGCGGGAAGGGGTACAATTGTTCAATGCGCACGATGGCAACATCTGTTTGTTCGTTTTTGCGTCTTTGTTCAAGTAAGTCGTAATAGACTTTTCCTGAACACATCACCACCCGCTTCACATCTGCTGGTTTAATCTCATCAACTTCGTCGATGACATTATGGAAGATACCGTCGGTTAATTCATCCAAACTCGACACCGCCAAAGGATGACGCAACAGTGATTTAGGAGACATCACGATTAATGGCCGACGCATCGGACGAATAGCCTGACGTCTGAGCATATTAAAGACTTGCGCGGGCGTAGAAGGAACAACCACTTGCCAGTTGTGATCGGCGCACATCTGTAAGAAGCGTTCAAGTCTGGCAGAACTATGCTCTGGCCCCTGCCCTTCATAACCATGAGGTAATAGCATGGTTAAACCACACAACCGTCCCCATTTAGCTTCGCCAGAACTAAGGAACTGATCAATCACCACCTGAGCGCCATTGGCGAAGTCACCAAACTGTGCTTCCCAAATGGTTAGGGTACCTGGCTCCGCAGTTGCATAACCAAATTCAAACGCAACCACCGCAGCTTCTGACAGCACAGAATCATATATCTCCATGCGCCCTTGCTCTGAGTCGATGTGTTGCAGCGGCATATAGTCTTGACCATCGGCTTGACTATGAATAACCGCATGACGATGGAAAAAGGTACCACGTCCCGAATCTTGGCCGGTCATGCGAATGCCGGTGCCGCGGGAGACTATATCAGCGTAGGCAAGATTTTCAGCCATCCCCCAGTCGAGTAATTTTTCACCGGCAACCATGGCTTCGCGGTCGCCATACAATTTCTTGACTCGCGATTGCAATTGATGTGTTTCAGGGTAACTGGTTATTGCCTTACCTAATTCAATCAATCTTTCTTTACTGATGGTAGCGTCGTATTCGACATCCCAATCGTGACCTAAATACGGTGTCCAATCGACTGAATGTTCAGTCATTGGTCGCCACTCTTCAACCACACATGCGCCATGATCTAAAGCGGCGCGATATTCACTGATCAGTTTCTCTACTTCATGCTCTTCAATGACGCCTTCGGCAATCAATTGCTGTGCGTAGATTAAACGAGGAACAGGATGTTTTTTAATTTTTTGGTACATCAATGGCTGAGTAGCATTGGGCTCATCAGCTTCGTTATGACCGTGTCGGCGATAACAAACAAGGTCGATCACCACATCACGTTTGAAGGTATTACGATAATCTAGCGCTAATTTAGTAACAAACAATACCGCTTCAGGATCATCCGAATTCACATGAAAAATCGGCGCCTGTACCATTTTAGCGATATCAGTACAGTATTGGGTAGAACGCGTGTCTTCTATTTTAGAGGTCGTAAAACCAACTTGGTTGTTGATAACGATACGCACTGTGCCGCCAACCTGAAAACCACGAGTCTGCGACATGTTAAAGGTTTCTTGTACGACACCTTGACCCGCAATCGCCGAATCACCGTGAATGGTAATTGGCAGTACCGCTGAACCGTCCTGACAATTGCGACGATCTAATCGCGCTCTAACAGACCCCATCACCACAGGATTAACGATCTCTAGGTGAGATGGGTTAAATGCCAGCGCAAGATGCAGATTACCACCTGGCGTGGCGAAATCTGACGAGTAACCGGCGTGATATTTCACGTCGCCAGCGCCTAGACTCTCGTCATGTTTGCCAGAAAACTCATCAAATAAAACCGACGGGTTTTTACCAAGTACGTTTACCAATACATTCAAGCGACCACGGTGAGCCATGCCCACTACCACTTCTTTGGCACCTTGAGCGCCGGCATGACTAATCAGTCCTTTAAGCATGGGGACTAATGAATCACCACCTTCTAATGAAAAGCGTTTGGCGCCGGGAAACTTGGCCCCTAGATACTTCTCCATGCCATCGGCAGCAATAAGACCTTTAAGAATACTGACTTTCTCATCACGACTAATTTGTGGTTTGGCTTCTACCGATTCAATACGTTGTTGCAACCAACGTTTTTGCTCAGTATCGGTAATATGCATATATTCCGAACCAATCGAACCACAATAGGTACGATTTAATGACGCAAATAAGTCTTTCAGCGTCATTGATTCTTCGCCAATCGCATACGAACCAACATTAAAGCGGGTATCGAAATCTTTTTCTGCCAAAGAGTGATGAGACAGTTCAAGATCTCTCACACGTTCTTGCTTCCACAAATCGAGCGGATCAAGATTAGCGTGTTGATGACCTCGAAAACGATAAGCATTAATAAGTTGCAGCACTTTAACTTGCTTATCATCACCTACAGCAGCAGGCGCAGACTGACTAGCGCCAGCCCGGGCAGCAGGCCCAAGTGCGGCCATTGCTTTGAATTGTTCTCGGATTACAGAGTGATTGGTGTCTAGTTCAACACCCTCGACTTTAGGTAAATTATCGAAAATGCTACGCCATTGCTGCGAAACGCTATTTGCGTCTTCCAAATAGGCTTCATAGAGTTCTTCTATATAAGCAGCGTTGCCGCCAGCCATGTGGGATGAGTCCCACCATGCTTTCATCACGCTTTGTTGCATTATTGTCCCTTGTAAAAGTAAGGCTCACAACTGGATATCTGCCATTGACCAATATCCATAAATATTAGGGCTGTATAATTTAACCCTTTTGGTGCATTTTTTTAAGCAAAAAAGCCACCCTTGTTAGGATGGCTATTTAGACTCGAAATCAAATTAAATATTGCTTATTCAAGATGACTTTACTAAACAGCCCGCTGCAATAGCATAGACTTAATCTGACCGATTGCTTTGGTCGGGTTTAGTCCTTTCGGACAAACACTAACACAGTTCATTATACCGTGGCATCTGAACACACTAAACGCATCATCCAGATCGTTCAAGCGCTCATCGGTTGCTGTGTCGCGACTATCGATCAAAAAGCGATAGGCGTGCAACAATCCCGCAGGACCAATAAATTTGTCTGGGTTCCACCAGAATGAAGGGCATGATGTTGAACAACATGCACACAAGATACATTCATAAAGTCCGTCAAGCTTAGCGCGTTCTTCCGGTGATTGCAGAAATTCTCTTGCCGGCGGATGATTGTCGTCATTGATTAGGAACGGCTTTATCTTCTCGTATTGAGTATAAAACTGACTCATATCAACCACCAAATCACGTACTACCGGTAATCCTGGTAATGGACGAACTGTGATTTTACCCTTGCCAAGTGCAGACAAAGGGGTGATACACGCTAGGCCATTTTTACCGTTCATGTTCACGCCATCAGAACCACACACACCCTCTCGGCAAGAACGACGGAATGATAGCGTAGGATCGGTTTCCTTTAACGCGATAAGTGCATCAAGCACCATCATGTCTTGGCCCTCTTCCACTTCTAACTTGTATTCTTGCATTCTCGGCGCGTTATCAACGTCTGGGTTGTAACGATAAATAGAAAAAGTAAGTTGCATCGTCGTTACTCCAATTAGTAGGTTCTGGCTTTCGGTGCGAAAGCTTCACGCAATTTAGGCGTCATGTTTACATCACGCTTAATCATAGACTCTGAATCAGGCAAATAAACTGAGTGACATAACCAGTTGCTATCATCGCGATCAGGGAAATCGAAGCGACTGTGCGCACCACGACTTTCGGTTCTGAAGTTCGCAGCAACTGCAGTGCTATATGCCGTTTCCATCAAGTTATCTAATTCTAAACACTCAATTCGCTGAGTATTAAAATCACTACTCTTATCGTCTAAACGGGCATTTTGTAGACGTTGACGTATTTCTTTAAGCTCGGCCAAGCCCTCTGCCATCGCGTCCCCTTCTCTAAATACAGAGAAGTTTAACTGCATGCATTTTTGCAAATCTTTCTTGATTTGTACTGGGTCTTCGCCTTTACCTACTTCAGAGCTTTCCCAACGGTTGAAGCGCACTAAGGCTTGATCAATTTCAGTTTGGGTTGCATCTTTGGATTCGATTTGATCAATGGCTTTACCAAGGTGCAAACCAGTAGCGCGACCAAATACAACTAAATCTAACAGTGAGTTACCGCCTAAGCGGTTTGCGCCGTGAACCGACACGCAAGCGATCTCACCACAGGCAAATAATCCACCGATGGGTTTTTCTTTACCGTCTTTATCAATTCCTATTGCCTGTCCATCAACATTGGTTGGTATCCCACCCATCATATAGTGGCAAGTTGGAATAACAGGAATAGGTTCTTTAACCGGATCAACGTGTGCAAAGGTTCTGGATAACTCAAGGATACCGGGCAAGCGAGACTCAAGCACTTCTTTACCTAAGTGATCGAGTTTCAGTTTAATATGGGTGCCCCACGGACCTTCACATCCTCGACCTTCTCTGATCTCAGTCATCATCGAGCGTGCTACAACATCACGACCAGCTAAGTCTTTAGCATTAGGCGCGTAACGTTCCATGAAACGTTCACCGTCTTTATTTAACAGGTAACCGCCTTCACCACGACAACCTTCAGTTACCAAGGTTCCGGCTCCTGCAATACCAGTTGGGTGGAACTGCCACATTTCCATGTCTTGCACAGGCACACCTGCGCGCAACGCCATGCCTACGCCATCACCAGTGTTGATGTGAGCATTTGTGGTTGATGCGTAAATACGCCCAGCACCACCGGTGGCTAACACCACGGCTTTAGATTTGAAATAAACGACCTCACCCGACTCAATGTCAATTGCGGTGCAACCTACAACATCACCATCGGCATTTTTGACCAAATCAAGTGCATACCACTCGCTAAACACTTTGGTTTTATTTTTTACATTTTGTTGATAAAGCAAATGCAGCAATGCGTGACCTGTACGGTCAGCGGCAGCGGCTGTTCTGGCACCTTGCTCGCCACCAAAGTTTTGCGATTGACCACCAAATGGGCGTTGATAGATTTTGCCATTTTCAAAGCGTGAAAAAGGTAACCCCATGTTCTCCATTTCGATAATGGCTTCAGGACCTGTTTTACACATATATTCAATCGCGTCTTGGTCACCGATATAATCGGAGCCTTTGACCGTGTCATACATATGCCATTCCCAATTATCTTCATGGGCATTACCCAGGGCCACTGTAATTCCACCTTGAGCGGAAACAGTATGTGAGCGGGTTGGAAACACTTTAGACAGTAGTGCGCAGGATTTTCCGGACTCGGAAATTTGCAACGCGGCGCGCATACCTGCACCACCTGCACCTACAACAACTGCGTCGAACTCATGAACTGGAATACTCACTTAAACACCCCACAAAACAAATAAACCAACTGCAACGTATACGAAAGCAATTATATTAAGAATATATTGCAACGTTGCGCGTAATGCTGCTGCTTTGACATAATCTGTCAAAACTTGCCAGAGACCGATGCGTACATGAAACATGATGGCAACCAGGGTCGCGAGCGTGAAAACTTTCATGAACATACCAGAGAATAAGTCTCTCCAAACAGCAAATGTCACTTCAGGCGTAACAATAAAAAAATATGTCATGTAAGCAGAAAATAGCGTGATGATTAACGCTGTTGCGCGAAGGGTGACATAGTCTTGTACCCCATCACGTTTTAAACTAGCTTGGTTTGTTACCATAATACGATCCCCACTACCACTGTTAGTACTAACCACAAAACGATGGTCGCTACTGCGCTATTGTTCCCAGAGTTAATTTCTTCCCAATGTCCGAAGTCCATCACTACATGACGAAGTCCGCCAAGTATGTGATAAGTCAGCGCTGAAATTGTGCCTATGGCGACAAACTTGCCAAAGGGTCCAGCCATGACTTCTTGCACATGATTGAAGCCCTCCAAAGAATTAACTGAAACAGCCCATGCCCAGATCACAAACATCAGAGCAAAGAACATCGCCACACCCGTAACACGGTGTAAAATAGAGACGATAGCTGAAGGTGGAAAACTTATAGTATTGAGTTGCAGGTTTACTGGTCTTTGTTTTTTCACTTTATGAGCCTGTATTATCGTAGGGATTATACTTTTGGTGTTTTAAAGTTGTTCACTTTAACCTTTTTATAATGAATACGCAGTCAAGCGATTTTGGTTCAATTGTTAATGGCCTGTAAAGCATCTATTAAACCTTTAACAACTAAGCAATTTTTATTCATTTCACGCGTCAAAGTATATCCAGCGTTTTGATTAATTACAATTTTTGTTCTTTATTAACAAAGGATAAATCGTTGTTTTCATTTTTAACGTATACTGAACGTCCATAATCAGAATATATATTAAGCATTCATGCATTAAAATTGACTTGAATGGACTTTATCAGTACAAATAGCGACACTTTTTTTCGTCGTCGTTAATTTATTTTTACTTAACGACTAAAGATTTAGTCTGAGGAGAACATCTTATGGCAGAGCAGAAAGCCATTTTAAAAGTAGGTGATAAAGAAATAGAGCTTCCGATCCTATCGGGAACTGCTGGACATGATGTAATAGATGTTCGCGCTTTAGGCGCCAGTGGGTATTTCACTTTTGATCCTGGTTTTATGGCTACTGGTTCATGCGAGTCGTCAATTACCTTTATCGATGGAGCGAAAGGAATACTGTTGCACCGTGGCTATTCAATTGAAGAGCTAGCCCGCGATGCAGATTACATTGAAGTGTGCTACATGCTGTTGCATGACAAGACACCGACTTCTGAAGAATATGCAGACTTTAAAAACACCATAACCCACCATACATTGGTGCATGACCAAGTGACTAATTTCTTCCGCGGTTTCAGACGCGACGCTCACCCAATGGCGATGCTTTGTGGCACAGTCGGTGCGCTTGCCAGTTTTTACCATGATGATCTAGACATAGTTGATCCAGAACAGCGTCTTAGAAGTGCGTATCGACTGGTTGCAAAAATGCCTACGCTTGTCGCCATGTGCTACAAGTACAGTATTGGTCAACCGTTTGTGTACCCCAAAAATAGCCTTTCTTATGCTGAAAACTTCCTTAACATGATGTTTTCTGTTCCGGCAGAAGACTATGTCATCAGTCCAGCTGTAGCCAGAGCTATGGATCGCATATTCACTTTGCATGCCGATCATGAGCAAAACGCATCGACATCAACGGTCAGATTAGCTGGCTCTTCCGGTGCTAACCCATACGCATGTATTGCTGCTGGTGTGGCCTCTCTGTGGGGACCTGCTCACGGTGGCGCTAATGAAGCATGCTTAAATATGCTCCAAGAAATTGGCTCAGTGGATCGAATTCCAGAATTTATCGCTCGTGCTAAAGATAAGAATGACTCATTCAGATTGATGGGCTTTGGTCACCGTGTTTATAAAAACTTTGACCCGCGCGCTACGGTAATGCGTGAGAGTTGTCATGAAGTACTTGAAGAGTTAAACATCGATGATCCATTGTTAAACGTAGCGATGGAGTTAGAGAAGATTGCGCTTAGCGACCCCTACTTCGCTGAGAAAAAACTATTCCCGAATGTTGATTTTTATTCAGGCATTATTCTTAAAGCAATCGGTATTCCGACGAATATGTTTACCTGTATCTTCGCACTAGCAAGAACCGTTGGTTGGATTTCTCACTGGCATGAAATGCTTAGTCAGAAAGGACAGAAGATTGGTCGTCCTCGACAGTTGTATACCGGTGAGGTACAACGCAAATATAACCCAATCAAAAAATAGACTTTTTCTAGTCTAAAAAATAGCGCCTATTGGCGCTATTTTTATTTCGCTTTAGGACAATTCAATGCTTAATTACCATAGCCGAATACTAGGATACGCAGGGTTAATACCCTTTATTGCTTTACCGTTTTATATACTGTGGGGAAACGTTTCTTACTTCGAAGGGATTTCTTACTTCACGCAATACTCCGCCATTATTCTTTCTTTTCTTGGTGGCATTTTATGGCATGAAGGGATCAGCCAGAACAAACCGGTCAAACAGCTTTATTGGTCGATGCTGCCCAGTCTGATAGGTTGGCTGTGCTTAATTATCGTGCCGCCTTTTGCAGCATTAATTGTGCTGAGCATTGCATTTTTATTGATACTGGTATTTGAGCTGCGCACGTTGGACAGTCCTAGCTGGTATATTTCATTGCGGGTACGACTGACTGCGGTCACTATTGGTGGCCATTTAATGATGATTTGGTTGGTATTGCAAAATCGCTAAGTTGCTTTTATGTTATGAGCTGGCAGCGCAATCATGAAATGCTCATGATCCGCTGCCTCAAAGACAATGCATAAAATAGCGGATATTAAGCGCGAATAATGGCCAATAGTTCAGCGGTTTTTTGTTGCATCAAGGCAATGTCTGCACGTGATTCAACATTTAATCGTATTACCGGTTCGGTATTCGATTTGCGCAAATTAAATCGCCAATTTTCAAACTCAAATCCCACACCATCAGTGTCATCTATAACAATCGCGTCGGACTTGTATGTATCAATCACTCGCTGCAATGCCGCATCGGCATCCTTTAACAGACTGTTTATCTCACCAGAGGATGGAAAAGCAGCAATGCGTGCTTTCACCAATTCAGACAGTGGTTGTCCTGATGTGCATAATAACTCTGCCACTAACAACCAAGGGATCATACCGGAATCACAGTAAGCAAAGTCTCTGAAATAGTGATGTGCACTCATCTCGCCACCGTAGACCGCGTCATCAGAGCGCATTCGCTCCTTGATAAAAGCATGTCCCGTTTTACTTTTTATCGGAGTACCGCCAGCCTGTTTAACAATATCTTCGGTGTTCCAATACACTCTGGGGTCATAAATTATTTTGTTATGACTGTCTTTGTCCAAGAACGCTTTGGCTAAGAGGCCAACAATGTAATAACCCTCAACAAAATCACCCTGCTCATCAAACAAAAAACAGCGATCAAAATCACCGTCCCATGCAATCCCCATATCGGCGTTATTATCAATCACGACTTTTGCCGTATCAGCGCGACTCTCTGGTAATAATGGATTAGGGATCCCGTTGGGGAAATCACCATCGGGTTGATGATGCACTTTGATAAATTCAATTGGCGCACCTAGTGCATTAAGTTTATTTTCAATCGCGTCTAACGCTTTTCCTGCTGCACCATTGCCCGCATTGACTACCAACTTAAGCGGTTTTAATTTTCCAACATCAATGTAAGTTAACATGTGTGCTACGTAGTCTGGCATGCAACTTTGCTGTTGATACTGTTGAGAACTCTTTAGCTTTTCGATGACAACACTGCCGCGGCCTTGCAAAAACGCCTCGTCAGTTGCTCGCTCATGTGAGTAATGTTGTAAGCGATTATCTACGTCTTGTTGGTCATATTGTTCAGCAATTTCTTTAATTGCAAACAACCCTGTATCGCCACTGATGGGTTTGGAGTCGGCTTTCACCAGTTTCATGCCGTTGTAATCAATTGGGTTGTGGCTGGCAGTAACCTCTATCCCACCGTCTACACCTAAATGTTTAGTCGCGAAATAAATCTCTTCGGTACCGGTCATACCTAAATCAGTCACAGTAGCGCCGCCGTCAATTAGGCCTGCACACAGTGCTAATTTTAACGGCTGGGAGGTGTGTCTCACATCCCCACCGACAACCACGGTTTTCGCTGACAAATACTGGGCAAACGCGCGACCGATTCGGTAGGCAACGTTCTCGTCGAGTTGCTCAAGTAAGCGCCCTCGAATATCGTAAGCCTTAAAACAACTTATCTTCATGCTTAGCCTCTTTAACCTTCTGTTCGTCCATAACGATCCGAGAAGCGCACAATATCGTCTTCCCCTAAATAACTGCCTGATTGGACCTCAATAAGCTCTAATGGCACCTTGCCTGGGTTCTCGAGAGCATGAATTACGCCAATCGGAATATAGGTTGATTCATTTTCAGTGACTAAAAAGGTTTCTTCACCGTTGGTGACTTTGGCAGTACCTGAAACCACTATCCAGTGCTCAGCACGATGATGATGCATTTGTACCGATAACTTCTCCCCCGGATTCACGGTGATGCGTTTTACTTGAAAGCGCTCTCCGTTATCGATGGAATCGTAACTTCCCCAAGGTCTGAATACTTCACGGTGAAATTCAAATTCAGGACGGTTCTGCGCTTTGAGTTCATTCACAATGGTTTTGATGTCTTGCACTTTATGGCGATTCGCCACCAAAATGGCATCTTTAGTTTCTACCACGACCACATCATCTAGACCAACCACAGCAATCAATCGCTGCTCGGCGTTGATATAGCTGTTGTTGACATTGCACAGCATCACATCACCTACGGTTGCGTTACCCTTCTTGTCTTTATTCTCAGCTGTTTCCCACAACGATGACCAACTACCGACATCGTTCCAGCCAGCATCAAGCGGCACCATGGCAGCGTCTTGGGTTTTTTCCATGACGGCATAATCCACCGAATCATCTGGACAACTGGCAAAGATTTCAGCGTCAATACGAACAAAATCTAAATCATGTGACTCAGCTGAAATCGCCTGCTTGCAAACCGACAAAATGTCCGGTGCAAACTTTTCCAGCTCTTCAAGGTAGCGGCTGGCTTTAAACATGAACATGCCGCTATTCCAAAAGTAGTCACCGTTATCGACATATTTTTTGGCTGTCGCCAAATCGGGTTTTTCAACAAATTGCGACACCGAAAAACCAGTTTCAGCTTGGTCTAATTGTTCACCTTTTCGAATATAGCCATAGCCAGTATGGGGGCTATCTGGCACTATGCCAAAGGTCACTAGTTTGCCTTGCTCCGCAAGCTCTTGTGCGTGTCCAATGGCTTTGTGAAACGCAGATGAGTCTTTGATAAGGTGATCTGCTGCTAGCACCAATAATACCGGATCTTCACCGCCTAATTGCGCGTGCAATGCCGCCAATGCAATCGCAGGGGCCGTATTGCGGCCAACTGGCTCGAGCAAAATGCCGCCATTTTGACGTTCTTGCTGGCGCAGCTGCTCAGCCACCAAAAAACGATGAGCTTCGTTACAAATGACTATGGCAGGTTCCATATCTAAACCATCCAAACGGCTGATGGTATTTTGCAACATGGTTTGCTCATTGGTTAATGCCAAAAACTGCTTAGGTAAAGCGGCGCGTGATTTTGGCCAAAGTCGACTGCCAGAGCCACCGGCCATAATTACTGGTTTCATTTTGCTGTTCCTTTTTGCCCCGAATTAAAAGACGCGGCTTCCTGTTAAATCAATGTGCGCATGCTATAAAAGCTATCCCCAGTAATCAACTAATAGATGCATAAAATCCCTCTAATGCAGCTAATTCTGTGTATTAAGTTGATTTTCAATGCGATTGACAATCTCTGATGCGATCGGTATCGCAGAGGTTGCGGCAGGAGAAGGTGCATTACACACGTGCAAACTGGTGTTGGTTTGGATAAATTTAAAATCATGAATGAGCGCGCCATCTTTGGCAACGGCCTGAGCACGAATTCCACTGCGGTATGGCAACAATTCGTGGTATTTGATCTGCGGACAATATTTGTGCACTTGTTTTAGATATTCTCGTTTTGACAGCGAACTTTTAAGCTCACCCCAGACACTGCTTTTATGACGATTGAGTAAACGCCAGAAACCGGGGAAAGTAAACGAAGCGGCCATATCGGTAAGGTTAAAATCGAATTTGTGGTAACCTTCTCTGGCAGCGGCCAGCACGGCGTTGGGGCCAACTGTCACTGACCCATCAATCATTTTAGTCAGGTGAACCCCTAGAAACGGCAAGCTGGGATCCGGTACAGGGTATATAAGATGATCAATAATTTGATTATACTTGGCAGGCAGTTGAAAGTACTCGCCCTTAAATGGCACTATCCTAAAATCCAGCTCAAGGTCGAACATGGTAGCGATGCGATCGGTCATGACACCGGTACAGTTAATAACAAATCCTGAATTAATCCGCGCATGGTGACTTAGTAAGTCGCAGCTAGTTTGTAACTGCTCGACCTTAATCAGTGGAAAATTGAATGTTACATCCCCACCAAGTTGCAAGAATTCATTGAGCATTACAGTCGTCAGTGTTTGGTAGTCCACAATTCCTGTTTGGGCAATGAAAATGGCTTCTTCACCTAATGTATTGGGCGACTTTTTCAATAACATCGACTTGCTTAGCAAAGTTGGACTCAAGTCATTTTGTTCACACCTTTGATAAAGGTCATGTAATCTTTTACGCTCCAACGAATTAGTGGCTACTATCAACTTGCCACACTGTTGAAATGGAATCGCGTGCTGTCGACAAAAAGCAATCGTATCTTTAAGACCTTGTTGACAAAACCTCGCTTTAAGACTGCCAGGTTGATAATAAACTCCGGCGTGGATAACTCCTGAATTTCGCCCTGTTTGGTGCATAGCGGGCGACGTTTCTTTTTCTAGGATCATCACAGAAAGTGACGGAAAACGCCGTTTTATCTCACAAGCAGTGGCCACACCCACTATGCCAGCGCCGATTACAGTTACATCGTATTTATCCATTCCAACAATTTAGTAAACAGTCATTATCATTATGTTTCTATCTTGATATACTTCGCGCCCTTTGATAAGCGATATTTACCCATACTTGACCTATGTCTGAAATTAATCCGGTAGAAAATAAGCAACGATTTGGTGGAACTGAGCGTGTCTATGGTGTTGCTGACACTCAACGGCTACGTGATAGCCATTTTTGCGTGGTAGGCATTGGTGGCGTGGGTACTTGGGCGGCAGAGGCGCTAGCTCGCACTGCCATTGGCCAAATCACTTTAATTGACCTTGATGACATCTGCACGACCAATACAAATCGGCAAATTCATGCACTCAGTAACACGATAGGATTAGCCAAAGTACAGGTAATGGCTGAGCGGATAATGCAGATTAACCCGCAATGCAAAGTGAACATCATTGAAGATTTTATCACCACTGAAAATGTTGGACAGCTGATCACCAACAACATGGATTATGTGATAGACGCGATTGATAGCATTCCTGCCAAAGCATCATTGATTGCTCATTGTAAGCGACAAAAAATCAAAATCATCACAACCGGTGGTGCTGGCGGGCAAATCGACCCAAGCCAAATTGTAATAGGCGATTTAAGTAAAACCATCCAAGATCCCTTGGCCGCTAAGTTACGCAATCAATTGCGCCGGATGTATAATTTTAGCAAAAACCCTAAGCGAAGATTTGCAGTTGACTGTGTTTATTCCACAGAACAATTACGTTATCCGCAAGCTGACGGCACAACCTGCCATCAAAAGGGCAATCAAACGGCCACCGGTAGGCTCGATTGCAGTAGCGGATTTGGTGCTTCAGTGGCTGTCACTGCAACGTTTGGCTTTTTTGCCGCATCCAGAGCAATTAATAAGTTTTTAGGCAAGTAATCCAACTCCCAGTTTGCTGGCGTGCAACACATTGTCGGTTAGTTAACAACAATGCCCCTTTAAATTGGCTCATTCATTAGACAACCCAATGAAGCTTAACAATTGATTTAAACGCTAAAATTCGACAAATGTTTCGATAACAGCGACAATCACTTTATTCAAAGAATACCGTTGGAGATTACACATGCGGATGACGCAAGAAGAGCTTAATCAATTAATGGCTGACAGCGCCCAAAACGCTATAGAAACGACAAAAGACGAGTTTGGTATCGAATTAGATGGCTCAGTCGAAAGCATTAGCGTGGTAGATGATGTTATCTTACGTTGGATCCATAGATACAAAGATCAAGCGCTTGAAGACAACGCTGTATTTACGATTTGCAATATTTATGGAGCCTATATTGGCGAGATTTTCAAAGCGCTGGTGGGCGGCAATTGGCGTTACGACGAGTCGGATCAAGACGCCCCTTATGTTGTGCTTGAATATTCAGGGAAGTCTTATGCATTCGCTGGAATTTGTTACCAACGCTTAGTTAACGACAGCCAAATACACGTGCAAAATTACTTTCAGCAAGCGGTCGACAATAATTTGCAATAAGGTGATTTTCAACTGAGTGTTATGGTGTAATAAATTAATATCAGGTGAGTACCTAGTGTACACGCCAGTCTTTAAGCATTATTTTTATATGACGACTAGTGAAAATATAGTAGAAAATCATCACGTCAAGGCAAACAAATAACGCCACTGTCCAAGAGAATTGCCAATAACTTTTTTGTGCAAGTTCAACTTGGTGAAGCAAATCCAACGCGAGAGTCATAAACATCAGCGGCTTAATGAGGTGGCTGATAAATACCAATTTGGTATTCCACCATTTTTCACGATAAGCAACCAGCACCATGGCTATAACGGCACCAAAACCTATACCAAATCCTAAATACAATTCTGATTGCTGGGGGTAAAACACCTCTAAAAGTCCATCAGCATCGCGAAAATTACTTAGTGAAAGTACGAAAATAAAGTAACTCTTGGCCAACAATAGACCACACCACCAAAATATACGCGGAGGTTTTACCCTACCCGCTTCATCATAATGCTTTAGTGGTAACAAAAGTCTAGTCATAGAGCCTTTAAAATTAGCTATTAAGTAGAAAATACAAGGAGCAAGTTAATACTGCAAACGAGTTAGCTATCGGTTTGTCGCACCAATGATAACTGCATCTCGTTTAAGATCTCATCAAGATCATGGAAGGCGTCACTTGATATGAAAATACTGGTGCTAGACCGGACACTGACATTTTGATTTTGTTGTTCAGTCACAAACGTATTTTCCAATGCATAACGCATGCGTTCGAAAAACGATTTCGCGGAATTTTCTTCAGTGTCAGTTAAGCACACAATAAATTGCTCTGGTGCAAATCTGCCGAGAATGTCCCGTTCTCGAGTAACTTTGCTTAACGCCATGGCAATTTGCTGCAACACAATATCACTGCTTGTTGCACCAATTTGGCTATTTACATCTCTAAAGTTGCCAAGATCAAATAGCGCTAGTGCATTTATATGCCCATTGGATGGCGCCGGGACCTGCCTGATCTGATTCAGAACAGTATGAGCGTTAAGTAAACCTGTAACGGGATCGTAGGATAAACTATCAAGGTATTTTTTACGTACAAAATATATAGCTAACACTAAAATCAGCACCAACGCGCTGGCAATCGCCCAAATTTGTTTAACTCTATTTGACTTAGAGGCTTCCAGACTCGACTCCAAACTATTGATTTGAGAGTGTAAATTAGCCACTCCTAAGATCTTTCCAGATGCTTGTTGTTCGGTAACTTTTTGAAACATAACGTCGGAAAATTTACTAAACATCAATTTGGCCTGATCAATATCCCCCAGCAACAGTTGGATCTCAACCATAAATTTTAAGTAGTCCTTGTTTCCACTGAGAAAGGCTTTGTAACCTTCGCTGGCATTTTCTTCAGCTTGTAAAAATTGCTGTAAACACACTTTGTCTTTCTCTTCCAAACAGGGGACAGCGCTATACCAACGATATAGTCCGTTATACATAGTGCTATCGATCTCATCCAAATAGACACGCCACTTGGCCAAACTGTCTCGTAATCCAGGCATGTTACCCGTACGATAGTGGTAACCTGCTTCAGCAAAATGTAACCACACATTTGACAGAGCGGTATCTACTTTGAGATTTACCCGTTTAAACTCCTCGATCGATTGCCAAGCCTGATCAAAATTAGCACTGGCCATGTGTGAAGAAATAACACTGATTAACGTGGCAAGCTGGTTAGATCCTGTATAACTATCAAATCCTAATTCGTAAGATTTCTGATACTGCTCCGCCGCGAGCACGTGCTGACCAAGAGACGCATAATATAGGCCTATATTATTATGTATATGTGCAAGTGCCGCATTATCATTTGCCTCGGCGTATGGTTCTAACAAGGCATACATTTTAGCCAACTTAACCCCTTCGTCATTACCGGTATTGCAAACCGTAATAAGCCCCATACTTGCACTCAAATACAAGTCACTGTACTTGCCCTCGGCCATTTTTTGAGTCTGCTGATATAAGTCACAGCGTTTTTCATTCTCTTGCAGATCATAAATAAATCCCAACTGATAACTCGCATAAGCAAGGTCTTCGCTTGCTGGCAATTTTTCAGTTTCCGACAACAGTGTCTGTAATCTTTGTTTTGCTTCTTCGTGTTGTCCCACGCAAATCTGCCAGTGGGTGTGTCTAACGCGCAACTGCCGACGTTGTAATTTGGTCAGATTAGGAAGATCAAGAAATTGTTTAACCTTGCTAATGAATTCGTCTTCGGGGCAATCGTAAGGTTTTATAACAGCTTCTTGAATAAACTTATCGAGCTCAGAAGTGTTTTGGGAATGAGCGGAAAAAGCGACACCCAAAATCGCCGCGGTAAGCAGAAGTTGCTTGCGTATAGTAGTCAAGAGTAATCCGAAATCGAATCTACAAATCATATTACTAGGCTTCTTTTAATGTATTTGAACCTTTTATTTTGCAAGTCGCATTGCGATCAAAGTGTATAGCCTAACACCATCACGCACAAGATTAATGAAAAATAGTAAACGGCAGAGCACTGTAAAACTCTGCCCCAAGGTGATTAGGCTTTCTCGTTAGCGTCTTTCGTTGCCTAGTCAAAACAACAATGCCACCAGTTCAAGCTGAAAACTCGTTTAAAACGGGTTTTTACACTGGATTTAAACTACGACGCATGGCAAAAATACCGTATAATTGCGCCATTACGCACCCGCTGCTTGTTAAGAGATGTTATGACAGTTGAAACCTTTACCCCGAACGCAACAACCACATTAGAGACCCCAGTTAAAATATTGGAGTCAGATGCCCCGAAAAAGCAAACCAATGCCGCGAGAATCGGTTTTGTTAGCCTCGGCTGCCCGAAAAATCTAGTTGATTCAGAGCGTATTTTAACCCAATTACGCACTGAAGGTTATGATGTGGTTCCGACTTATAATGATGCTGATTTGGTGATAGTGAATACCTGTGGCTTTATAGACAGCGCAGTGCAAGAATCACTAGATACCATTGGCGAAGCATTGGCTGAGAACGGTAAAGTCATAGTTACCGGTTGTTTGGGCGTAAAAGAAGACGAGATCCGTGAGGTGCATCCAAACGTGTTAGCAATCACAGGCCCCCATGCTTATGAAGCGGTGGTGGAGCAGGTTCACGAACAAATACCCAAACCCAGTCATAATCCTTTCATGCAGCTTGTTCCAGATCACGGGATCAAACTAACGCCGAAACATTACGCCTATTTAAAAATATCTGAAGGCTGCAACCACCGATGTACCTTCTGCATCATTCCGTCTATGCGCGGTGACCTAGTAAGTCGTCCTGTGGGCGAAATACTTGATGAAGCTAAACGCCTAAAAGCCGCTG
This sequence comes from Aliiglaciecola litoralis, assembly GCF_039523355.1. NCBI lineage: Bacteria > Pseudomonadati > Pseudomonadota > Gammaproteobacteria > Alteromonadales > Alteromonadaceae > Aliiglaciecola > Aliiglaciecola litoralis. The sequence goes on along the minus strand of NZ_BAAAFD010000006.1, from coordinate 109,480 downwards.
GAGTAAAAGAACTGCTTGTGATTTCGCAGGATACCAGTGCCTACGGGGTTGACGTAAAATATCAAACTGGTTTCTGGGATGGCATGCCAGTAAAAACTGACATGCTCGGTCTATGCAAAAAATTGGGCGAAATGGGCATTTGGGTGCGATTACATTATGTGTATCCCTACCCTTCGGTTGATAAAGTGATCCCACTGATGGCCGAAGGTAAAATTTTGCCTTACTTGGATATTCCTTTTCAGCACGCCACCCCGCGTATTCTGAAATTGATGAAACGCCCCGCTGCGGCTGAAAAAACATTAGAACGTATCCAAAAATGGCGTGAAATCTGTCCTCAGTTGATCATTCGTTCCACCTTCATTGTTGGCTTCCCCGGTGAAACCGAAGAAGAATTCCAACAATTATTGGACTTTCTTGAAGTGGCCCAACTGGACCGTGTTGGCTGTTTCAAATACTCTGATGTGGATGGCGCCAAAGCCAACGACTTGCCAGATCCTGTCCCAGAAGATGTTAAACAGGAACGTTTTGAACGTTTTATGGCACTACAATCACAAATAAGTGCGCAAAAATTGCAACAAAAGATCGGTTTGGAATACCAGATATTAATTGACGAAGTAACGTCCGAAGGCGCCGTTGGACGTTGTTTTGCAGATGCCCCCGAGATTGATGGCTTAGTTCACTTAACCGATGAGTTTGATGTAGCCCCTGGTGATCTCATTTGGGGACAAATTATTCATGCAGACGAGCATGATATGTGGGCAGTGAAAGTAGAAGATTGAGTCGATTGAATTGTCAGGGAAAATAAGGCTCTAGCGATTAACGTTTTTACCAAGCTCAGCACTGCTATCTAAACATTGTGCGTATTAGTAGTAATTCCGCGCAACATCGCTAAAACCATTAGGCGAGCAGCATTGCTGGAATAGCTGGTTTGGGTGTTTACATAGGCGGCTGTGTTAATTTCAATGACAGAAGCGGTAGCATTTAATGATTAAGGTACGAAGCGAATTTCGCCGAGAAGGGTTTGAAGCTCTCCAGATTCCGTCAGTTGCAAAATGTGCATATTTAGCTCATCAATGAACCTTCTCAGCTCAGGCTTATCATGGCAAACGATGCTGTCATTTTGAGAATAAAATGGTCTTTGTCGATCATAATAAAATGGTGTCTCCGGTTCCGCTTTCAATAACACAAGAGCATCTGGCATGTACGTCAATACATGGTCTACCCGGCCATTTCTAAGCAAGCCAAAACTTTGCATGTCGTCATTCACAGCAACAAGTGAGTGATGTTCTAGACGATTTAAGGTGCCGCCATAAGTATTGCCTCGGCGATAGGCAATGCGGTACCGCGGTTTTTGTAACATTAACAAAGCGTCCATTTCGAAAGGCTTTAGGCTGATCAAATAAGCATGCGCGGTATTTAGTGCCAAACTTTGGATTGCTTCACCTTTAGAGCCGTATACGTTCAAGCTACTGGGAAACAAACAATCGACCTTGTGTTCATCAAACATTTTGCCCGCACGGGATATAGGTAGAAAAGTCGGTTTTAGATCGAAGCTACTCATCTGTTGGAGTTTAAAAAGCAGTAATGCGTATTCCCCTTCAGGTTTGCTCTCTTCTAAAATATCAGGGATTTCATTGATAGCTAAACTAACGTCATCTGCACCGTAAGCTACAGGACAACTTACAAACGTAAAAAACACGATTAAGAAAAATGTATTTGGTTGGCAGTAAGCCAAAGAAAAGCCTTTGAAAATAATTGAATAATTAAATTTATACTAACTTATGTACTAAATATCGACAACTCTAAACTTAGCTCTATAAATCAAACAAACACACAAGAACGATGCGAAGTTGAATTGCAGTCGTTTGTGAGCTCCAAAGCTAAAGCAGGCTATAAGGCTATAATTAACCTGAGCACTGGATAATTAACAAAATGCCGTTTTCAGGGACGATAACGCCAAGCGTACATGGATGTATGTACCGACCCTTTGTGAACCGAGGTTTACTTTAACTAAGTAAAGATGTTTGACATGAGTTAAATTAGGTCCTCATTAAGTACAGTGGGAATGACGAAAGTAGCAGCAAATGCCAGATGAGAAGTTCTTTAGTCCGGTCGAATCGCAAATAGGCCTGTTCCTATTTGCTTTTCTCTAACTCTTCCTTTGCAGCGTCGCTTTGCGCAGCTTCTTCACTATCGAAATCGATTTCCTCTAAAGATTTTTCCACCATCGCTTGCTTGAGCTTTTTATTGGTCTGCACGCCTAATACTCTAAACTGTTCGATTTGACGGACCAAGTTGCCTTTACCACTCACCAGCTTATTGGTAGCTGCATCAACGTGATTGCTGACTGCATCTACCGAGCGGCGGATCTTCTCCATGTCTTCCACAAAACCATGGAATTTGTCGTATAGCTTGCCAGCTTGGGTGGCAATTTTTTGCGCATTTTGATTCTGATACTCGTATTGCCAAATATTGTTGATGGTGCGCAATGCAACCAGCAAATTGGTTGGACTAACCAGCATAATATTGTTGTCTAAAGCGAGCTTTATTAACTCTGGAGAATGCTCGATCGCCACTAAAAATGCTGACTCAATCGGCACAAACATCAATACATAATCAAGCGTGCGAATCCCCTTGAGATCTTGGTAGTCCTTTTTACCCAATTCTTTAATGTGGCTGCGCATCGAGTTAACGTGGGCGTTTAAGTGCGCTCGGCGACTCGCTTCATCTTCTTGTTGGTTAAAGTATTTTTCGTAATCCGCAAGCGACACTTTGGAGTCCACGACTATGTCTTTATCGTTGGGCAGGTGCACTATCACATCAGGCTGATATAACTTGCCAGACTCATTCTTCAGCGAAACCTGAGTCTCAAATTCATGTCCTTCGCGCAATCCTGACTCCGTTAAAATACGATCCAGAACAATTTCCCCCCAGTTTCCTTGCTGTTTATTGTCACCTTTAAGTGCCTTGGTCAGCGCTGCGGCTTCTTGGGTAATTTGCTGATTAAGCTCTTTTAGCCCTAGTATTTCGGTCTTTAACGAGGCTCGCTCTTGACCTTCTTTGACATATTGATCGGTAACTTGTCGTTTGAAGCCTTCAATCTGATCTTTTAGTGGGGATAACAAGGCATCTAAACCGGCTTTACTGGTTTGAGTGAATTTCTCATGTTTTTGTTCGAAGATCTTATTGGCAAGGTTTTCAAATTGGGCCTGTAAGCGATTTTCAGCATTGGCTAACAAGTCCATTTTATCCTGTAAGGCGATGCGCTCTTGGGCAAAACTCGCGGTTTGCGCTTCTAATTGTGATGAGTACTGGTTAGCTTTATCTTGCAGTTGCTGGCTTTGCTTTTGCCAAGAATCAACTTCCATTTTAAGCTGCTCTATTTGAATATTCTTTTGCTCCAACTCCCCGACTTTGCGTTGTGCTTCCAGCTGTTGTGCGTGGGCTTGATCAAGTTGTTGATCAGCTTTACTTAGCTCCGCTGATAGTTGCGATATCTGCATTTCCAGTAGAGAGATGGTTTGTTGAAATTGCGTCGCTTGCGCTGCAAGTGATTGCTTTTCCTTGCGACGGCTTATAAACAACGAAATCAAAATCCCGACGAGCATTCCAGTTAACCCAGCGACAATTAAAAACGTGATGATCTGTTGGGATAAATCCATGTGTTAGTTTCTCGTAGTTCCAGTTGAGTAGTAAAGCTGATAGCTCAAGTGCGTTGCTGCACTTAAGCTAAGTGCAGCAACATAGACGCCAGATAATGACAATTATTGTGCTTTTTCAAGATCGGCTATTTTTACTTTCCACAGCGCCGGACCTGTATCGTGTACGTTAGAGCCGTTGCTATCTACCGCAACGGTGACAGGCATATCTTCCACTTCAAACTCGTAAATGGCTTCCATACCTAAGTCTTCAAAAGCGACCACTTTGGATTTCTTAATGGCTTTAGAAACGAGATAGGCTGCACCGCCGACCGCCATTAGATACACAGCTTTGTGCTTAGCAATACTGTCGACAGTTGCAGGACCCCGCTCGGCCTTGCCAATCATCCCAATTAAACCCGTTTTTTCCAACATCATATCGGTGAATTTATCCATCCGTGTCGCCGTTGTTGGGCCAGCCGGACCTACAACTTCGTTACCAACCGCATCCACGGGCCCCACGTAGTAGATAAACCTATTGGTTAAATCTACCCCATCAGGCAAACCTTCACCGTTATCCAACATGGTTTGTATCCGTTTATGCGCAGCATCACGACCGGTTAGCATTTTGCCAGACAGCAACACCGTTTCTCCGGCTTTCCATTGCTGTATGTCTTCTTTTTTAAGTGTATCTAGATTCACTCGACGAGTATCCTTACCCACTTCCCAAGTAATATCTGGCCAGTCTTCCATTTTTGGCGGAACAAATTCTGCTGCACCGCTGCCATCTAGATGAAAGTGAACGTGTCGGGTGGCAGCGCAGTTAGGGATCATGACAACAGGTTTTGACGCGGCATGCGTTGGGAAAGATTTAATTTTCACATCAACTACCGTGGTCAACCCGCCAAGTCCTTGCGCGCCTATACCCAAATCGTTGACTTTTTTGAAGATATCTAAGCGTAACTTTTCTTCGGTAGTTGTCGCACCGCGGTCAATCAACTCTTGAATATCAACGGGATCCATCAGACTTTCTTTTGCCATGACCGCCGCTTTTTCTGCAGTTCCGCCAATGCCTATTCCAAGCATGCCAGGTGGGCACCAGCCAGCGCCCATAGTAGGAAGCGTTTTCACTACCCATTCGGCAATATCGTCACTGGGGTTTAACATCACCATTTTAGATTTATTTTCCGAACCACCACCTTTGGCTGCAATCATTACTTCAATGTTGCCACCAGACACCATATCGATGTGCACTACAGACGGCGTGTTATCTTTGGTATTTTTGCGCGCACCAGCGGGGTCAGACACAATAGAAGCTCGCAACGGGTTGTCTTTATTGAGGTAAGCACGACGAGTACCTTCATCGACCATTTGTTGCACCGTCATATCGGTCTTATCCCATTGCGCTTCCATGCCAATCTTAACAAAGCAGGCAATAATCCCCGTGTCTTGACACAATGGGCGCTTGCCTTCGGCCGACATACGCGAATTAATCAGTATTTGTGCCATGGCATCTTTGGCAGCTTTACTCTGTTCCTTGTTGTACGCCTTCTCAACGGCTTTTACGTAATCCAAAGGATGGTAATAAGAGATAAATTGCAACGCATCTTCGATGCTATCAATAAAATCTTGTTGACGAATAACTGCCATAAGTGCCTCTGTTTTAAGTTTTTGGGGAATTTTTTATATCGTTAGCCTAATCACAATATGATAACCTTTTGTAATGGATTGCTCCAACGCTAAACGTGTCTAAATTTTAAAGCTGGTACGAGTAAAATGTTGCACAGCGCAAATCAAAACTATCAAATTCAAACTCTACGTATTGATCCGAAAACCGATATCACCGATATTTTTCACCGATATTCGGATCAGTCTTGGTCAATGCTTTTAGACTCTTCTAACAGTCAGCATAAAAATGCCCGTTTCGATATTATGGTCGCACAACCCGTTGCTTGGATAACGGCAAAAGGCCATACATGCACTATCTGTGATATCGATCAAACCCGAACGATTAAAAGTGGTGACCCTATCACCCTATTGCGCGAACTCATGCAAACAACCTTTGATTTGGCAGCACCGACCAATCGGAGTCCGAGCCTACCCACACTGCCATTTGGCTGTGGCGCAGTGGGTTTTTTTGGATATGATCTCGGTCGCTGCTTTGAAGAATTACCTCATTATTCTCGCGAGTCCTACGAAACACCTGATATGGCGGTCGGACTGTATGCATGGAGCTTGATAAAAGATAACCACACGGGCACTTTTTATTTGTGCTGTTTGGATGGTTTTGATTCGCCGCAAGCGGAGCAATTTGAACAAAATGCGCAAACCAAGCCTACCACAACGCACAATACATTCACCTTAACCAGTGAATGGCATGCCAACATGGATGAAGCGCAATACAAGCAAAACCTCGCTAAGGTACATGATTATTTGCGCGCAGGTGATTGCTATCAGGTGAACCTAGCACAGCGTTTTCAAAGCGATTATAGCGGCACGCCTTGGCAAGCTTACACATCGCTTAGAGAAGCCAATCGAGCGCCGTTTTCTGCTTACATTAACCTCCCCCACTCATCGGTAATTAGCATTTCCCCCGAGCGATTTTTATCTGTTAGATCAGGTCAAGTAGAGACCCAACCCATTAAAGGAACACGCCCTCGAAGCACCGACAAAAAAGAGGATGAGCAACATATACAAGCGTTGCAATCATCCGTTAAGGATCGTGCCGAAAATTTAATGATTGTTGATTTGTTGAGAAATGATTTAAGCAAATCTTGCCAAGATCATAGCATCCAAGTTCCACAGCTATTTGCCGTAGAATCATTTGCTGCTGTGCATCATCTGGTTAGTACAGTGACCGGAAAATTGACGCCCAAGCATGATGCGCTGAGTTTGTTACGCGGCGCTTTTCCTGGTGGCTCAATAACAGGCGCGCCAAAAATCCGCGCAATGGAAATTATTGACGAGCTTGAGCCCCATAAACGCAATATTTATTGTGGTAGTATTGGTTACATCGACCTTAACGGTGATATGGATACCAGTATTTGTATCCGCACGCTGCTATGTGAAAATAACACTATCTATTGTTGGGCAGGCGGCGGCATCGTTTTAGATTCAGTGGACAAAGATGAATATCAAGAAAGCTTTGATAAAGTGTCCAAGATCCTCCCTGTTTTAGCAAAGCTCAAGGGCTAACTACCAATGGATAAACTGGAATTCATGCAACGTTTTCACCATGCTCGAATGGTGTTACCGGAAAATGATTTTCCGCTGCGTGATCCCGGTCGTCCAGCGGCCGTTTTGATCCCCATCATCGACAGAGCTGAAGGCTTGTCGGTGTTATTCACTGAGCGCGCCCTGCACTTAAAGCATCATCCCGGCCAAGTGAGCTTCCCTGGTGGTAAGCAAGAAGAAAGTGATACTGATTTATTACACACTGCTCTGCGCGAAACTGAAGAAGAAATAGGGATATCAGCAAACAAAATCCAAGTGATTGGAAGCTTGCCTAAATTTCGCACGGTGAGTCGTTACGAAGTAACGCCCTTTGTTAGTTTAGTGGAGCCTGAATTTGACTTGGTATTAGATAAAAACGAAGTGGAGTCCGTATTCGAAGTGCCCTTGACCCATCTATTAGATCAAGATCAACATCTTATCCACTGGGTTAAACGCGGTAATGTAGAACATCCAATTTACTTTATTGCATGGCAAGATAAAACCATTTGGGGAGCCACCGCTTCTTTCGTAAGAATGCTCTCCAATCATATATATTGATTGTTAACCGGCGTGCTGTTGCAAGTTTTCTTTACGCTTGGTAGAACCAATAAATTGCTACGCAGAGTCCATTTTACTTGCCCCATTAACAAAGTGTCCGCATCATAGCGCCTAACTAAGTCAACGACTTAAATTGAGATAAAAATGATCAGTGTATTCGACATGTTTAGTATCGGCATAGGTCCATCTAGCTCACACACAGTGGGCCCTATGCGTGCTGCAAAAATATTTTGTGAAAAACTTAGCGAAGATGGCAATCTTGAAAACATAGATGCCGTTCGAGTGGAACTATTTGGCTCGTTAGGTCAAACCGGAAAAGGCCATGGTACGGGTAAAGCCGTTATTTTAGGGCTAATGGGATTTGATCCTGAGACTGTTGATGTCAGCCTCGTTGACGGTTACCTGCAAGATATAGAAACTAGCCAAAAGTTAAGCTTGTTTGGAAAAACAAAAGTGAACTTCCCACGAGAAGGGGCGATTACCTTTCATCGTCGTAAGACATTGCCGCTTCACGCCAATGGCATGTCAATCATGGCATACAGTAAAAAGCAATTGGTATTGAGTCAAACCTACTACTCCATCGGTGGCGGATTTATTGTCAACGAAGAGGATTTCCAATCCGTTAAGAATATGTCGTTGGAAGCTGAGCAGAAGCCGTTGCCCTATTCGTTTTCGAGTGCCGCCGAGTTAATTCAAAAATGTAAAGAAAATGGGCTATCGATCAGTGCCTTAATGTTGCAAAACGAAATGACCGTTCGACCTAAAAATGAAGTCATCGACAAATTGTGGCACATCTGGCAGGTGATGTTGGAGTCTGTTGACAATGGCATTCACTCGGAAGGAATTCTACCAGGTGGTTTGAAAGTAACCCGCAGAGCACCTGCTCTTTATCGTCGCCTTGAAACAGAGCAAACCTCAGATCCAATGCAGGCGATGGACTGGGTCAATCTATTTGCACTAGCAGTCAACGAAGAAAACGCAGCAGGCGGACGCGTGGTTACCGCTCCGACTAACGGTGCTGCGGGAATTATTCCAGCGGTATTATGCTATTTCGATAAATTTGTGCGCAAGGTCGAAAAGCACACAGCAGCACGCTATCTGCTCACGGCAGCTGCTATCGGTATTTTATACAAGAAAAATGCATCTATTTCGGGCGCAGAAGTCGGTTGCCAAGGTGAAGTCGGCGTTGCCTGTTCAATGGCAGCCGGAGCCTTAACGGAAATCATTGGCGGATCTGTTGATGCCGTGGAAAATGCTGCGGAAATAGGCATGGAACACAACTTGGGACTAACCTGTGATCCTGTAGGTGGACTGGTTCAAGTACCCTGCATTGAACGTAATGCCATGGGAGCGATTAAAGCAATCAATGCGTCTCGTTTAGCACTTCGTGGCTCTGGACAACACAAAGTATCACTGGATAAGGTGATAAAGACAATGTGGGATACAGGGAATGACATGAAGTCAAAATACAAAGAAACCGCACGAGGCGGTTTGGCAGTGAATATCATTGAGTGTTAAAAAGCGCGTGAACACTTTGGCCTTGCCCGTATTATTTGACGGGCAAGGTTAACCCTTTAAACATTTTTTCTACTTCATCATTATTTTTCTGCATCATCGCGCGTTCAACTACTTCTTTGGTCAAATGCGGCGCAAATCGTTCGATGAATTCGTACATGTAACTGCGCAAGAAAGAGCCCTTTCTAAATCCAATCTTGGTCGTGCTGTAATCAAACAAATGACTCGCATCAATTCTCACTAAATCGCCGTCGAGTTTTTCGTCAATTGCCATTGAGGCAATCACACCAATGCCGACGCCCAGACGCACATAGGTTTTTATCACGTCTGCGTCTGTCGCAGTGAATACAATTTTTGGCTCCAAGCCCGCTCGATCAAATGCTTGGTCTAACTCTGATCGCCCCGTAAATCCAAACACATAGGTAACCAATGGATACTCAGCGATATCGTTTATGGTGATGGTGGTTTTCTTTGCCAGTGGATGATCACGATTTACAATTATGCTGCGATTCCAATGATAGCAAGGCAACATCACCAGATCGTTGTACAAATGCAAAGCTTCGGTTGCAATCGCAAAGTCTGCCTCCCCCTTGGCGGCTAAATCACTGATTTGCGAAGGAGTACCTTGGTGCATGTGCAAAGACACTTTCTGGTATTTATCCATAAAGCCTTTAATAACACTGGGTAATGCATATCTAGCTTGGGTATGGGTAGTCGCAATATTCAGCTTACCTTGATCGGGCAACGTGTGCTCTCTAGCGACCGCCTTAATGCTTTCAACTTTGGCCAGAATTTCTCGAGAGATATTGATCACATCCTGACCGGCCTCAGTCACATGCGTGAGATGCTTGCCACTTCGACCAAATATTTGTATCCCCAATTCGTCTTCGAGCATACGAACTTGTTTACTTATACCAGGTTGTGAGGTGTAAAGATTTTCTGCTGTGGCAGAGACATTGAGATTATTGTTAAGTACTTCAACAATGTATCTAAGCTGTTGTAATTTCATTATAAGCGACCAGGTACCTTTTATGAGAATATTTGATATTCAAAATATATATACCCAAGCGTACATTAATTCCATTCAATTTTAACTAAATTCTAATTTTTATCTTTGAATTAACAGTTTTTTTGGTAAATCTGTAAAATCTCAGTGATACTGGCGCATAACTTTTAATTCTCAAACTACACCCCACTAAGGTTTAGTATGAAAAATTCAATCGACTTTTCGACTGTATTAGCAGCGGCTGTTCATGATATGAAGAGTTCCCTGAATTTGCTACAGCAATCTATAGATGCCTTGAATTTATGTATAGGTACAGATAACGAACAAGCAAAGCCTATGTTATCCACTGCGCACTATGAAGCAGCGCGGCTAAATACTGGTTTAGTACAAGTTTTGTCATTATATAGGGCAGAAATGGAAAACCTGCCGATAAATGAAGATGAGTGCTTTATTGATGACTTACTAGAAGACATTTTTATTACCCATGAAAATTATCTTGGGCATAAGAATATGTCGTTAAACGTTGAGCAGACACCGGGGTTGGTTCGGTATTTAGACAAAGAACTGATCACCTTACTATTAAATGATATTTTGGTGAACGCCATGCGTTACGGTCAACAAAAGCTACTCGTGAGTGCGTTTGAAGATGATGGTTGGCTAGTGATCCAAGTTGAAGACGATGGTGCTGGCTATCCGACTCGAATGTTAGAAAGTAACTCGGCGCTGATGCAAAACTTGAAGATCAGCGAAGGCAGGACCGGTTTAGGCTTGTTCTTTGCTAGATTAATCGCAGCTACCCATCGTCGAGGCGATAGGCAAGGCGAAATTTCATTTACTAATGGAGGAAAATTAGGTGGAAGTGTATTTACGCTCAAATTGCCCTAATATGCCGCCTGAATTTTACCCAGGTAGCTATTTTAGTGACCAAAACAGTTATAGGATTTGTTAGTTAGATGCTTTTTCCCATCATAATCATTTTGATCGTGTCATTGGTTGTTGTCGCTATTGTCGTCAATGCCTTGCAGCAACACCGTGAAAAGGTTGAAGCTGAAAAAAGAACCGAAATTGCCAAACAAAAGTCGGTGATTGACGAAACTGAAAACGTGCTGATGGCAGTTGAAACCATTCCCGTATCCCAGCGGTTGGTTGCAATTTTGCATAATCGCGTTCTTAATGCGCTAAAAATTATTTACGAACTCAATCCAAATATTGCTGAGATTAAACAACGAGTCAGGGAAGCCCAGGATCGAATTAAAACAATCAATGTTGACACTCCGGCGCCGTCTCATGAAAACTTCAATTTGCCAGAAAGCGATAAAATGGTGATCCAATACATTCAGGCGGTTAAGAAGTTTCGCGTTTTACTGCGTTCAGAACATGCAAAGGGCAAGGTTGATACGCAAACGTTTTCTCAGGAAGATCGCCATTTGGCTTCATTACAGCTACGAGTTAACGTGGAAACGCTGGCAAAACGTGGGCAAGCGGCGGTTCAATCAAACATGCTAGGCTCGGCTAGACAATATTTCGAAAAAGCCATTGCGGCTCTAGAAAGTCAAAACATCCCAGATCCTTATAATTTAGAGCGAAAGGGGCAATTGGAGGAGCAGTTACGGACTATCCAAGATAACTTGCGCAACGCAAATGCCAAAGACAGAGCCAAGAAGCAAGAGGAAGAAAGGGACGAGCTCGACGAATTGTTTGCTCCTAAGAAAAAATGGTAATGTAACTAATCCGTCTTTAAATGCCGTTTAAAATCTTTAGGTTTTAACAATAAGCGTATCCCAAAGTGCTTGAGCGGGCACAGACAGTGATTTTCTTGAGGTTTTTATCATACCTACCTTTTTTCTCAAATTAGCGCCACTAATAGGCCTACAGACTAAATCGTTGTGACTGAATTGCTGTTTACAGATCCCCGGAACGACAGATATCCCCATGTCATGCTTAACCAATTCTCCTAAGGTTGAGAGTTGATTCGCTTCAGTCACTATATCAAGCGTTAACCCTCTTTCCGCTGTAAATGCATCTATCCATTGGCGAATTGACGAACCACGGTTCATTGCCACAAAACGATGAGCCGCAAGTTGTTTCCAGTTTAACTGCTTATTTTTCGATAACGGGTGATGACTCGACATAACGGCAATAAATTCGTTATCCATCAAAGGAAAGAACGCTAACCCCTGCAATAATTCGGTCTCAAAAGTAAAGCCAATTTCAGCTCTGCCCTCGCGCACCAGACCAATCACATCTTCCATCACAACATCTTCTATGCTGATATTAATCCCCTGCCAGTGTTGTTGAAATGACTTTAGAATGCCCGGAAGTAAACTGCTAGCGAATGACGGCATTGCGGCGAGGGTTAATTTACCGCGTTTCATAGCAAACAGCTCTTGCATGTCTTTAACACCGGTATCCCAGTCATGCACAAGTCGTCTTGCAATTGGAACAAATTCAATGCCTTCTCGACTCAGCGCAACTTTGCGGGTAGAACGTGAAAAAAGCTTGCCGCCTAAAACCTGCTCCATTTTCTTAATTGCACTGGATAGTGCGGGCTGTGAGAGATGAATTTTCTCAGCTGCCTCAGCAAAGGTGTTTGATTGTGCTAGCGTTAAAAACGCATTGAGTTGTTTATACGAAATCATGCCGCGTTATTATTCCATTAAATTTATTAATATCCATATTAATTCAATTTTACTTTAATTCAATAAGCGCTAATACTAATTCGAATATCTATCTCAGTTAACACACTATAAGAGGTTACTATGAGCGGGTTTAATAAAGTCGTTACTAGCTATGAACAAGCGATGCAGGGTCTAACCGATGGCATGACCATAATCGCCGGTGGATTTGGTTTATGCGGCATTCCAGAAGGTCTGATCGCTCAGATCAAAAAGATGCGCACAAAAGATTTAACCGTGGTTTCGAATAACTGCGGAGTTGATGGTTTCGGCTTGGGCTTACTGTTGGAAGACAAACAGATTAAGAAAATGATCTCTTCTTATGTCGGTGAGAATGCCTTATTCGAACAACAACTGCTCAACGGTGAGTTGGAAGTAGAGTTAACACCACAAGGTACCCTAGCTGAAAAAATGCGCGCTGGCGGTGCAGGTATACCGGCATTTTACACCGCGACGGGTTATGGAACTCCCGTTGGCGAAGGCAAGGAAGTGAAAGAATTTAATGGTCGTCCATACATCCTAGAAGAATCTATCACCGGCGATTTTGCAATTGTCAAAGCGTGGAAAGCTGACATCTTTGGTAACTGTGTTTACCGTCATACTGCGCAAAACTTTAATCCAATGGCGGCTACCGCGGGTAAAATCACGGTTGTTGAGGTGGAAGAGATTGTGCCTCCAGGCGCAATTCCACCAAGTGAAATTCATACCCCAGGTATCTACGTAAACCGAATTATTCAGGGCACTTTTGAAAAACGTATTGAACGTAAAGTGTTAGCTAAAGAACAAGGAGAAGCCTAATGGCCTTGACTCGAGATCAAATAGCGATGCGCGTTGCCAGTGAATTTAAAGATGGCGACTATATCAATTTAGGTATCGGCATACCGACATTAGCCGCCAGTTATGTACCTGAAGACATTGCGGTCATGTTGCAATCTGAAAACGGGTTACTAGGGATGGGCCCCTATCCCACCGAAGAACAGCTTGATGCTGATATGATCAACGCAGGTAAAGAAACAGTTACCGCAGTCACCGGAGCCTCTATCTTCAGCTCCGCAGAGAGTTTCGCCATGATCCGCGGCGGCCACGTTGACTTTACCGTACTGGGTGCATTCGAAGTTGATACGCAAGGCAATATTGCATCATGGATGATACCTGGAAAGCTGATCAAAGGCATGGGCGGCGCCATGGACTTAGTTGCTGGCGCTAAAAATATTATTGTTACCATGACGCACGCTGACAAACACGGAAACTCAAAATTACTTGAAAAGTGCACACTCCCTTTGACTGGCGTTAATTGTATTAACAAGATCATCACTGATTTAGCAGTCATAGAAGTGAAAGATGGCGCATTCCACCTCGTCGAAATTGCGCCAGATGTGAGTATTGATGAAGTAAAACAAAAAACGGCTGGAAAGTTGATCGTCCCTGAAAACGTACCAACCATGCAGTTTTAAAAATTAGACGTTTGTCTAGTTGCAAATTCCCTTTGATCATTTACACTGCTCCGGTGTTCAGTTTTTCGCCGGAGTAGTCGTGTTAAAGGGACTTTTCATTTTGTTTTTCATGTGCGTATTTATGCCCATGAGTAACGCCCATTACCAACATGGCTTGTCCTTTGAAAATGTTGATCTCACGCTAAAAGAAGCACAAGACCACTTGGTGGTGTTGCCCGAAAAATCCCTTACTATCCTCGATAAAAATAGCCATAAAATTACGGTTGCTAATGACGAGCAACAGGCTCAATGGCACTTTATTGCAATGTTAGCAGCGGTTAGTGTCGCTGACCTAGACAGATTGCATGCAGCGTTGATTTCCTTTGAGCCCTTATCAAACACGGAATATTATCAAGCTCATCTAGATCAGATACTAAGCGCTCTAGGTATTTGGTTTAGACGCTCAGGTTACCTAAATGACGCTAAGGCCAGTTACCTGTGCAGTTTAGAAAAAAGTTCCACCGAACACAGTAAATTGCGCGCATTACTTAACTTAGGCGTGGTTGAACGCAACCTTAACCATTTCGCGCAAGCGAAAGAAATAAACCTAATTGCGTTGGATATTGCAACTAACATCGAATCAGAGACCTACATTGCGGTGCTACAAAATAATTTGGGGATCTTGGCAATATCAGAAAAACGCTATATGGATGCGAGTGCACATTTCACCAAGGCACTGGAATTAAACGAAAAGTTGAACCGTCGTTCTGGTGAGCTGATAAGTTCGATGAATTTACTGTTGGCTTTTCTCTATCAGGACAACTCACTGTATTTCGAGAGAATGGTAGACCGTGCCCAGCGTAAATTACTGCTGTCTCCGGACGATACGGCCAGAGAGTCTTATCTCAATATACTCAAAGCAATTAACAGCGCTAGAACTATACCCAGTTCGTTGGAGCAATCGCGCCAAGTGATTTTAGCCAATATAGAGCGAGTTAATGATAAGGGAATTCAGTTATTACTTACGCCACTTATTAACCAACTTGGTGTACAATATAACATTCAACAACAACAATCCCTCGATACAATTTATCAAGGGCCATTGCTAGAGCAATTTTCTATGTGCAACTGGCAATTAAATTCCGATAACGCAAACATGCAAGCCATTATAGGTACGTTTGCTGAGTCTCTGTTTCAGGATTAAGCGTGACCATACCATTTACCGATCTACCGCTAGACCATCGAATTCTCAAAGCGCTAAGTGTGAAAGGGTTCGAAAACGCCACCGAGATACAATCCTTAGCTATTGGCCACGCTCTGCTTGGCAAAGACTTATTAGCCTCTTCTAAAACTGGCTCAGGAAAAACGCTGGCCTTCTTAGCGCCAGCATTGCACCGTGTTTTAAAAACAAAGCCGCTGAGTCGAAAAGATCCCAGGGTATTGGTGCTGGCACCGACGCGCGAATTAGCGAAACAAGTGTTTTTACAGTTAAAATGGTTAATCGCTGGGCAAAAAATATCGGCTGCTTTGATCTTAGGTGGCGAAAACTTTAATGATCAAGTCAAAGCCCTTAAGCATAGTCCGCAGTTTGTTGTCGGTACGGCAGGCAGGGTTGCGGATCACGTAAAAGGTAAAAGCTTGTACCTTAACGGGTTGGAGTTACTTATTCTCGATGAAGCTGACCGCATGCTAGATTTAGGGTTTGCCGATGAATTAAAGCTGATTGATCATTGTGCTGATCATCGTAAACGTCAAACCATGATGTTCTCTGCAACCCTAGATTCTGCCGAACTTCATTATCTCACAGAGCGCATGTTAAAAGCGCCTCAGCGTATCAGTGTTGGTCAAGCCAACGCCCAACACTTAGATATAGAGCAGCAGTTTTTCCTCGCGGACCATCTTGATCACAAAATACAGTTGCTGATGAAATTACTGTCAATGGCAGATAATAAACAAACCATCGTCTTTACTGCGACGCGCGAAGACACTGACAAGTTAGCCGAGCAACTTATTCAAGCCAACTATGACAGCGTGGCCTTAAGCGCCAGTTTAACGCAGTCTCAACGTAGCAACATTATGAATGCCTTTAGTCGTGGACAACATCAGGTGTTAGTGACCACAGATGTTGCATCACGTGGGTTAGATTTATTAAAAGTTGAATGGGTTATTAATTTTGATATGCCCAAGCATGCAGATGAATATGTGCATCGAATAGGTCGAACTGGACGTGCGGGTAATCAAGGACATGCGGCTTCATTAGTTGGTCCTAAAGACTGGCAAAGTTTCATTCAAGTAAAGCAGTTTTTATCGCAAAACATTGTTTTTAATGAATTTACTGGTCTTGAAGGGAAGTTTAAGGGGATTAAAGCAAGTCCACAAAAAGTGAAAAAAGCGCCAGCAAAAGCGATTAAAAACGCGCCTAAGAAGCAACTTAGTTCAGCACCTAAGAAACGCATAAGAAGCCAAGAAGGTGTCGAAGTAGGTGAAGCGCCGATGCTTAAAAAGCCACGCCAAAAAGATGTGTAGATAACCTAAAATACGAGGCTCTTTTTTAGAAAAGGATAGCACATCCTCTGCTAATTCGGTGCAAACAGGTAATTATTGCGAGAACAATAATTACCTCATCGAATAAGAGTTATTTAATGAAATCGTAGTTAACTAGTATTCCCACCACGCTTCTTGCCACCAGTTTAGAAACTCTTCAAAGTCGATATAACCGTCGTTATTCTCATCAATTAATGAAAAGCCTTCTTGAACATGGCTAGCTTTAGTCTTAGGTGACAAAATAGTTAGTAATTCAATAAATTCCGGTAAATCTATTTGGCCATTATTATCGTGATCAAAATAATCGAATTCTTTACGGATTTCAGCAATCTTGCTTTCATCCATCTGTGTTTTATCAGTCATATTTAAATCTTACTTAATACATTGAACGAAGAGTTTACCGTTTAATCTGTGCTTCTGTCTATGCCGATTTGCCTGCTTCGATACGTCGTTTTCTGCGTTCTGCCGCTTTTTGTTGACGACGCAGTTTAGTTGCCTTCCTTGCTTCGCTACCGACATGCTCTTCATTACGCTGGCGAGCTAAATTTACCTGTTTTTCACGTTCTCTAAAACGAGCGATTTGTTCATCTGTGTGCTTACCAAAACATTTTGGACAACTTACCCCAGGCTCGTATTGTTCACTGGCTTTGTCTTCTGCAGTAATAGGCAAACGACAAGCATAACAAGCCTCGTAATGACTCTTCTTTAACTCGTGGTCGACCGCAACGCGATTATCAAAGACAAAGCAGTCACCTTTCCAAAGAGTCTCTTCTACAGGCACTTCTTCCAAGTATTTGAGGATACCGCCCTCTAGATGATAAACCTCATCAAACCCCTGCTCTTTTAAATAAGCTGTCGATTTTTCACAGCGAATACCGCCTGTACAGAACATGGCAACTTTTTTATGTTGTTGCGGGTTCAGATTTTCTGCCACGTATTGAGGAAACTCACGAAACGACTCGGTATTTGGATTGATCGCATTCTCAAAAGTACCAATTTCAATCTCATAATTATTTCGAGTATCAATCACGGTAACCTCAGGATCAGCAATCAACGCATTCCAATCTTTAGGTTTTACATAAGTGCCGACGGTTTTCTGTGGATCTATGCCCTCAACGCCCATGGTGACTATTTCTTTTTTCAATTTCACCTTGGTTCGATAAAAGGGCTGGGTGTCGTCGAGCGATTCTTTTACTGAGATAGGATTGATTCGAGGATCTTGATTTAGATAGTCAATCAGCTGTTCGATTGCCTCTCTTGTACCCGAAATAGTGCCATTGATACCTTCATTAGCAAGTAACAAGGTACCTTTTATATTGTGTTTCTCTAATACGTCAAGCAGCGGCTGACGCATTTCTTGGTAATTTTCAAGCGCAACAAATTTGTACATTGCGCAGACAATGAATTTAGACATTAGATCCTCTTTTGCGAATTGGAACGTAAAACCAAAGCAATTTTGCGGCGCGCAGTATACCAAAATGTGCAGATCATGCAAAAACAGAGGCTAGTTCAGAGTTAACACGCTTGTTGGAGCAAGGAAAGTGTTGCGGCTTAGACAAACGTCGCAGCTAAGCTATCACGCTTTTCAAGAACGTCGAATAATTGAGTAACGTCTACTTTTAGGTCTTTATCAGCAGGCTGTTTCAAACGAGATTGGGTATAAAAGTCGCAATTAGCTAATACCTCTTCATCAATTCGTTTAGCGTCATTAAAAATAGACAAGGGTTGTGGGTGCATGGTTTGAAATAATTTGCCGTCTGACGGATGACGAGCGAAAAGCTGGCTATTTCGTATGGCATTTTGCCAGTCATCTTTGCGTGCGCTAAGCGCAGGTCTTGGATAATCGGAGACGAGTTCAGCTTTATCTTGTTGCGGTTCTTCGCTAGCAATTAGTTTGGGCCGCTCAAGCACATCAGATTCGAGCATAGACAACAACAGCGCAAAAGCCCTACCCTGACTAGCAGCACGATTAATCTGACCGGACCATTCCAGATCGCTGACTGCAATAGTGCTCTCTATCGGCTCTAACGTATCGCTAGCAGACACAGTTATTCCTCTTAATTACCTTTCTTTTTATCGATTGTTGCAGATAATTCTTTAATCCTATTTACACTTGGGTTTTTTCTGCTAGTATACGCGCCTCTTTCGGAGGGGTACCCAAGCGGTCAACGGGAGCAGACTGTAAATCTGCCGGCTCAGCCTTCGCAGGTTCGAATCCTGCCCCCTCCACCATTTTTCTTCTTTCACTGACCGGTGAAAGTATACTTCAATATTTAAATTTCCTTGTGGGGCTGGACGAGAAGCTGCGACCCGCAGTTCGATGAAGTCGTCCCCAAACGTTGTTATTGGGGAACCTTGTAAAGGGCGCTTCCTGTTAAAGATGCCTGTCCACTTTAAACGCTCAATTAAAGACTCTATGACTTCCAACCAGATCTCAGCCCAAGAGCGTTGCTGAGATGACGGCATGAAGCGGTTTTACATGCCTGTCCACGTTAGTTCGACCCGCAGTTCGACGAAGTCGTCCCCAAACGTTGTTATTGGGGACCGTGTAAAGGGCGCTTCCTGTTAAAGATGCCTGTCCACTTTAAACGCACTTTAAACGCTCAATTAAAGACTCTATGACTTCCAACCAGATCTCAGCCCAAGAGCTTTGCTGAGATGACGGCATGAAGCGGTTATTGCTGAGATGACGGCATGAAGCGGTTATTGCTGAGATGACGGCATGAAGCGGTTATTGCTGAGATGACGGCATGAAGCGGTTTTACATGCCTGTCCACGTTAGTTCGACAAAAGCGGTTTTACATGCCTGTCCACGTTAGTTCGACGAAGTCGTCCCCGAACGTTGTTATTGGGGACCTTGTAAAGGGCGCTTCCTGTTAAAGATGCCTGTCCACTTTAAACGCTCTTGCTGAGATGACGGAGGAACATTGCTTCCGAGCTACAATGAGGTTTCAATTCTCTTCAATCGTAATCTTCGATAGCTTTTTTACCCCGAGTCCGCTATGTTTGATTTACGTGAACACATTAATTGATGTTCCAATTGGCGGCAGACAGAGAAGTACATGAGTAAATCCCCTCCCCACAATAGATTAATGCGTAGTGCGATTGTCAGTGTCACCGTTGTCGCATTGCATGGTTGCGCCAGTAACGAAAATCCGTGTGAACAGATCCTTGAAGTAAAACAACAACATCAAGATTGTGAGCGGCTACGTAAAACCATGAGTAAAACCGACTATCCGCAACAAGCACTAACGGCAAAATTACGTTATGAGGAAGCCTGTACCAACTTGCGGTATTATCGGGACGAGTTCGACACCATCTGTAAAAATGACGGCACTGCTATTGGCGAGACTCGTAAAAAAGAACAGTAAACACTTAGGCTTTCGCTGGTACTATTTTCTTCTGCTTTGCCAGCGCCGTTGTCATAGAGCCAATAACGACACAGCAAGCCCCTAGAATAACCACCCAATCAAGTTTGATCATTGCAAACTGCTCAGGTAAGAGTCGCTCTGCGATTGCGACACTAATAAACGTAAACACAGGGCCTGAAGCCACCACTGCACTGACCTTAGACGCACTCCAAATATTTAACGCTTCGGTAAAACAGCCATAAGCAATGACCGTATTTAAGCAGCAAAATATTAACGCAAAGGTTTGGATGCGATTGATATTCACCAGGTTTGTAAGATCGATAAAGGGCGTTAACACCACAATGCCAATACAATAGATCAGTAACGTCAGTTGCTTCGAGGTAAAGGAACGCAATAATACCTTTTGCAATAGCGCATACCCAACCCAAGATACGGCAGCAAATACAACTAATAAAATCCCGGTGTTGTAAGCAGATTCAGTGGATAGTAACGAACTCAATTTAGGACTGAAAAACAGGCCTAAGCCAAGAAATAAGCACGCGGCACCTGCCAGTTCTAACCGTTTAAATTGTTCTTTGTAGAAGACAACGCCCCCAACCATCAATAAAATAGGCGCGATTTGCATTACCACTTGCACGGTTTCTGGATTGACGTATTCCAGACTTTTGACGTTGGCAACATAATTAGCCACTAGTGCTAAGGAAGCGACCAGTAAGATCAATTGCGCCCGAGGTAGCTGTCGCCATATGTTGGGCAAGGCGCCTTTTAACAACAAAAAAACGAACACGAACACGGCGGCAAAAACAAACCTAACCCAAGTAATACTCATACTATCGAGAACTTGCAGGCTAATCTGTAAAAACACCGGCAGAATACCCCACAACACAGCTGTGACTAAAGATAATAAAAAGCCATCCCATCGATTCAACGTAGGTTATCCAAGCAAAATGAACGTGGCGTCAATCTTCAATTAAGTCATCGATATCGTCAATCAAATCATCAATTTCTTTAAATACTTTTTTCTTTTGCTTAGTCGTTAGACTAGCCGTCAACTCTGCCAACATATTGGCAAATACTGCTTGATTGTGCTCATTAGCAAGTAAGTAATCCGAACTTCGATATTTATCGGGCTTTGCCATTAATTCAGTGAGTTGTTGCGGAAAATCGTCTAGTTGATGTCTTGCTAACATCAGGCTCTTTGTGGCTGACTGCATGTTTCTACGATAGACAATCCACTCTTCAAACGTAGATCGAAATTGATCCACGTGATCATTTATTATGGCAACCTGCTGACTCGTTAGTTTACCCGTCCAGCTTTTAATTTGTTTTTGCGTGTCCTCTTTATTGTCTTGAATTCGCTCTTCTAGCGAATCTTCATTGCGCTGCTCAATTCGCTCTTTATTGTTTTTCTCAAGCTCTTCAAAAAGCGCGATTATTTGTTGATCCGTTAATTGAATGGCCAACACAGATAGCTCAGGCATGATTTGGTCACGAAAACGGTGCCAATGCTCACTGCCACGCAGTAAATGTTGTGTCCATTGTTCGCTCGTCATGCTGCCTTCTTGCAACAGTGCTTTTATATCCACTAGGTGCTGACGATACTCGACTAATTCGTTGCTACGATGCCATGCATGCCATTTGTCGACCTTGGAGTCGAGAAACGACTTTTGCTGTTTATCTAGTTCGATGAAATCATCTACATACCAATACAACATCCAATCAATGTTGTTATAAGCAAACTTTGATGAACATCCCGAAACGAAGAACAACAAGGTCGACAATAACAAGATAATAATGCGTTTTTGCATAGCTTTTGCTCGTTTCATAAAAAAACTAGTCTGCACTTTAGCCATTAAGGACACAATAGGTGTTAATCATTTCTTACATCTTTCACACTAGGGTTCAGCAACCTCTAACAATCTAAATATTCCCTATAAAGCTATATTCAACAACGTATTACACTGCTAGTCTATAAGCTTAAATAAGCGGGGTTCTGGAGAGCGTAGATGCGTAAAATAGCAATGTTAACATCCGGCGGAGATGCCCCTGGAATGAACGCATGTATCCGCGCGATTGTATTGACAAGCTTACGCTACGGACTTGAAGTTTATGGTTATAAACACGGTTATAACGGACTACTTGAACAGGAATATTTGAATCTGCGCGCCAGTAATGTCACCAATATTATTCAGCGTGGCGGAACCATACTCCGAAGTGCACGTTGTTTAACGTTCATGTCAGATGACGCTGCTCGCTTAGCGGCTAAAAATCTTGATGCATTAGGAATAGAAGCATTACTGGTGATTGGCGGGGATGGCTCTTTTCGCGGGGCACACCATTTGAGTCAACATTGGCAAGGGCAAGTAATTGGATTGCCGGGCACTATTGATAACGATATATATGGTACGGATGCCACCATTGGCTATTATACGGCAATCGAAACAGCCCTTGATTCCATAGATAAAGTTCGTGATACCGCGGACGCGTTTGAACGTATTTTCTTAATTGAGGTGATGGGCAGAAATGCCGGATTTATAGGATTAAATGCGGCGATAGCATCTGGCGCTGATCAAGTTATGGTGCCAGAATTAACTCGCAGCTGTGAAGATGAACTAAAAAATATCATTGATCACATTGACGCAGTGAAACGTCGGCGTGGCAATAACAGCTATATTGTCGTTATTACTGAAAACCTATGGCCTCAAGGCGTCACACAATTAGCTCAGACCTTAACGGAAGAAACTGAAATAGAATGTCGTCCAGTGATTTTGGGGCATGTGCAACGAGGCGGCTCGCCAGTTTCACAAGATCGCGTGTTAGCTACTAAAATGGGCGCTTATGCCGTTGAAGCTGCATTAGAGGGTAAATCCGGAGTGATGGTGGCTGAGGTGAATCAGCAGTTATCTTGTTGCCCGCTAGAAACAAGTTGGCAAACGCAAAAAGCCTTAGACCCTTATTTAGTGAAAATTCAACAGGACCTGTTTGATTTACTCAAACGGCCCTGATCATGAGTTGATGGTGTGATGCTAATCTATATGTTTGCCAGTTGCTGAGTTGGCTCTGCATATCGTATTTTTTGCCCTTCTGAGAGTCGCTCTGCTCCACGGGTAATCACCGGCGATTGTGCATTAATATCGCCAACAACTTCTATTCTGTCCCCCATGCCAATACCGGTTTTTACTGCTATTTGTTTTGCCGTATTGTTATCAGTAACCTGATAAACAAATGCACCTGACTTACGCAACACTAAAGCGTCTCTAGGAACGGTTAATCCTTGATGGGACTCACTGTGTGGCAATGCCACTCGCACTGCTGAGCCAATCGCAAAGTCCCCCGGCTGCAACTGCACACGAATTTCCATCATTCTCGAACGGCTATTGCCCACAGGCACAATAGTACGGATAGGATGCGAACTTTGTTTATCTCCGGAGCGAACCATCACTGTTAAGCCGTGTTGAATAAAAGGAACGGCCGAGAGTGGTGCTTTGATACTGGCTTCGACATTGGCCATATCGACTATTCTCAGTAGTGATTGCCCAACCGCAATGTATTCGCCTGGGCTTTGGATGCGCTCTACCACCATAGCTTTGAAAGGTGCCTTTATTTCACTTTGTGCCAATTTATATTCGGTTAGTCTTTTATCCACCTTAGCTTGATTTAATTCTTGCTGGGCAATTTCAAGCTCAGCCACAACCTCGTCCAATTGATCTTTAGACGTATTGGCTTGCTCTGCCATACTGCTAAAGCGCTTTTGTTTACGGCTTAACAAGTTAACTCTTGCCTCCCAAATAGCGATGTTAGCTTGATTTTGCTCGTAATCGAGTTGCAACATATGGTCGTCTACTTTGGCTAGCACATCGCCTGCCTCGACCAAATCTCCAACATCGGCTAACCAGGTTATTCTACCTGGCACTTCACTGGCCAAACTTGAATCAGTGCGACTCACGACCGTGCCGGGCACCCATATTTGCTGAGCTATTAATTCAGTGCGAACGGCTTCAGCTTCAACTAGCGCAGCGGGCGGCTCTTGCGGCGCCTGTTGGGCTAAGCTGTTAAAACTTACTGCGATAATGGCAACTACAACGGTGGCATTAATTAATCTATGTCTCATGTTAAATCCCTGACTTTTCATTTATGAATGGCCGATGACGGGCTCAGCCAATTCATTGTTAATAGTTCGGTTTTCACTTATTGACGTCCGTTGACGAAGCATCAATAACGTGGGCAACAATAAAAGGGTGAAAATGGTACTAACGCTCATTCCGCCCACGATCACGGCCGCTAATCCACGATAGATTACGCTACCGGCACCAGGCAAAAGCAGCAGCGGTAACATACCGAAAATAGAGGTTAAGGTGCTCATGAATATGGGTCGTAAGCGCAACAGTAAGGCTTGATGAACGGCATCATGACGGCTCAGACCGGCGCGCTCGCCATTACGCGTTTGATGCACCAGTAAAATGGCATTATTGACTACCAAACCAAGTAAAATAATGAAACCAATCATGGTCAGTAGATCCATAGGTTGGAAGCTGATCAAATTGAGTAGGCGCACCGCTATAACCCCTCCCACGGTGGCAAGAGGTATACTCAAAATCACCATTAGGCTGTCGGTGGCGCTACGAAATAGCCCTGCCATCAAAACAAATAGCAGTGCCATTGCAAACAAGAAGTTTTGACTCATAGTGACTATGGCTTTGTTGAGGCTATCGGCACTGCCGCCATAATTAATTGCGCCGTCAGGTGGCATCAAGGCACGTAACTCTGGCTCCACCTCTTGTTTAATCTTAGCCATGGCTTCTTCTAATGACATTCCCTCTGGCGGGTTGACCGATAGATTTAACGTTCTGCGTCTGTCTACTCGCTGAATTCGACTAGGTCCAACGGATCTGACTACGTCGACCAACTCCCCCATTTGCACCATTTCACCACTGGGAGTCATAACAGGAATAACACTAAGCTGTTCGGGTGTTTCCCATTTTTGCGCTTTAAATATGATATTCATTCGTTTAATGCCGTCAAAATATTCACCCACATACATACCATCGCCCATGGAACGAATTAGATTGGCCACACGACTACGATCTAGTCCTACTTCCATTAATCTGGCATCTTTAGGATAAAGTTGTAGTTCTGGTTCGGCTTGTTCTAAACCTGGGTTTGCTCGCACATTGGCTCCGGGGAAACTAGCGCGCAGGAGTTCTAACCCTCGCTGGGCTGCCACTACAAGTCCTTCTTGATCCGTACCTTGCAGTCGCATATCAATACTTCGTCCATTACCAAAACCACCAAACAAGTTACCTTGCATTGTAAAGGCTTGGGTGTCAGGCAAGTCGCGAAGTATCTCATCTCTTACTAGGTTTTCCAGCTCCCTAACCTTACCCTGATCTTTCGCCCTGACACCTAATGTGCCGCCGTTTGGCCAAGTAATGATGTAATAGTTTTTAAGCGCAGGCTGTTTTTCACCCGCCATATAAGGTTTGAGACGTTGTACCACCAATGACAGTACCTCTTGTTGGATGAATTCCTCACTTGCACCCGCTGGAAAATTAAAATATGCGTCAATTGCATCCCGTTTAACCGGTGGCAAATAATCGAGTTTTGGCATCAACAAAAAAGTTACTGAAAGTGGTAGCAACATTAGAATAGCGATGGTTGTCCAGCGACGTTTTAGCGTTTTGTTTAGCACCATGATTTTGTCAGCAATGCGTTGCCACACACCGGCTAGTCTATCTTTAGGTAAATCACCCGTTAGCCAATAACTAGCGGCAACGGGCAGCACAGTTACAGCGACTATAAATGACATCATCACCGCTATCGCAATGGTAAGCGCTAAATCCGCAAACAGTTGTCCTTCAACATCCTGTAGGAATATCACCGGAATAAAAATGGCAATCGTGGTCGCCGTTGACGCTAATAGAGCGCCAAACACTTCCCGCGTGGCGCGCTGCGCGGTTTCAATAGCAGGCTCTGCATCGCGTTTATGCCTAACAATATTTTCCAACACCACAATAGCGGCATCGAGCACCATCCCCACCGCAAAGGCAAGTCCAGCTAACGAAATGACGTTCAGTGAACGCCCTGTTATTTGCAGCACAACAAAGGTACTAAGCAATGAAATTGGGATGGCCAATGCAACAATTAAGGTCGCTTTACGCTGACGCATGAACCACCATAGGATGGCAACAGACAATAATATGCCAATCACTAAATTACTGGTGACAAGGTTTACCGCTCGATAGATAAACACGGATGCATCGAATGATTGCACCATAGTAAGCTGTTGTGAGGCCAGAACATGAGTATTGATTTCAGTGACCCGCTGTTTCACGGCTTCAAGGGTCGCCAAGACATTAGCGCTATTTTCTCTATCGATGCGAATTGAAATAGCAGGATTGCCATTTTGCACACTGTAGTTTGAGCCTTCTGCCCTTTTTATTTGAATGCTTGCGATATCACGTAATTTAATTGGGCTACCATCGCGCCACTCAAGGATCATCTCGCCCATCTCTTGCGGTTGATACTTCCCTTGAAAACGCAGGGTATATTTTCGTCGCCCCACATCGACAAACCCACCCGAGACATCGTTTGATGTGCCCAACATACGAGAAATATTGGTTAAATCCACGCCCAGCTCGGCAGCAAGGTAAGGGTCAAATACAATTTGAAACTCCTCACTGCCCCCAACACCGCTTTCCATTCTAACCCTTGCGACACCCTCAATAGATTCCAAACGAGGACGCACGACATCTTCAAAAAAGGTAACATAACTGCTTATCTCATTATTGTTACCTGGTAGCTTTTGTAAAAAGAAGTAGGTCAGTGCCGGTGTACCACCGCCGCCTCCGCCCATCATGATGTTAGGCGATAAAGCGTCTCGCGGTAATGGAGGGATCCGATTCATCCGACTTATCACCTCAATCAAAGTACGCTGCATGTCGGTATCCAAGCCAAACTCCAGATTAATCCATGCATTACTTTGATTGGCCCAGGCGTTCATACTGGTTAAGCCTGGTATTCCCTGCAGGACCTCTTCTTGCGGCTCTAATATCTCTGATTCTATTTCTTGGGGAGATGCTGCACGCCAAAAAGTTTGGATTGCGATAGTGGGTCTTTCGATATCAGGAAACAACTGAATAGGTAATTTGAATAAACTATAGAACCCCAAGAAAGCAATAATGCTAACGGCAATTGCCACTCCTGACGCATTTTTCAACGCAACTTTTGTAATGTCCATGACGCTTTCTTCTGGCTGTCGTAAGTGCTATTAACTATAAGTCGCATTAAGGAGCGAAAAAGTTTAAATCCATTAGTCGCAGATTAATTGCGATTAGTGACACGGCAAAAAAATGAGCTACATAATGGCGCGATGAATGACATTTTTGCTCAGGTTTAATTACGGTTTTATTGCATAAGATAGCAATATGGAATGATAAGTTGATGGTTATTACAACCAAGAATTGTCTGCGCAGCGAGACAATTTATCTCTATAAATTGGTCCGAGTTCAAACATCCATTTCACAACCAGAACTGCAGTGGAATAGCATATATAAATCATCAGTGAGCAATCTTTAAGCGCAATTCAGTTAGTTAACCTTCCGCTATTTCGTGAATTTTCTAAGAGACTGGATATGTCAATTATCTATTGTTGGATCCCAACGCTAGTCTACACTTTATCAGTCAACAAGGAATGTGACTCAGAATTACGGTGATGTTGGCTAGTTCAAAATAGGAAATTTAGATTACGTCTACCTTTAGTAAACGAATAATGAATAGGAATAGTTTTCAGTGAGAGTCAAACTACTCGAAAGTTTCTAAGCTTTTGACCAGTTTTCGATAGTCACTAACTTTACGTAAGTCGTTCTTAGTTAACACTGTTTAAATTACTTTCTAATCATAAATTAAATTGAGTAGTGATTCATAACTGTTAAGGAATACAAATGTTAAACTATCAAAAACTACTACTGATACTATTACTTCCACTGCTATTTTCCGCAAAGATACAGGCTGATGTCGTCATTGATGAATTTAGCAATGGCCCTTTAGGAGGCGGGGTATTTTATAGCGATTCAAATGGCCCAGCGGTTAACTTTCTCATAGATACGCCTGACGCATTAAGCATTAGCGCAGTGCCTGGTAAAATGGCGAATGACAATTTGCTCTCAGTTTCTTTACCAGCTAGCGTCTATGCCGGAGTAGGACATACCCTTGGTGCTGCTCAAGATTGGAGCCAATCTCCTACCATTACGTTCTGGCTTTATGGAAACAATTCAGGCAACGAACTGTCTTTTAATCTTGTAGATCGTGATAGTAATGGTTTAACCGAGGTTTGGATTAGTCCTTTTTTCGATAATTTTGTCGGTTGGAAGAATATCGAAATTGGATTAGACAATTTTGCACGCGCCAGTTTTAGTAATATTGGAGACGGTGTCTTAAACACCGAAAATATCGAAGAGTGGTCGTTTTATGCTGAAACACGTGATGGTGGTGGCGTAACGCCTGCGACCTACTTTTTGGATGATATGAAACTGGTATCTACCCCTGCAAATGTGTTTGGGATCTCTATAGTCAATTTAAAAACTGGCGATGTAATTGATATTGCTAACCCCAACGATAACCCCGCGTTTAACCCGAGCTTTTCCAACAATAGCAAAAAACTTGCTTATGATACCTATGGTGAATACACCGGCATTTATATAGCAGATTTGAAAAGTGGCAATACATATCCCCTTGAAGGCGGGCTAGATGGTAATGATGCATCCTGGTCACCTAACGGCAAACACATTGTGTTTGACCGATACAACCGCACTGAAATTGTCGTTGTACCATCGGGTGGAGGAAGCGCTCAATTTGTCACCTATGGATTTGATGCGGAATGGAGTAATACCAGTAAGAAAATTGTTTACAGCGATGCAGGAGCCTTAAAAACGATTAATATTGATGGCTCTTCTGAAACCCTCATCTCCTCTTTTGGCATAAACCCAAATTGGTCACCCAACGGTAAGCAGATTGCGTTCTCCGATGGTGAAAATCTATGGGTAGTCGATGTTGATCGCAAAGGCAATGCTGTAGGCTCACCTTATCAAGTGACTTTCGATGGGCCAGATATTTATAATCAACAACCAAGTTGGTCTAACAACAGCAAATCCTTAGTTTTCCATTCGAATCGGACAACCAACAATTCGGATTTTGATATATGGCAACTGAACATTTCCAGTGGTGAAATTTCTCGTTTAGCGGGTTCGTCGAATGTTGGTGATTTTGATCCTAGTTATTCCAAAAATGGAAAATTGGTCGCGTTTGGCACCAACCGTAATTCCAATTAGTCGTCTCAACAAATAGACGTATCCATGAACCTTTATAAAGGTCACTTCAAACAAGGTGGCCTTTATTAAAGGTCCACCTGAGGCTCTAAATCTTAATTAGATAGGAATGGTGCGGTGGAGTACACCGAATTCAACGTTTAGGGTGGTGTAGAATTAGACTGACACAATCAAATGCGGATCATCTCTTTGACTTTATCACGATGACTGCGACTGACTTTAAGCTCTGAGCCATTGGTAAGAACCAAATGATATTCACCACTGATATGACTCACCATCTTATTCACAAATTGAATATTCACAATTGCACTGCGGTGGGCACGGACAAATTTTCGCGGGTCGAGATCTTCTTCCAACTCTTTCATGGTGCGGCGCATAATGTGAGTTGCATCACTGGCATGCACACACATATAGTCGCCCGCAGCATCAATCCATTGGATTTCGTCTACTGCGACTCGAGTCACCTCTGAACCATCTTTAATTGCTAATATATTCGGATAACGCTGAGTTTCAATAGGTTCACCAGAAGCCAGACGCTTTAAAATGTCTTCACAGTCATCACCAGTAAATTCAGCAACTAACTTGGCCAATTTATATTTATGATCACCCTGCCTATTGAGTTTGAATACTTCGGTCACTTTTTCGATGGCTGTGGCTAAACGTTTCTCGTCAATTGGCTTGAGAACGTAATCAAGTGCATGAATATCGAATGCTTTGATCGCGTAAGTGTCATAGGCAGTAACAAACACAACGAGCGGAACTGGCTGTTGAAGCTCCTTCAATTTGTTAATCACTTGAAAACCATTGAGTCCAGGCATTTGGATATCTAAAAACACTAAATCTGGACGTAACTGTGGGATCAGAGTGACGGCTTCCAATCCATTTTGGCATTCACCAAGCAGCTCGATATGTTCGAACTCTTGTAATCTGATGGACAGTCCTTTGCGAGCCAATGGTTCATCATCAACGATCAATGCAGTTATTTTAGTTGTCATGTTCACCTACCTCAAACGGGATACGAATATTGACTTTGATCCCCGTGGGTTGATTATGCGATACAACGAATGAGTGATTTGTTGCATAAAGAGAGTTTAATCGTTCATGGATATTCGGCAGGCCAACCCCATTGCAACGTTTCAATTGGCCATTTTCTATTTCTGCACCTGGACCATTATCTGACACTTCTAGCATCAAATCACGACCAAAAGAACGAGCCACTATGCTTATTTTGCCACCTTCCTGCATTTTTGAAATCGCAAACTTGATGGCGTTTTCAATAATGGGCTGCAGAATCAGGCTGGGCACCAATGCGTCTTTACAGTTATCAGCAATATCCCAGCTTACGTCAAGCCGGTCATCAAAACGTACTTTTTCTATCTCTAGATATAACTCCAACGCTTGAATCTCATGCTTTAGCGGAATTTTTTTAATCGGATCTTTATCCAATGAATAACGTAAAAAATCACTTAAGCGACTGACCATTGCCTCTGCCGTTTTATTATCTTTGACCAAGATAAGCGTGCTGATGGCATTAAGTGTATTGAATAAAAAATGGGGATTAAGCTGATAACGCAGCATTTTAAGGTGTGCTTGGTGCGCCATAGTAGAAGCCTTTAGCGCATTTTGCTTTTCTTTTTGTAGCATCTGGAAGTTTTTAATACCGAAGTACAAGCCACTCCAACAGACCACCATTATCAACGAGTTAATGGTATTGGTAAAATACATGTACCAAACTTCGGGACGATAACCGTGTTTGTATATTTCCCAATAATTGACGTTTTTAAGGACAGCCCAACACAATGCAATGAAATAGGCGCTGATTGCAATTGTGACCAACATTTTCCACAAAGGCTGTAATCGCGCCCAACGATAGATATACCGCAACGGAATGGTTAATAGCCAACCGGCCATGGCATTTAAACCAATAACAAATAACCAGACTCCCCGCATGTCGTGTAAAAAAGAGCCGATATAATACACCACCGCAAACCCAGCCCACCCTCCGGTATGCAAGGTCCAAAATAGTCTTTCTCGGTTTTCAAATAGCTTTTGCCAGTTGATCAAATTAACTCTCTACAAAACAGCTTATGGTGAACATTATATGCTGAGCGCTGGAAATTAACTTGTTGTTAATCCCAAGCTTAGTTCCATTTAACGCAAATATTCTTTAGGAGGCTCTAGATTTTAGTATCTAGTATTGAATATTGAATCGCTTGAGCCAATGTCCCCACCACCAAGCGGGACCAATCAACAAGAACTGTATATCTTTTAAGAATGACGGTTTTTTACCTTCTATGTGATGTCCGACAAATTGTAAAATCCACATTGCAATGAATAACACTAAAGAAAACTGCCAAACCGATATTCCGACATACACTAATAATTGAACACCACCAAAGCAGGCCATCGTTAGCAGCGTCATAGCGGCACCAATAGGACCTGATAATTTAAAGTAATACCACAGTAAAGGAAGAGCCAAAACATGAGCCCAGGTGATGTTAAAATAGTCTAATAATTCGACAGTGGGAATAGACCAAACTAGCGCAAATGTTACAAAGTAAATGGCCGGTACTGCGATAATGTGAATGAACACATTGGTCTTGTTTTGATGACTTTCACCATATTCGTTTAGTAGAGCCTCGACTTTACGCATAATATCCTCTTTATTATTATTTTTGTTTTAAGATAGCTCAGTTAATCATGGGTGTTGACTTAGATACTTGTAGGTTAGATTAAGCTGGTTTTAGGATATCATCAACTGCTGTAACAGCTCTTCAACAAGTTCCTCTGAACCTTCAAATTTAACACCGAAATAATATCGGGTTTCATCTGACTTTTGATTCATTACCATTGCTTTTAGTTTCGACACCTGACCATTTGGATTCTTAATTGAAAGCGTAATCTTTTCATTATGTGCGAGCTTTTGACTAACCAAGGCGCGATCTATTGAGACTCGACAACCTCCCATGGAAATATCGATGATCAGGCCATCATATAACACTGCATTCGACATCCCATCAAGCACTTCAACGTGGACATGAACTTGTGAGCGCTGTTCGCATCGCAACGGGTGACATTGCAACGACAATGGGAAACTTGTAAAAATATAATTACTTGGTTTACTTAAAATAATATTGGTTTTTACTTTAAACGCCACAACCTCACCAACATCATCCTCGTAGATATAGCGTACAACAAGGCTACTATCTACATAGATTGCATCCCGCAGGCTCCCCCATCGTGATTCATCGGGAAATTTAATGATCAGCGACTTGTTGCCATCCATGCCAATAAACTCTGTTCTAACACGTTTGATTCCAGACACTGACATGATTTGTAAATCCAATGAAAGTCCAGGACGCATGCTCCTAAGCTTACGCAAGTCTTCACGAGTAAGGCCAAATTTTTCCTGTAATATCGCCACTTAGGTTTCAGTCTCCCTGAACATCGGTTACACCCTTATTATTAGTTACTTTCTTTATTCACTGATTTATAACATATTTACCATGTATATCCCCCTCGAACAACTATATGTACCTCCCGACAATAGTTACTATTTCAACACAAAACACCAACCTCATTATCTTTAAAACCAACTCTTAGGACAGCCATCGTTAACATGGACAGTCATCATTAACATGGACAGCCATCATTAGCATGGACAGCCATCATTAGCATGGACAGGCATCATTAGCATGGACAGCCATTATTAACATGGACAGCCATCATTAACATGGACAGCCATCGTTAACATGGACAGGCATCATTAGCATGGACAGCCATCATTAACATGGACAGCCATCATTAACATGGACAGTCATCATTAACATGGACAGCCATCGTTAACATGGACAGACATCATTAACATGGACAGCCATCATTAACATGGACAGGCATCATTAACATGGACAGGCATCATTAACATGGACAGCCATCATTAACATGGACAGCCATCATTAACATGGACAGTCATCGTTAACATGGACAGCCATCGTTAACATGGACAGGCATCGTTAACATGGACAGGCATCATTAGCATCATTAACATGGACAGCCATCATTAACATGGACTGGCATCGTTAACATGGACAGGCATCATTAGCATGGACAGGCATCATTAACATGGACAGGCATAGTTCAATTAACTAAATAAAGTGAATGAGTTATGCTAAGCGAAAAACGTTGTAGGAAGATAAATTTTGTCAAACATATCCCAAGTTCATTATGCCGTGAGCCTAGAATCTATATCCGGTCATTATTTCCGAGTGACACAAACTATCCACTTGTCAACGATTGAAGATATTATGGTTAGTCTGCCAGCATGGATCCCAGGGAGTTACATGATCCGTGATTTCTGTAAAAACATCGTTAAATTTGATGTTTTTGATGCCAATGATGAGTCCTTACCATACGAGAAATTAGATAAACAAAGTTGGCGTATTACTCCTAATAGCAAAATCATAAACATTACCATGCTCGTGTACGCTTATGATTTATCTGTCAGGAGCGCTTATATTAATGATGAGTACGCATTTTTTAATGGCACTAGCTTATTTTTGCGCTGCCATGGTTATAGCGGTCGCTGTTCAATGACGCTTGCTCTTCCGGATAAAAAACAAGACCGCTGGCAAATAGCGACATCTATGCCTCGGGATAACTCGCAATCAAATAAATACGTTTATTTAGCGCAAGATTACGACGAGTTGATTGATCATCCCGTATTGATGGGTGAGTTTGACATCGCTAGCTTTAGAGCAAAGGGAGTAGATTTCAAATTCGTTCTTACGGGTAAGCACAAAGCTGACGTGGAGCGTATATGCCAAGATTTAGTCGCTGTCTGTGAACATCATCTTGCACTTTTTGATTACAACATCCCGATTGATGAATATTGGTTTATGACGCTGTTATGTGAAGGTGGTTTTGGTGGACTTGAACATCGAGCATCAACCGTTTTGCAATACGCAAGAAACGAGCTACCTACAGTGCGCCAAAGAAAAACCATGCCAGATGGCTACCGTCGATTTTTAAGCCTGTGTAGTCATGAATTTTTTCATACTTGGCATGTTAAACGCAACAAACCGGACGTCTTTATACAATTAGATTTAAGCAAGGAAGTGTATACCGAACAGCTTTGGATTTATGAAGGTTTCACTAGTTACGTGGATGATTTGAGTTTAGTCAGAAGCAAACTGATTGAACCTGAGAGCTATCTTGAGTTACTAGGTCAAAACTTAACACGGTTGTCTCGAAATCCCGGACAATTCAAACAAACGGTCACAGAGTCGAGTTTTGACGCATGGACCCGTTTTTATCAACAAGACGCCAGCGCGGCCAATAATATAGTGAGTTACTACGCCAAAGGCGCTGAAATTGCGCTTTGTCTAGACTTGTTAATTAGACAAGAAACCCATGATGAGGCCAATTTATTTAAGGTAATGCAACTACTTTGGCGTCAATTTGGCAGCATAAATGTTGGTACCCAGATTGACAGCATTAACAGCACAATAAAACAACATCTAAACATAGATTTGGGATCATTCTTCCAACACGCATTATATTCAACCAAGCCTTTACCCACTGAAGAATTGCTAAGAGGTGCTGGCATTGAAGTGTGTTTTCGATCGCAATGTGAGCCAGGTGATAAAGGTGGTAAGTCAGCAGAAAAAGAAGCCCGGGTTGGCTTTGGGGCAAGTTATGAAGACAACAGTATCGGCGTTAAAATAACGCAAGTATTAGAGTCCAGTCCAGCCTATGAGGCTGAGCTATTTGTAGGAGATGTCTTGATTTCTGTAGAGCAGTGGCAAGTTAGTAAGTCAAAATTGCAATCTATTTTAGACGACCACTACGATCAGCAATATCTAACAATGCATGTCTTGCGGGATGGCAGATTAGTGCAATTGAACTTGCCGGTACATGAAGCACAAAAAGACATTATTTATTTGCAAACACGAGACCCCGCATTACGTGACAATTGGTTAATGAGGCCTAATTTAAGTTGAACTTATAATTAAAAATAGCCGCCGTTTTTATTCACAATGGCTGAGAGCATAAACCCAATAGTACTGCTTAACAAAATTAATCCAACGACGAAGAAAGGCGTAAATTTCGCAATCGCGAAACGTACATTGCGCCTTTCAATACTATCGACCACCTCATCAATATTGCCGTTTTGATAATGATGGCGATTAATAATGTAGCGTCCGGTAGTGCTGATAGGGGTGAAATAAAAATGGTATTTATCCAATAAATCTCTGAGACGATCTGGATCCATCTTAGTCTGCGCTTGCACATCTTCAAAGGCTACGCCGAAAGGTTCATAACCGTCTAAAACGCGATGAATTTTAACCACCTCAGATGACTTCATCGGTTTTATGCCGATAATGGTACTCATGTTAAAGTCATATTCCATGATGCTCACTCAGATGCTATTTTTTAAACAATATATCACTTTTGAAAACACCTCATGGTACAGTTTTTTGAAATTTATTTGGGTAAGCTCGCCTTGGTGAAAGAGCAAAAACGAGTCATCACCTTCCCCGTATCTTTACATTAAGCTGAACTTTGCGTGAGATGCCTGGAGCAATTAAATATTACATCACTATTTCAAAGTGTTAGTAAGGATAGATAGAAACGAATCTTCAAAAACACGCATCAATGATGCAATTTTTGCGATTATCAAGGCGAGCTTTAGTACTTAATAGCTGACCTATTGCTAGAAAACTCAACGCAGACAAGCGTTAAAAGAGCGTAATTGAGAGGCGCTTATTATCCAATAATCTAGACTAAATTAGATAAGCTGAGAACAAAGGATATTTGTTCGCTTTAAAACTGATTTTTGCATTGAGAAAACAATGAAATGTATTGCTTGAGTTAATAAGCATCTGGCGTGGTCGGTTACTGTATTAAAAGCTTTCGACTTGCTAGCAACGACGAGCGTGCTCCTTGGTAAACGTTACCAAGGTTACTTTGATGCAAAGCATGTTCCTCAATAGATAAAGTTGAAATGGGTTAATTGACTCTTTCAGGGACTAATAAAGCCGGATCAATACGGGTCTTGCCCCAATTCATCCGCCAATCGAGATGCGCGCCCGTCACCCGGCCAGTAGCGCCAATCTCTGCTACTAATTGCCCCTGTTTAACCTTATCTCCAACCTTTATATGACCTGCATGCAAATGCAAGAAAGTAGAAGAAATCCCATGCCCATGATCGATGATCATAGTGCCACCAGAGTAATACATGTCAGGCACCCATAAAGTGACTATACCATCAGCTGGAGAATAAACCGGTGTGCCGACTGGTGCGGCTACATCAACCCCGAAGTGCGGTCTTTTTGGCTCACCGTTGAGTACCCGTTGGCTCCCATATACACCACTGATAGGACCTTCGGCGGGCCAAATAAAAGACTGCATGAAATCGATTCTATCGTCATTTAACTTTCGCGCAGCGCCAACCTGTTGATTGTCTTTTCGAATACGCTCTAACACCTCTTTAGGCGGCGTGACCATTTTCGGTGGTAACCCATCGATTCGTTGAATGGCATAATCGCGTTTACTTAATTGTAAAGATTTATGCTGTTGTTCGCCTTCAATCTTGATCCAGCGCAATACGTGGTTTAACTTTGCATCGCGTTCAAAGCCAAAAGCAAAATATCCCTGATCAGACACTTTCAGCGCTTGTTCATTCAGCCACACCTGCGTTCCTGGCTCAACAGTGCCACGGATCAAACTCCCTTGGGTTAGTTGGCCTTGCAAGGTCATCGCGTTTGAAGCCAAAGCACACACCATCACTAAGAACCCGATGCAAAGCTTAAGCATAAGCGATAGCTCCTTTACCGACCCCTTCAAATGCCAGCACCTTGAAATCTGCATCGTCTTTTAAACGCTTTAACTCTAACGCCATGTACTGCGCTAAACATTCAACCGTGGAGTCCATATCAATAATTTCACTTTCTGCCTTAGGTATTGCCATGGCAAATTCACCTTGTGAAGATTCGTATTGAAAAACATAGTGTTCATTTAAGTCTGTAGATTTATCAGCAAAAACACTTTTTGACCAATCAACACAGTCTTCAGTGCTGCCAATATAGATATCTTTCCAACGTTCGGCCCAATAAGTTTGCCACTTATCACTGAGTTGCTGATCTTGGTACACGAGCACTTTTGAGCGATGACCATGGGCTATTCGCTGACAGTTACCATCGTGCTTTTTAAGCCCGTGGGTATAATGATAAAACGGCGTTTCAATGACTTCAGGACGCAGTATCAACTCAATTCCGCCAACATTGCTGGGTAAATGTGTTGCAATCACTTCTTTTAGATATTGGCCGACACTGGCAATTGTAACCGTATCAGCGTACACGAAAGCATAAGCTTCAGCGGGGCAGATAAGATGAATACTGCGGCCTTTAGGTCGGCAGAAGTCGACACTCACTTGATCGCTATTGGCATATCGAGTCACTTGGCTGTAGGGATGATCGGCCGGAACTAATAACTTATGATCGACGTATTCATCAATCAAGTATTTCAGTTGTTTTTTAACTTTACCAAAATCCAACACCATACTTTCTTCATTTAATTCACCATCTAAAATCACATCAACGATCCAGCTTTCCCCCACCATTCCCCGCTCTGGGCACAGGTAAGAAAAGTCCATAACAGTAAGATCATTGACAAAAAGCTGCATAAAGAAAAAATATCCTGTTTACTAAATTTGATAAATAAGGTGTTTGAATGGGACAACGATAAATAGTATATCCCATTCAACTAAGTTGAAAACAGCGTTTACGACTGATGACGCGTTAGTTGGTCTTTTAAGTTAGGTGGAATGCCCTTTATATACAAGGTATCCGTATCTTCATCATAGATGATGCGCTCACCGTATAGCGCGCGATCAAAACTCAAACTAATGCCGCCGCCCTGTCCAGAGAACTTTGCCAATGTTTTAAGCACACCACGGTCTGCTTGAAATTTTTCTTCTAGGGGTGCCTCTGATTGTTGATTAAACTGCGCGAAGTCTCGGCCCGATTCTTTCGGTAGATTTTCGGCCAATTCAGCAATATTGATGTCCTCACCCTCTTCCAATTTAGCCTTGTAATAATCCGAAACCACTTGGCGTGTCTGTTGTTGCTCTTTTTTATCTAACTGTTCAGACGCAATAAATTCATCAACCGATTGCAACAATTGCTTATTTTGTTGTTTCACATCAACGCGTTCTTCACAACCGATGAAGTGCATGAAAAAATCAGATACTTTGCGTCCCATACGGCCCTTAATGAAACTGATGTAACGATTTTGTTCTGGCATGGTTTTCAATTGGGTAAGGTCGATACGCACCGCCAATTGCATTTTAGCCAAGTCTAAGTGATCACTGTAGGTAAGCTCTAACGAGTCGGTTATTTCCACATGCTGTTTGGTGTTCAACAGCGCGATCATTAAGTATTCTGTGGCTAGAAATTCATAGTGACTAAACACCACAAAGCCCGTCTCAACCGCGCCCATTTCGACCATACTTTTTTTCAGCTTTTCGCAGCTTGCCACACTAAATTCAACAAACTGCTCAGGATCTTCAATGGTTTCCAATAACGACTGTTGGAATGAATTATCAGTCTCTGGCGCATCTTCTTCTTGAGTGTCATCTACCTGTAAAAAGTTACCCACCCCTTTACCTGGCTTTTGATTAAACGCATGATTAATCTGTTGGGCCAACATCTCTATTTCTGGTCGCACCTCAAAACAGCTGTTTTTAGGGATGACTGACAGTTGTTGCTGTTCATTAACTGCCAATTGATGGACCACAAAATGATGAATAAGTGCGCTCATTAAAAAATATAACCTTATAAAAAATATGAAGTTTGCAAAAATTGATGATTTAAAAAGCAATGCATTGGCTAACTAGTTACTAAATGCGCGAATGCTGTTACTATTTGTCGAAATCGCAATAAAGGGCTCATCCATGCCGCAACAATCAAAATACTCTGATGCGCAGTTTGAAGCGCTAATGAATGATATCGTATTTGCACTTGAAAAGAATCAGGCGAATAGAGACTTATCACTCATGGCATTAGGCAATGTCATCACCAATATATTTTTGCACCAAGTCAACGCTGACCAACGTGAAAAAATGGCCGATAAGTTTACACAAGTCTTGTTAAAAAGTATCAATGGAAAACAAAAATAAATGATACTCAGTGAAACCCCACGCCGAATAATGGTAACCAAGCTAGTGTCCTGGGGACATTGGTTTGCACTATCTAATATTATCATCGCGATCATCATTGCATCTATCTATGTCTTTGCGACCCCTTTACCTGACTCATTCATCGGTGTTTTGTTTTTGCTGCTGAATTGGTTTAGTCACATCGGATTTTTGACTTTTATTGGCTTTGTCATTTTCATTTTACCGCTGATCTATGCAGTCCCTAAATCCAGAGTGATCCGGGGTGTCGGTTCGTCGATGGCTGCACTGGCATTGGCTTTACTGGCATTTGACGCATTATTGTACACCAAGTATGGACTGCATTTGAGTTTAAGCAGTGCCGATCTTATCCGTACAGAAACACAAACGGTAATCAACGCTTTTGGTTGGCAGGAATGGAGCTTCTTACTGCTGTTATTCCTAGTCTGGCTGACTTTCCAATTAGTGCTAGCCAATGCATTGTGGAAGCGCATAGAACGTGTTCAGAAGTTTCGCATCGGGGTACCTATCAGTGGGTTTTTCGTGGCCTGTTTTGTAAGTAGCCATGCGCTTCACGTATGGGCCGATGCCAAATTGTATCAACCTATTATAAAGCAAGATAATTTATTCCCACTCTCTTACCCTGCGACAGCAAAAACCTTAATGTCGAAATATGGATTGCTGGATCTAGAGAATTATAAGAACCGTAAATCATTGCAGTTTGATACAGGAATAAAAGGGATTAAGTATCCTGCTAACCCCGTTTATTGCAGCATTAACAACAATCAAAGTTTAGTCATTCTAATCCAAACGGATAACCAAAAACTGCCTTTGGGCTTTGCTGAATTACGCCAATATGACGACCACTATGATTTAAGTTCAAATAATCAATCGGCAAAACTAACCAGTTTGTTTGGTTTGCCAGAGATTTATCTTAGCGAACTGCAAAGCCATTTACCGATCATGCTGGATTTACCGCAGAAGCTTGGTTTGCCCATTTCGCTGTATTCAGGCTCGTCACTTGATCATGACAAAATTGATGAGGTGCGGATCAAGTATACTGAGTTCAAACAGCGACTTGTCTCTACCCAACCAACCTTAGCTATTGGTTTTGTGACAAACCAGCAAATCAAACAATTAGTTACCACTGAATTGCTTAATCAAAAGCAGGTAATCATCACTCAACTGTCAGCTAATCGTGATGATATTGAAAGTGTCCCACTGTTAGCCAATTTCGAGCTGAGCAACAATTTGTCCAGCCATTTAGATATTCCTGCGACGGCACTTGGCGTTTTAGGCTGCGCTGCTAATGTGGAAGATTATTCTGTAGGGCAATCAATACAAACTCCCCGACGCAGTTGGTTAGTCGGCACTAAGGGAAGCAAAGTGATCGTATTGCACAATGGCAATCGCATTGAAGTGTTAGGCAATGGGAATTATAAAATATACGATCGCCTTAATGATGAAGAAAGTACAGAAAGTCTAAACACTGGCTTGCTTGGTCAGGCCATGAAGCATCTAACTCGTTTCACCAAATAAACTGATACTAAAATAGTAGCATCGGTAGGCTAAGTTCAGGTTACTTAACCTGAACTTAGCCTAGCAAGCGCTGCACTGTGGGGATAATTTGTTTAAGTTCAGTCACCTTATGACATCCGTCATGACTGTCTTGTTGTTGATTAACTAGGAAACGATTAAGCACACCGGCACTGCGAGCCGCCTCCATATCTGACAAACGATCTCCCACCATAACGCAAGTTGCTAAGTCCAAATCATACTTTTTAGCTGCATCAAAGAGCATACCCGGTTGAGGTTTGCGACAAGTACACTGGCGCAAATAAGGTCCTTTCCCGTGCTCTGGGTGATGAGGACAGTAAAAAGTGTCTGTTAGGATCACGCCCTGCTGGGCAAACTGTTTTGTCATCCACTCCATTAACGCTGAAAACGCGTGCTCGGAATAGTAACCTCTAGCAATCCCCGATTGATTAGTAACGATGATAATCAGGTAGCCGCGCTGCTGAAAGTAACGACACAGCTCAAAAATCCCCTCAACAAAGTCGATGTCATCTGGTTTACTCGCATAACCATGATCGAGGTTTACGATGCCATCTCGGTCCAAAAACAACGCTTTATTGCTCATCGACTCTCCTCATTACCTGAATATCGAAGTCAACGGTGACAGAAAAAGTTGCATGTATAAACTCGCTTTTTGCCTGTTCACTGGTATGCCAATAAAACGGTGTCATTTTTAACAAGGCTTCACGTTCTATTGGACTGTTTAATGATAACTCAAAGCGCACTGCAGACCTTTTTTCAAGCTTGAACAACGGTGAGTCAATAGATTCTTGTTGATGTACTTGATGCTCTCTGTAGATAGTCTGTTTTAATTCTCTAAGGTGATCCGTCGCTGGGTTGACACATATCCACACCCCACCAGGCTGTAAAATACGCGCAACCTCATGCTCACTTGCAGGTGCAAAGACTTGGGTTACGATGTTAACACTGGCGTCAGGCAACGGAATTTTAAAGGTACTGGCGACACTGAAATCGCAATCTTTATAGCGCTTTGCCGCTTTTTGAATACCAGCCTTAGAGATGTCACTACCCATTGCTTGGCATTGAATACCCTGCGCAGCTAAGCCCGCTTTAATCTTGGCTAAGTAATACCCTTCACCACAACCTGCATCAAACACAACGGGTGGCTTTTGAGTGTGACTTTGGGCTATCAATTCGACTAATTGATTAACTAAAGGATCATAATGACCGCTTTGTAAAAACGTTCGTCTTGCTTCGATCATCTCTTTACTATCGCCAGGAGACTTACTCTTGCGTTCTTGCGCGAGTTGAAGATTAACATAGCCTTCTTTGGCTTTGTCGAAATGATGGTTAGAGGCGCATTTCCACGCGTTTTGATCGAGTGATAATGGCAGTTGGCAGGAAGGACAAATCCACATGCTAGGCACAACCTAAAATAAGCCGGACCCAGTGGTCCGGCAAAGTAAAATCAATGGGCTGTATTAAACCCTTGTTCCACCATCTAATTCAAGTGTTCTGCCAGTATAATAGTCATTCTCAAAAATAAACTTAGCAGCATGACCTAACTCATCCACTTCAGCCAATCTGCCTGCGGGCACGGTCGATAAGAAACGTTGCAGCATCTCAGGACGCATCTGCGCAGCCATTGCCGTATTGACTAAACCAGGCGCGATGCAACCTGTTCGAATATTGTGGCGGGCCAGTTCTTTAGCCCAGGAGACTGTCATGGTTGACACTGCAGACTTAGACGCTGAATAGTTGGTTTGCCCCATATTGCCCGCACGTGATACTGAAGAAAGGTTAATGATCACACCTTCGCTTTGCGTTTCTATCAT
Source organism: Aliiglaciecola litoralis (assembly GCF_039523355.1). NCBI lineage: Bacteria > Pseudomonadati > Pseudomonadota > Gammaproteobacteria > Alteromonadales > Alteromonadaceae > Aliiglaciecola > Aliiglaciecola litoralis. The sequence goes on along the minus strand of NZ_BAAAFD010000006.1, from coordinate 66,659 downwards.
ATGAGCGGCAGCTTCTCGGGCACATAAAAAGGTGCCAGTAACATTAACATCAAGTACAGACTGAAATTGCTGTTTGGACATTTTATCAACCACTTTTCCTTCTTTTACTTTCAACAACATGCCATCACGCATTATTCCAGCACTGTTGATTAAGCCGTTAATTTGACCAAAGTCAGCAGCTATTTGGGAAAAAACGGTTTCGACAGCTTCTTCGTCGGTTACATTTAATGCATAGCCCTTAGCGGTTACGCCTAACTCAGAAATAGATTTAGCCGCGTTTTTTACTGCTTCATCTTGCATATCTATCAACGCAATGTGTGCGCCTGCCTGTGCAAATGTATTGGCCATTGCTAACCCCAATCCTTGAGCAGCACCTGTTATCACCACGACTTTATTTTTTAATTCCATGATCCACCTTTTTGGCTTAGTTGCCAGTTTGAATTAGTGCTTACTGAACATCTCAAAAATACTAGAGAAATCTCGATTGCCATTGCCGCTTTTGCTGTGCATAGCGAACAAGCTCTGCGAAAGCGCTCCCATTGGCGTTGCAGATTGACTCTTAAGCGCCGTATCCATCGCCAGTCCCAAATCCTTACGCATCAGGTCGACCATGAAGCCGCCTTGATATTGATTTGAACTGGGCACATTTGGCATAACTCCTGGACAGGGATTGTATAACTCTAAGGTCCAATTCCGACCTGAGCTTTGCAGCATAATGTCGGACATGACTTTGGGGTCAAGTCCATTATCGATTGCTAACTGAAGCGCTTCGGATGTACCCGCCATCAATACTGCTAGCAGCATGTTGTTACAGATTTTGGCAACTTGCCCTGCTCCCACATCACCAGCATGAAAAATGTTTTTGCCCATGCACTCAAGAATGGGTTTGGCTTTTTCAAAAACAGCCTGCTCACCACCCACAATAAAGGTCAAAGTCCCAGCTGTGGCTCCACCTACACCGCCTGATACAGGCGCATCAGCAAAATAAATCCCTTTGCTTTCCAGCGCTTTCCCGACTCGCTGAGCAGTGGCCGCGTCGATAGTACTAGAATCAATCACTAGGGTACCTTTAGGGAGGTGATCAACCAGACCGGTTTTGTCATCCAAATAAAGAGATTCGACATGCTTTCCAGCGGGTAACATAGAAATAACTATTTCTGCGGATTGAGCTGCCTCTGCGGCACTGTTTGCCGCTGTGGCTCCTCGCTCAACCAAGGTATTGACGGCCGCAGCCGATAAATCAAATACGGTGACTTGGTGTTGCGCAGTCAATAAATTAGAGGCCATTGGACCTCCCATATTTCCCAGACCGATAAACGCTATGTTAGCCATTGTTATTCTCCAGTAACGCTAGATTGTAAAGAGGAACCACCGAGATCTTTTAACGGATGAGATTGCTCGTTCCATGGCGCATTAAAAAATTCGTTAATAGTGTGCTCATCGACACGTGTCACACTATCAAAAGCCCATTGTGGCGAGCGATCTTTATCGATCAACAGAGCCCTAACGCCTTCTTGGAATTCACCATAAGTCGCGCATCGACAGGCCATGATCAACTCCATTTTAAAGCAATCTGCTAAACTCAACTGTGCCCCGCGGCGCAATTGCTGCTCAACAAGATAGAGAGTGATGGGTGAGCCATAAGCAACACCATCTCGTGCTTTTTTAAGCCACTTGTCATCGCCTACGTCCAACTGTGAGATAGCCGACACGTAATCGGTTACGCTGCTATGTTGGTCAAGATCGCTGATCAATTGTTGATGCGCAGCCACCGGACCTGTTTTCAAATCCGACTTAGCGAACTGATTACATATTTGCGTCAATACATTGGCATTTTCTGCATTAGATTGCGTCCATGAACTGGCTTTAAGCTGCGCTAGCAGTTTGGCCTTATTGGCATGCTCAATCACATGATCTGCCAATCCTAGATAGTGTGCATCAGATGCATCAATGCTCGCACCTGTGGATCCTAAAAACCGACCACAGCCATTGGGCATACGATTTAAGAACCAACTTCCGCCAACATCAGGAAACAAACCAATACTTACTTCTGGCATTGCGATCCGAGCAGTTTCAGTGGCAATACGGTGACTGGCTCCGGCCATTAAGCCCAATCCGCCGCCCATGATAATGCCATTACCCCAAACTAATATTGGTTTGGGGTAAGTGTGGATCAGATAGTCGAGCTTGTATTCCTGACTAAAAAAGGTTTGCATCATATCAGGGATCGCACTTGGCGTGTTTTGATGCCCAGGCGCACGCTTTCCGGCTTGTTGCTGCATGGCTTGGTACATAGATACCACATCGCCACCAGCACAAAATGCTTTATCTTCGCGACTGTCTAACACCACCATAGCGATATCATCATTGTCCTGCCACGCTTGCAATTGCACAAGTAGCAGATTGACCATTTGTAGGTCAATGGCGTTGAGTGCTTCAGGCTTATTCAGGGTCGCAACGGCAATATTGCTCCCCTGCTCGCAGGAAATTAAATCGAATAACACCGGTAAACTCATTGCTGTTTCCTGATCATAAAATCTGATTATCAATATCGGCCAATAGACGACGACCAATTATCACGCGCATAATTTCATTGGTGCCTTCTAGGATCTGATGAACCCGTACATCACGCACATGACGCTCTAGCGGATACTCTTGAATATAGCCATATCCACCGTGCAATTGCAGAGCATCATTACAAACGTTGAAACCAACGTCAGTAGCAAATCGTTTGGCCATAGCACAATAGGTGGTTTTATCAGGATCGTTTGCATCAATTTTAAATGCGGCTAACCGGACCATTTGACGCGCCGCCACCAGCTCAGTGGCCATATCCGCAAGTTTGAATTGCAGAGCTTGAAACGCCGCTAAAGGTTTGCCAAATTGACTACGGGTTTTCATGTATTCTGTGGCAGTCTCTAGCGCTTGCTGTGCAGTACCAATGGAGCATGTAGCGATGTTAACGCGTCCCCCATCGAGTCCCATCATGGCAAACTTAAAGCCTTCACCTTCATTACCTAATAAATTAGCTGCAGGGATCACCACATCTTCAAAGGTGACCAATCTAGTCGGTTGCGCATTCCAACCCATTTTCTCTTCTGCTTTGCCGTAAATAACTCCTTTTGAATCAGCAGGAACTACGACAGCTGAGATACCTTCAGCACCAGGGCCTCCGGTACGCACCATAACCACTAGTACGTCGGTCTCACCCGCACCAGAGATAAACATCTTTGAACCATTGATGACATAATCGTCACCTTGCTTCTTGGCGCTAGTGCGCAATGACGCAGCGTCAGAGCCTGAACCGGGTTCGGTTAAACAGTATGATGCCAATTTCTCACCGGTGACTAATTCAGGGCACCACTGGTCTTTAATTTGCTCCGTTCCCCAAGTGGCAATCATCCAAGTGGCCATATTGTGAATGGTCATCATCGCGGTAGTAGCCGTACAGCCAGTTGAGAGCTGTTCAAAAATGATCGATGAATCAAGGCGACTCAATCCTAAACCACCTGCTTCTTCTGGTGTATACAGGGCACAAAAACCTAGCTCACCGGCCTTTTGGATCACGTCTTTGGGAAAAATATGTTCTTTATCCCAACGCGCAGCATGAGGCGCTAATTCTTGATCAGCAAATTGTCTCGCAGTCTGTGCAAATGCCAGTTGATCTTCGGTTAAATCAAAATTCATCACTTACCTCTTCGTTTGCTTAGTTTTGCTAATCAGGATCAACGTAAATTAATCGTCATATTAGGACCAGAAGGAATGTCGTCTTCAAACCAACGTGCGGTGACGGTTTTGGTTTCAGTATAGAAACGCACCGCTTGTTTACCATAGGCATGTAAGTCACCGTAGAACGAATTTTTCCAACCGGTAAATGAGAAGAACGGCAATGGCACAGGGATGGGTACGTTGATCCCTACCTGACCGACTTCAATTTCGTGTTGGTACTTCCGAGCTGCCGCGCCGCTAGCGGTAAAGATAGATGTGCCGTTACCGAAGGGATTCCGATTCACCAAGGCAATAGCTTCTTCTAGCGTATCTACGCACATACAACACAATACTGGACCGAATATCTCTTGTTGATAAATAGTCATCTCTTCAGTTACATCGGAAAATACTGTGGGGCCAACCCAGTTGCCGTTTTCGTATCCTTCAAGGGTAAAATCAGAACCGTCCACTAAGCAGGTTGCGCCTTGATCTTTACCTTGTTGGATTAAAGACAAGACTTTTGCTTTAGCTTGTGGACTGATCAATGGTCCGTAGCCTGCTTTTTCATCATTCCACAGTCCAGGCTTAACTTCTTTTATCATTGACGCCAACTCTTCAACCCAGTCTTTAGTGTCACCTACAAACACAGCGACCGAGATAGCCATGCAACGCTGTCCAGCAGCACCGACTGACGCACCAACTAGATTGTTAAGTACCTGTGCTTTGTTTGCATCTGGCATGATCACAGAGTGATTCTTGGCTCCTGCAAAACACTGAGCGCGTTTCATATGATCTGTTGCCGTTTTATAGATATGTTGACCAACCGGTACAGAACCGACGAACGACACTGCTCGTGTATCTTCATGGGTTAGCAATTGGTTTACTTGATCTTTACCACCGTGCACCACATTGAGCACACCTTTAGGCGCACCGGCTTGCATAAACAGCTCGGCTAATCGTGTTGGCGTGAGCGGGTCTTGCTCTGAAGGTTTCAATACGAAAGTGTTACCACAAGCGATTGCCATAGGGAACATCCACAACGGGATCATCGCTGGAAAGTTAAAGGGCGTGATACCTAAACATACACCTAAGGGTTGGATATAACTGTAAGTATCGATGCCTCTGGCAACGTTTTCTGCCGTTTCGCCCATCATCATAGAACAAACGTTTGCAGCTTGCTCTACAACTTCAATTCCGCGCCAAACATCCCCTTTTGCATCGGCAAAGGTTTTACCTGTTTCTTCACTGAGGATTTCAGCGATTTCATCGTGATGTTCTTTCAATAACGCTTGATAGCGCATCATCAACCTAGCACGTTCGGGTACAGGCACTTCCTTCCAAGTTTGAAACGCCGCTTTGGCACTCGCAACCGCCATATCGACTTCAGTCGCGGTAGCACATGGTGCTTTAGCGATTACATCATTAGAGGCGGGATTAGTGACTTCAATATACTCATTAGTTTGAGAAGCAGAAAATTCACCGTTTATTAAAAGAGGGACTTGTTTCATGACGAAAACCTTTGCAATGTGTGAAACCTCTCCATTTTCAGGCTGGTTAGCGAGATATATGGAACGAGGTTAAAAAGTTGTGAAGGAGGTTATCAAGTTTTCCGCTTGACGTTAACGTAAAGGTAAAAATATCTCTTTGATAAAATGTCAACATCTGTACACAGTGGTTTACGACTGTAATGACTCAACGTAGACCTTGCTAACGAATAATTCATCGATAAATTGAAAATGCTCAACATCTGGCGCGTAAGGGGCTTTTAACACTGTCAATTTAACAATAGCGGCTCGCCTCGAATGGGATGATAATCGCCCAAAAGCGATACAGCCTCAGGTTAAGATAGCTTAAATTTTACAGAAAATAAGTCCTTATGCCGCAATATCCGCGAATAACCTAGCGGTACTAGGTCTATCGTAATGCAACGAAAAGTAAATAGCTGGCCTTGCTCTTTTTACGATGACTGTCCACGTAACAGTTATGGCTGTCCTCGCTCTTTTTACGATGACTGTCCACGTAACAGTTATGGCTGTCCTCGTTCTTTTTACGATGACTGTCCACGTAACAGTTATGGCTGTCCTCGCTCTTTTTACGATGACTGTCCACGTAACAGTTATAGTTGTCCTTGCTCATTTTAGAGTGACTGTCCACGTAACAGTTATGGTTGTCCTCGCTCTTTTTACGATGACTGTCCACGTAACAGTTATGGCTGTCCTCGCTCTTTTTACGATGACTGTCCACGTAACAGTTACGGTTGTCCTTGCTCATTTTAGAGTGACTGTCCACGTAACACTCGTAACAGTTATGGTTGTCCTTGCTCTTTTTACGATGACTGTCCTCGTAATTCCGTAATTAGCCCTTTCGAATATTTTTTTACTCAATGCACGGGGAATTGTTTTTATTTTCAGTTGCTTGCTATATTGTTTATACCTTGATGGATATTACTAAGAGAGCAACGTGAAAAGACGGGATATCAACATTGCGGTGGTCGAAGATAATGGTATGGCCAGGATCCTTTTACGTAACCATTTGGTTGATATGGGATTTATCGATGTCGCCTGCTTTTCAAATGGTCGTGACTTAAAACGCGAACTTAAGAATCGAGACTTCGATCTCATTTTAATGGATTTCCACTTGGGTGATCACAAAAATGGTGTGGAAGTGATTCAAGAAGTTAATCGTGAAAACTTACTTAAACACACTACCAGCTTAATTTTCGTTACCTCCGATCGCCTACCGGTGATCATTGGACAAATCGTGGACATCCATCCTGATGATTTAGTCATCAAGCCCTACACAATCCGCATATTAGAAAAAACCATTATCAATACCCTGACTATCCGCAAGCATTGCATGCCGATTCTCCATTTGATGGATAATAAAGAGTGGGAATCTGCACTTAAGAAATTAGACATCTTATCCAGCAGCAACACATTACCAAAATCACGTACCTCATTGTTAAAGCTGCGAGCCAGATTATTAATTAAAATGAAACGATATACAGAAGCCACCGAGTTATACGAAAAAGTATTAAATAGCTCGGCTAATGTAATTTGGGCTAAGTGGGGGGTGATCCATACCCAGTTTTTATCTGGTGAAGTTGATATTAGTGAAGATTTACTGAAAGAGATGTTGGGGGCTCATCTGACTAACGACAAAGCGTGTGAGTGGTTAGCACGCATCTGTGTAGGACGTAAGGAATATGAGGAAGCCGAAGAATATATCGATTTAATTAATGAAAGCAGTTTATCGATGGCCGCTTCAAAGTTAAAAGCCTATGTTTATCAAATACAAAACAAAACGGACAAGGCCATCGACCTGCTCGAACGGCGACGTAATAGTGCAAAACACGTGCGCGATAAATACGCTGAATTATCACTTGAATTGGCACGATGCTATTTGTCGCTGGCTGAGTCGAAATTACCGAATGAGCGGGCAAAACCACTCCAGGTGGCGCGTTTTTTAATTGGTTCGGCAGGCAGAAATTATCTCGAAGAAAACTTAGTTTTAAAACGAGATTACATGAGTGTACTGGCGGCGATTCTAGAAGATGATATGGAAAAGGCCAATGCTTTGCTTGAACAAACAGAAGCATTAGATCTCGCCAGTGCTGATGTAACCACTATGACTGATGCGGTTTCTGCATGGATTGGCGTGGGTGATGAGATGCGCGCGGCGCAAATACTATTCGAATGTGAAGCTAAGATGCAAGACTTGGATGATATGACTGAGCAAACTATCTCAAGCATGGCGATCACACAACAAGAGGAACAATTAGGTGAACGGCGTCCTCGCGCCCTCAAGTTCAACAAAGAAGGCTTGCATTTGCACAGTCAACAACGCTATCACGAGTCTGTCGACTTTTTTTATCAGGCTTATATATTGTTTCCCAAAGAATCAGCCTTCGGTCTTAATCTTCTGCAGGGCCTGATTGAATCTGAACAGGCAACCTATAAAGAGGCTAAGACTTTGCGCCTTTTCAACGAACTGGATAAACGTGAACTGAGCAGTAGTAATCGAAAACGTCTAAATGAAATTGGTCGACGAATTAGCAACAACAAAGACGCGTATTTAGTTGAAGGTAGCGACGAAGAATCTATTTGGGAAAAAATTCAAGCGGCTAATAACTGACCTGAACTAACATTTTATTCGACAATATCAGGCGCACTATTCGCCGTCACTATGGCATTTCGCCCTTGTTTTTTACCTCGATACATGGCGTCATCTGCCCGGTCAAACCATGAAATAAAGGACTCATTATCTGCGTATTGAGCAATACCAAAACTACAGGTTAACTTTCCGATGATGTCGAATGAGTACTTTGCCAACGCAGACTGAATTCTTTGTGATAGCGCTTTAGCCGCGACTAAATCCGTTTGTGGGCATAATATTAAAAATTCCTCCCCTCCCCAGCGAGCCATGATATCAATTTGACGGATTTCCCTTGCGACGACTTGTGCCAATTCGCAGAGTATTTTGTCGCCCAAGCTATGGCCATGGGTGTCGTTAATCTGTTTAAAATGATCGATGTCGTAAAGCACTAAACAAGCATTTTCTTTAAAGCGATTTAATCTAGCAATCTCCTGCTCACAGCGTTGCACCATAAAGTATCTATTATACAAAGAGGTAAGTGCATCACGATTGGATAAAAATTCCAATTGCGTGTTTTTTTCAACAAGCTCTACTTTTAAATCTTCTAACAATTGGTTTTTTACGACCAGTGTACGATTAAACCGAACAATATAAAAATTCCGCCAGGCCATTAAAGCAATGAACAATAACAATGCTGCTCCTGAAATATAAAAGAAGCGATAGTCTGTGTTATCAACAACGGTCATTTGATTCCATCGCCTGAACAAATCAACATGTTGTGATTCGGTAATTAAGTCTATAGCGGTGTTTATCCTTTCCAAATGTTGGGTTTGGCTTTTGATCAACCCTATACTCAGTAGGTCGTGAGGCTTGGCGAGGCCGCTTACTTTCAATTCATTCAAGCCAAATTTCTGTATATGCCTAGCAACCGATAGCATTGAGCCAACTAAAACATCGATTTCATTGGCAGACAATGCCAATAGTCCTGCTGACTCACTTTCTACCAATGTCACGTTTAACTCTGGGTAATAACGCTCTACATACTCTTGATGTCGGTAGTTTCTTACCAAGCCTAAACGTTTAGATTGCAATGACCCATAGCCTGCCACAAATGGAATATCAGAATTAGTCACAAACACATTTTCGGCATTAAAAAACGGCTTACTGAAGGCTAAATAGGATTCTCGCTCAGGCGATGGGTTTAACATACTGGCCACTTGGCAGTCACCACTTTTAAGTAAAGCAAGGGTCTCATCCCAACTGCTGGTTTCAATTAAGTTAAACTGTATATTGGCGTATTTGCCAATCAAGTGTATGTAATCTGCCGATAACCCAACATGCTTGCCAACTCGAATTGCTTCATAAGGCATCCAGTCAGGATCAACACAATAGGTTAGGCTAATGGGTGAGGTGTATCTTAAGGGACTTTGCCCAAACACATTGGACACCAAAGGCAAATTGCAAGTGAGTACTATGATCCATATTAATATTTGTTTGGATTTACCTGTCATCTAGTACGCCACATTGCCAAGTCATGAAAAATATCTGGATTGAATAATTGGTGTCTACAAAGTATGCAGTTTGGTCAATTAAAATACAACAATTGTTTGTATCACGCCCGCAAGGTAATGGTTCTGGCCATTGCGATGATGAACTTGGAATTTCCGCCCCCTTAATGCGTAAACCGTCACAGCTCCCAGATATGCTAACACTACTGTTTAAACACGGATTCCTTTCGGACTAATCAGAGTCATAACGGGGTGCTGTTAAGGTCGCCAGCAAGGCCGCAAACGCAGTACTTTTTGGATGCAAAAAATCAAAGTGCCCAGCATCTGCAATAAGTACCGTTTGAGCTTTTGTTTGTGAACTTTGGCTTGGCGGCACTATCTTATCTGCCAACCCATGCAGCAAAATGCTATGTACAAAAGATTTGGCGGTTGCCTGAGCATAGTCATCTGGCTTTTGCTTGGCACTTCCTCCCATAAATTTTGGGACTGCCTGCTGGCAGCTGTTTTTGCCCTGCCCGTATTTGGCCACGTCAGTGATGGCAGCTAACCCAATTGCGGTGACTTTTCCATTACGCTGATCGGCGGCTAATGTGGCTAAATGACCTCCGGCAGAATGGCCAACGACAAACACCTTATTGGGATCAAACGTTTCTTGTGATTGATTGAGTATGTAATCAATACCCGCTTGAATATCTTGGAAGGAGCCGGGCCAGCCACCGCCTTCATCTCCCGTTCGGCGATATTCTATGCTCCACACCAAAAAGCCTTGTTCAGACAGTGCGCTGGTTAGCGGAAAGCTGTGATCGATATCAAAAGCATTAAGCCAACATCCTCCGTGGATAAAAACAACCAACGCTGGCAAGCCACTTGATTTGACGGACGGACGCCATAACTTGCCAAATTGATGCTTATCGTCACCATAAACTAAGGTGGCATCAGCCGCCCGATACGACAATTCAAGGATGGAACTATAACTTACGTTTTTGATCTCAGCGTCATCAGCCTGCGCGAAGCTCATGGGGACAACCAAACAAGAAAAAACCAACATAATCAAGGAGCGATTGAACATAAATACTCAAATCAACGGGACAACAGTGCATCTATCTTAATGCTGAATAGCATTCACTTCTAGCTCGAAAACACATTAACTCTATTTAAGCTGAACTTCGGATAAGATGTGTCGAACTGTCAAATATTACATAGGTATTTCATCGTTTTAGAGAGGGTAATTACAAACAAACCTTCACAAGTAGTCATCTATAATGCAATTTTGCGATTAGCAAGGCGAGTTATCGGGCGTCATAGCTGGCCTATTACTAGAAGACTCAGCGCAGATAAGCGTAAAAAGGGCCTGATTGAGGGGCACTTACTATCCGACAGTTCAAGTTATTTTTTCGAAACAACGGTTCTTACTGAATATTTTTAGTTTTTTGTACACCAAATTGAACATTTAAGGGCTATCTCAGCAATTAAAGCACAACGGTAAGGTTGAATTTCAAACCACAGTGAATTAAGTTAGCTGCCAGGTTTACGTGAACGTAAAGGTAAACTTGCGTAATAATATGTTGGCATCGGTCTCGACAGGCAAGGCAGAACTAAATGAAAGACAATCACAGCGACACTTCTACTTTTGCTGATTCGACTTTGAATTCGGATGTGACCTACAGCATTGGAGAACTTTCCAAGGATTTAGATGTAACACCAAGGTCCATTCGGTTTTATGAAGAACAAGGATTACTAGCCCCCAAACGAGTCGGCCAATCACGTGTTTACAGTAAAAAAGACCGGGTTAGACTAAAATTAGTGCTTCGCGGTAAACGATTAGGTTTTTCACTGAGTGAGACCAAAACGTTGTTTAACCTTTACGATAGTCATACGAATTCAAAAATTCAGCTACAAGCGATGCTGGAAATGACCGAACAAAAACGAGCGATATTAAATCAGCAACTTGAAGACATCCGCATGTTGATGACCGAGTTGGATGATGTTGAATCTCGATGCAGAGACGAATTAGATCAAATAAATAAAGGAAAAAGTGAATGAATGCTCCCTACCCTACGTTAAATTTTGGGCTTGGCGAAGATATCGATATGTTGCGCGATCACGTATATCAATTTGCCCAAAAAGAAATCGCTCCTTTGGCTGAAAAGGCCGATGAGAATAATGCTTTTCCAAATGAATTGTGGCCTAAGCTAGGTGAAATGGGTTTATTGGGTGTCACTGTATCTGAAGAGTACGGTGGTTCAGACATGGGCTATTTGGCGCACACCATAGCCATGGAAGAAGTTAGTCGCGCTTCCGCGGGCATTGGCTTGAGTTACGGCGCACATTCAAACTTGTGTGTTAACCAACTGGCTAAAAATGGTAATGAACAACAAAAAGCAAAATATTTGCCTAAATTAGTCAGCGGAGAGCATATTGGCGCTTTGGCAATGAGCGAGCCAAATGCCGGTTCAGACGTTGTCAGCATGAAATTACGTGCCGATAAAAAAGGTGATAAGTACATTCTTAACGGTAACAAGATGTGGATCACCAACGGCCCTGACGCCCACACTTTCATTATTTACGCTAAGACAGATGTTAATGGCGGCTCCAGAGGGATCACAGCCTTTATTGTGGAAAAAGGATTTGCTGGATTTAGCCAAGCGCAAAAGCTCGATAAATTAGGCATGCGCTCTTCTAATACCTGTGAATTGGTATTCCAAGATTGTGAAGTACCTGCAGAAAATATTCTTGGCCAAGAAGGCGGCGGAGTAAAAGTACTTATGAGTGGCCTAGATTACGAACGCTTAGTACTATCGGGCGGTCCTCTAGGGATAATGCAAGCCTGCATGGATATCGTCGTGCCTTACATTCATGACCGCCAACAATTCGGTCAGTCCATCGGCCAATTCCAGTTGGTTCAAGGCAAGGTCGCTGATATGTACACCCAAATGAATGCAGCCAGAGCTTATGTTTACGCGGTTGCTCGTTCATGTGACCGTGGTGAAACAACGCGCAAAGATGCTGCTGGTGCAATTTTATATTCAGCTGAGTTAGCAACCAAGATGGCGTTAGACGCAATCCAACTTCTTGGCGGTAATGGTTACATAAATGAGTACCCAACAGGTCGTTTGTTGCGTGACGCTAAATTGTATGAAATTGGCGCAGGCACATCTGAAATACGTCGGATGCTAATTGGCCGAGAGCTTTTCAACGAAACGAAATAACATGTCGATGTCATGACATCTTTTTGTCATGACATTAAGTTAAGATCATTATTTACGAACCAGGAGCGAATCTGTGCCCCGTATCGTCAGTAAAATAAATACTCAAAGTCAGGATTTTCAAGACAACACTGCACATATGCAGGCGCAGGTTGAAGATCTTAAGAATGTTGTCGCAAAGATTAACCAAGGCGGCGGCGAAAAGGCCAATCAGCGACATATGGATAGAGGGAAATTACTACCTAGAGAGCGGATTAACTGCCTACTCGACAGTGGTTCTCCGTTTTTGGAATTGTCGCAACTGGCTGCTTGGAACGTGTATGAAGATTATGTTCCTGCCGCAGGCGTAATAGCCGGCATAGGTCGTGTTTCTGGCGTGGAATGCATGATTGTCGCCAATGATGCGACCGTAAAAGGCGGTACCTATTATCCATTGACAGTAAAAAAACATTTACGTGCGCAAACCATTGCAGAGCAGAATAATCTGCCGTGTATCTACTTGGTAGATTCTGGTGGTGCCAACCTACCGCGTCAAGAAGATGTCTTTCCTGATCGCGAACATTTTGGCCGAATCTTCTTCAATCAAGCCAATTTATCAGCACAAAACATCCCGCAGATAGCCGTAGTGATGGGCTCTTGTACCGCTGGAGGAGCTTATGTTCCAGCCATGGCCGATGAATCCATCATTGTAAAAGAGCAAGGCACTATCTTCTTAGGCGGACCACCGCTGGTTAAGGCGGCAACCGGTGAGGTGGTTACTGCTGAAGAATTGGGCGGTGGTGATGTGCATTGTCGAACGTCGGGTGTGGTCGACCATTTAGCCAACAACGACCATCATGCATTGCAACTGGCTCGAGATGCTGTTGCTCGCCTGAATCGGGTTAAACCGAATTACCTAGATTTGGTCGAGCCCAAAGATCCGGCTTATCCAGTCGATGACATTTACGGGATCATTCCTAAAGATGCGCGACAGCCCTATGATGTAAGAGAAATCATTGCTCGCATCGTTGATGGCTCAGAATTTGATGAATTTAAAGCCTTGTATGGAACTACTTTGGTGTGCGGATTCGCCCGCATTTTCGGCTATCCAGTAGGAATAGTCGCCAACAACGGCATCCTATTTTCAGAATCTGCACAAAAAGGTGCGCACTTTATTGAGCTGTGCGCTCAGCGCAAAATTCCTTTGGTATTTTTACAAAATATCACCGGCTTTATGGTCGGTAAACAATACGAAGCAGGCGGCATAGCGAAACACGGTGCCAAAATGGTAACCGCGGTCGCTTGTGCCAAAGTGCCTAAATTTACCGTTTTAATTGGCGGCAGCTTCGGCGCAGGAAACTATGGGATGTGCGGCAGAGCTTACGATCCCCGGTTCATGTTTATGTGGCCTAATGCACGCATATCAGTGATGGGCGGTGAACAAGCTGCAGGCGTTCTAGCGCAGGTTAAGCGAGACCAAAAAGAACGTCAGAACGAAACTTGGACCAAGGAACAAGAAGCGGAATTTAAACAGCCGATCATTGATACCTATGAAGAGCAAGGCCACCCTTATTTTGCCTCCGCGAGATTATGGGATGATGGCGTTATTGACCCAGCTGATACCCGTTTTGTGTTGGGCTTATCAATTTCTGCGTCTTTAAACAAACCCATTGAGGACACGCGTTTTGGCGTGTTCCGCATGTAATAGGGACAAATTCAATGACTGACAACAATTCTTCTCAGCAATCTGAAACACAAAGTGTCTTGTATCACCTGAACGAGCATGGCGTCGCCACTATTACGCTCAATCGGCCTGATATCCACAACGCCTTTGATGATAGTGTCATATTACGCCTTACCACCCTATTTAATCAGGTAGCTAGGGACAAGAGCGCGCGAGTTCTGGTACTTCAAGCCGCAGGAAAATCTTTCTGTGCAGGTGCGGATCTAAATTGGATGAAACGCATGGCGGGCTATACTTACGAGCAAAATGTAGCCGATGCCAATGCGCTGGCAACCATGTTGCATACTTTATATACCTTACCTAAACCAACCATTGCTAAGATTCAAGGTGCGGCTTTTGGCGGTGCGGTAGGACTAGTTGCCTGTTGTGATATCGCGATCGCTAGTCGACTCAGCAAGTTTTGTTTGAGCGAAGTGAAGCTTGGCTTGATCCCAGCAACTATTAGTCCTTATGTGATTGATGCGATGGGAGACAGAGTAGCGCGACGGTATTTTATGACCGCTGAAGTCTTCTCTGCTCGACGTGCAAGACGATTGGGTTTAGTCAGCGAAGCCGTGGTTGAAGAAGAACTAGAATCGACGGTTGCAGACATCGTTCGGCAAATTCTTAACAATGGCCCTGTCGCTGTCGCTGCCGCTAAACAATTAGTATTCGATGTCAAAGACGAACCCTTAGCTGAAGAGCTTATCGAAAAAACCAGTTTACGCATCGCCACCATTCGTGTTTCCGAGGAAGGCCAAGAAGGGCTTTCGGCATTTTTGGAAAAACGCACTCCAGCATGGCGCACTAGCAAATGAGTACCCCTAAGATGATTAAAAAATTATTGATCGCCAATCGAGGTGAAATCGCCTGTCGGATAATCAAAACCGCGAAGAAAATGGGCATAACGACCGTTGCCGTTTATTCCGATGCTGATGCCAATGCCCTACACGTAAAAATGGCTGACGAAAAAGTTAGGCTGGGGCCAGCACCTTCAAAAGACAGTTATTTGAAAGGTGAGTTAATCATCGCGGCGGCGATTAAGCTCAATGTTGATGCTATACATCCCGGCTATGGTTTTTTGTCTGAGAACGCACAATTTTGCCGCTTATGTGAACAACATAATATTATATTTGTTGGTCCTCCCGTCCCGGCAATCGAGGCTATGGGCTCAAAATCCGCGGCCAAACAAATCATGCAAGAGGCCGGAGTTCCTTTAGTACCAGGGTATCATGGTGATGAACAAGCCCCTGAGTTTCTGAAAAAGCATGCTGATGAAATGGGCTATCCCGTGCTGCTAAAAGCCGCTGCTGGTGGCGGTGGTAAAGGCATGCGTCAAGTCAGTCACAGTGATGAGTTTTTTGCAGCCCTTGACGCCGCCAAGCGTGAAGCCATGTCTGGTTTTGGCGATGACATTATGTTGATCGAAAAATACCTGACACAACCACGACATGTTGAGATCCAAGTGTTTTGTGATCAGCACGGCAATGGCGTGTATTTGTTCGAACGAGATTGTTCTGTGCAGCGCCGTCACCAAAAAGTAATCGAAGAAGCCCCCGCACCTGGAATGACCGATGCGTTGCGCAGTGAAATGGGTGAGGCAGCGTTAAAAGCAGCGCAAGCGATCAACTACGTTGGCGCAGGAACGGTTGAGTTTCTACTTGAAAATGACGGCCAATTTTTCTTCATGGAAATGAACACGCGCTTGCAAGTAGAACATCCGGTTACTGAGATGATCACGGGACAAGATTTGGTTGAATGGCAATTGCTAGTGGCTCAAGGGGAAACGCTGCCTAAGCAACAATCAGAATTGGCGATAAACGGCCATGCTTTTGAAGCGAGAATTTATGCTGAAGATCCCAACAATGAGTTTTTACCTTCAACCGGCACACTGACTCGGTTGATCCCGCCTTGTGAAGATGCCCATACCCGAGTAGACACGGGTGTTTTGCAAAATGATGCCGTCTCCCCCTACTACGACCCTATGATTGCCAAACTCATTGTATGGGATAAAGACCGTGAAAAAGCCTTGGCTAAACTCACCTCAGCATTGAGCCGATACGAAGTTCAAGGGGTTACCACCAATATCGACTTTCTGTACAACTTGGCTTCTCACAATGCCTTTGCAAATGCGCAGTTAACCACTCACTTCATTGAAGAGCATGAAGCCGAACTGTTTGTCAGTGCTGCACAAACTCACGAATCGATAATTCCATTAGCGGCTGTATACCTAGTATTAGACCGTGTTCAAGCTCAACCTAAGCAGTCAATACATTCACCATGGCAAGCTGGTAATCACTGGCGTATGAACGAATTTCATCAAGAAGCTTTAACCTTAAGTGTGCAAAATTGTCAATATGATATCCGTGTTATTCACGCGGACCAAAATGACTCGTTACTACGCAGCTTTGAAATTCAGCATGGTAGTCAAAGTTACGTTTGCCACGGCAAACTTGAAAACGGTGAGCTTAGTGTCAATGTGAATGGCCATGGGCAGGTTATTAAAGTGGCTCAACATGAAAACTACAGTACCCTTTTCACGCCTAAGTTTGCGGTCCAGTGTGCGTTAGTTACGCCCGATTTAGGCCTATCCGACCAAGATGACCATCACGGCGGATTCAACGCACCAATGAATGGCACTTTAGTTGGATTGATGGTGGAGCCGCAACAGCAAGTGGAAAAAGGACAAACCTTATTGGTGATGGAAGCGATGAAAATGGAACATGCGATCAAAGCCCCAAGTGCTGGTAAAGTGCTGGAGTTTTTCTATTCACCTGGCGACCTAGTTGATGGTGGTAGTGCGCTATTGACGTTCGAGGCCACTGATGAAACAGAATAACCAACACGCTGCCCATAGCGAGGGTAATTTACGATGATGCAGGGTATTCCAAGTGCAGTGAAAATCGTTGAGGTGGGACCTCGCGATGGTTTACAAAATGAAAAACAAATCATCGCCTTAGAAGACAAGCTCAAGTTAATTGATGAGCTAGCCTTGGCGGGTCTTAAGGTGATAGAAGCCGGTAGCTTCGTGTCGCCCAAATGGGTGCCACAGATGGCAGACAGCAAGCGCTTATTTAGTCAATTGTCACGCCACCAAGACGTTACCTACACGGCACTGACACCAAACCTCAAAGGCTTTGAAGACGCATTATCGGTTAAGGTTGATGAAATTGCCGTATTTGGCGCAGCTTCTGAATCGTTTTCTAAGAAAAATATCAATTGTACGATCGCTGAAAGTATCGCACGTTTCGAGCCTGTCGTGGCTCAAGCCAAAGCCAATAACATACCAGTCAGAGGGTATTTGTCTTGTGTGCTGGGCTGCCCTTACGAAGGTGACATTGCGCCACAGGCGGTGGCAAAGGTAGCAAAACAACTACTCGAATTAGGCTGCTATGAGATTTCCTTAGGCGACACTATTGGGGTGGGTACCCCGTTGAAGACCGCGGACATGCTTAATGCCGTACTCGAATATGTCCCCGTTGAGAAAGTTGCTGTGCATTTTCACGATACCTATGGACAAGCCTTGGCCAATATACTGGTCGCGTTACAAATGGGCATATCTACCATCGATAGCGCGGTTGCGGGTCTTGGTGGCTGCCCATACGCAAAAGGCGCATCAGGCAATGTTGCCACAGAAGATGTGATCTATATGCTCAACGGCATGAATATTCACACCGGTATTGATATCAACAAGCTGGCCTTGGCTGGCCGTAATATCATGAACACACTTGGCAGGCAGTCTCAATCGAAAGTAGCATCGGCATTATCTGCTCAGTAAATGCCGTTGTAGTTTGATATCCCCATGTTCAGTGGGGATAGTCCTACCCCCTAGGTTGCCGATGCGCGAGCTAAGGCTTGCGCAAACACCACTTTTGCCTCAGCTCGAGCTCGCTGTCGATCAAAGTTCGAACGGGCCATTTTATTAACAATGGCATTGAGCATTTGAGTGTCCATGCAATCCGCCAAAACCATCAAATCTTGTTCTAGCGCCGGCAATATTGTCAGTAACTTTTGCGAAATCAAGGGTTGCGCATGATAACGGGGAAAAAACTGATCAGGATCGGTTAAAGCCACTACGGTTTGAGATATCAACTCTGGATCCGACTCATAACCAACAAAAACCTCCGCCTCTTCTGTACCTAATACCGCATACCGATCGGTGACGCTGCATGGCAACACGTCTTTAAACTTAATTCCGTATTTTTTAAGCCCCAATAAACAATCTTTCCGGTTAATAAACTCTGGGTCGGCACTGATAGTGAGTTTCCCTGCTTGTTTTTTTAAATCTTGCAAAGAGTACAGTTTTTCTTGCTCTTGCAACTCAGGTGTAATCACTAAACAATAATCCTCGCTACAACCTAATACTGGCAACCATTTTATCCCCAACTGTTGACCATATTGATTTAATTCGTTGCTGATCTCATCAGCGCTTTTAGGTTGATTTTCACTATCAAGATGTTGAATATTAAAATATTGAATACAGGTGCCTGTGTAATCCATGTAAATATCAATCCACCGATATTTGAGCTCGGCAAAATTATGCATGCTATCGCCATTAGGATAGCGAATATCACAGATGATATTTGGGTTACTGTTAGTCAGTGCTAATGCCAGTAACTCGGTAAAAAACAATTGTGATGGATCGTTTTTAGCACCAATAATAATTCGTGGATCAGGCCCTTGAATGCGACTATCAGCATGAATATCTTCGCCTGCAAGAATTGGCCAAAACGACTGTTCTGAGGTACTTACTTGCTGCTGAACTTTAGTAATAGTGTCATTGAAACTCTGTTCCATCTCATTTAATTGCACGTGCAATTCTTTATCCGATATCTTGAGTGTCAATGATTGAATAAAACTCGGCATGTTAATGATCACAAAGGGCATGATCAGCAATGCGAACAAAATCAACACTTGATTAGTGGCTCGCAAATATTCATCGAGCCCGAATAACTTGAGTTCAGCCAAGAAAAACAACAATACTGCGACACAGTAAATGATCAATAGGTAGGGGGCTGAACGCGAAAGTATGCTGTACCTCTTTTTAGTTTTCATTGATATTTCTCACTGTTCATTGCAACTTAATGGCTTCGGGGGCAAAGCAATAGAGATTGGGACTGCCAGCTAAAGGCCCGTTTAAAATTCTGGCCAGCACATAGGGACGTGAACCGTCTTGCTTAGCCCTTAAGAAAACGCTGGACCATTGACGTACTGAGGCCTTAGAACCATTTGGAAAAAACACCGGTGGATCAAACTGGCACGTTTGCATTTGCTGGTCAAAAACGCCGGCATTTACCAACGTGTTGCCCGACGTAGCCACCAAAGACACCGCCGTTGATAATTGGATCTTGTTCACCGTAGTGCGCACCAGTTTGTCGTATGCTTGTTGGTTCGAACGTAATTCATTAAGTCGCAAGTTAAACTGATCTCGCAACCCTAAATTGTTGGGGTTATTTTTAGGGAACATCATTCGATGAGGAACAGGCTTTGAGTATGAGCTTCGCTGAATATAAGGCGCTAATTCAGGAAGCGATGACGACAATATATTTTCGGCGACTTGGATAGCTTCAATCATTACTTTGGGTTTGGATAAATATGCCAAATTAACTAAAGCAGAGGCCTCATCATCGGTAATACAGCTGTGTTTCACGTGTTTTAGGTCAAGTAACTGCGCCGTTTGCGACGTCATTATCAGCTGATATTCATCGATCTTATTGGAAAAATCTGTGCTATTGAATCTGGTCCCTAGCCCGTAAACAACGATATTTTGCGTGCCTGTCCAGGTTAATTTATCTGACAATTGGGCCGGATTAATAGACAGTTTGAATAGCTTGTCGTTATTGCCCCCAAGCTGGCCGGTTTGAGGACCAGACAAAACGACAGCAACAAGTTCGTCAGAAAAGTCGTTAAAACTAATGATCACCGAAGTGAGATTTTGCTCTAGTGCTTCGAGCCCTTGCATCGTATCTTTTTGATCGCAGGTGAACTGGGGCAGATATTGCTGAATTTCTTGGGCGTATTTATAGCCTTGCAACGTGATGATTGAAAATTGTTTGAGATCTTGATGTTGGGTTATGAGCTTTGCTTCGGGAGTATTGGATACGTGATAAAATACGCCATAGGTAATGTCAATAATGCCGTCACTAAAATAAAACTGCCCTTCCCTTTGCTGACTGTGAATATAAGGGAAGATACCCCTGATCTGACGGTTAGTTTGCGACTGTTCAGCGCGATTTTGCACCAGGGTCCATGGCATAAATTGCAGTTGAGTTTGATAGCCCATTTGTTTAAATACAAGCTCAACAATTGCCGCTGCAACGCCATTATCCGGTAGCGACTCGCCCACATAAGGAGCCCACTCCCCAGCCGCCAAATGGACAACTTTGTCACTACTAGCGGGGCGAGTAGCCGAGATAACAATAGCCCCTATCAACAAGATCATTGCTACGATTAAGCCAATCATGATCATTGGATTTGAACGAGTAGACAGGTTTTTCATAGTGCATCCCTGACACGCAAAACAGAATGTTTACGCTTGGTGACATAGTTCAAATAGTAGCCAACTCAGCGTAAATTGCCATTGATTGTATGAATAATAGGCTGACCTTATACCTATCCAAGCGAAATGAACTGAGTTCAGGTTAAATAGGCAAATTCTGCCGCTTGGTGCAAAACTCGACTAAAATTAACGGGTATTGCCATCGACATCATCAGGGACATACCTACAATGGTGACATGATAGTAACAAGAGGTAACCCCAATCAGACCTTAATCTATGACAAGAGGCACTCTAATCTGAATATTTCTGTACGGTGTTTATGCAGCTATAAAGTTGACTTAAGATGGCCTCAAAGTGGCTACTCAGCCTATGCCTTTGAGGCATACAATAAAAGTAGTCAGCATGACAATTAAGAATAAAATACAAAGGGTTATCGATAAGTGGCTTAGTATTGCTTTACTCTGTTGTTTGACTTTTATTAGTATTATAAATTCTCATGCTCAGGCGCAGGTGATATTACGAGAGCGATTCCATCATTATAATATTCAGCCCCAATCAGTGGCAGAAATAAAAATAGAACTGCGTAAACACTCCCCCGTAAATAAAGAAAACCAGCTTTTTCACGGCGGAACCCAATGGAAATTATTTCCTAAGTTTGGTTGGAAAATTGAAAACAACTTATGCCGGATCAAGGAAGTGGTCGTGTACCTTGAGGGGGAATATACCTTACCTAAAATGTCAAACCGAACCACGTCAACTGAGACGCTGAAGCGTACCTTTGATCTCTATTATGATAATTTAGTGGATCATGAAAAAGGACATCAGGCACTGTGGATAGAAGCGGGAGAAGAAATCTCGCGAAAGCTTAAAAGCATGCCTGCCCACTATTTATGCGAGCATTTAAAACGTCAGGGAATGGCAATGGTCAATGATATTGTTGCTGATTACCAGATGCGCAACAGCAAATACGATATAACCACCGAACATGGCAAAACCCAAGGGGTGTTTATTGAAGCTCAATAAACACCTAATTGAGATTAAACTGTGTTTATTTTAATTAGTTTTTTCGACTAAATTTTTTAAATTTTTCAGCCCTTGTTGAAAGTCAGGGCCTATCATGGAGTCCATCACCAAAGCAAAGTATCGATTGACTGGGTTATTTCCCACGTCACCCGAATCACGCCATGTCACTGTAGTAGAGCTTGCTTGCTCTTGCAAAACAAGTTCGCCAGTTGAACCCATTTCAAAGGCGGGAAAATAAAGATGGTAAGTCACCTGTTTATTTGGCACTAAGGCTGTGATGGTCATTTCCCCATCCCCTTCGGTGTCACTTTTCCAACTCGATTTCATACCAACCTCATTATCTGGACCGGTATAGGTAATACTCATTTGCAGGTCACGTTCAAACCACACTCCCCATTGTCGCCACTTTCTTAAATCCACGAGCTGAGGGTAAATTTCATTTGCTGGGGCATTAATCACAATCGATCGCTCAACACTGTATTTAGAGGGTAAAAATAGACCAATAATCATCAGTGTAACGACGATAAATAACAACCCGATGAGGCAACGTTTGAGTAATGTCATTGCGTATATTTCCTTTCTTTAACCATTTGATGTACTTGAAATTTGTTTAAACAACACAAGCTTAACCTTTAAACTGCCGTAAAACATAATCTAATACCAGTTGTTTATTAGCGCCGGTGGCGACCAAAATTTCATTACCACTGCCCTTTGCGCGATAGGTCTGACCCGCATTAGGCTCGGTAATCGACACAGCTAGTTCAATAGCGCTGAACTCAATAGCATCAGCGGCAACGCCCAATACAGAGGTTGCTAGGACGTCCCACATAAAATAGGTGTATTCATAACTCGGGATAGAATTGATCGTTGTCGCCCAAAACTGCCCCGCTAAATGGGATAGTGGGTAAGCACGTTGCTGCGCCAATTGTGCTAAAAATGTCATGTCTACCGGTAAACAATTGGTAGCATCTAGACTGATCATTTTTACCACCAGTCCAGATTCAATCAAGGCTTGAGTGGCCATAGGGTCCCAAAAGGCATTCCATTCTGCGCTTTTGTCATGATTGTGCATGGCCACGTTACCTGGCACATCAACCGCTCCTCCCATCCAGATAACTTGCTGGATATGTGATTTCAGCTCAGGATGCTTGGCTAAACACGCGGTTAAATTGCTGCACGGGCCCGTCATTAAGATATCAACTTGTTGATGCTGTTCAAGTAGCGAGGCTATTACTTGGTCGGCTGGCAGTTCGCTTATCTGGTTTAAATTAACCGGTTGCAAGATCATATCTGGTAAGGCATTACATATTTTGGGTTGCGCTCGCCAATCAGCTGGAAACGGATTGACGCCGTGGATACTCCCTTTTGCTACCAGCACATCAGTTCGGTCCATTTTGTTGAGGATCTTTAACGTGGACAATGTTGCATCACTTAAATAACAATCCGCTGGCGTGATGGTGACGGCTAGCAGTTCAATGTGCTCCATGGTGAGAAGTAACATTAAAGACAATAAATCGTCTACCCCACCGTCATGATCAAAAATAACCTTTTGCTTAGCTTGTTGTTGTTTTTGTTCGGTCACCGATGACTCCACTACCCTTGAAAAAATTGTTGTTGATACTCACTGGGTGAAATGCCCACGAATTTATGAAAATTAAACCGTAATGTGACCGTATTATCAAAGCCCACTTTTGACGCCAACTCATCCATACTGATCCGATCATGCTCCAATAAGTCTTTGGCTAAGCGAATACGTTGCTGATTTAACCACTCCTTAGGTGGCATGCCAACCGAGGCTTTAAAGTGACGGTCAAACGATCGACGAGACATATTTGCATGCTTGGCAAGATCATCTACTTTGAGTACCGTATGCAATTTCTTAATTGCCCAGTCTAAAGTTTTTGCAAAACGATGATGTTTGTGAACTATTGGTGTTTCAACGAATTGGGCTTGCCCTCCCGTCCGATGGGGCGAAAGCACCAACCGACGAGCAATAACGTTAGCAACTTCATGGCCAAAATCTTGGCGGACAATTTCAATCGATAAATCGAGCGCGGCAGTACTACCGGCTGAGCAAGAAATATTTTGGTTTTGCGTATACAAAACATTATCTACGTACTCTACTAAAGGAAAACGCTGTTTAAACTCTTCTGCATAGCGCCAGTGTGTTGTCGCTTTAAGGTTATTTAATAAACCTAATTGTGCAGGTAAAAATGCCCCTGAGCAAAACGTAATGATTGGTTTGTTTAACCCATGAAAAGCGACAATTTGCTCAGCAAGAGAAAGCTTTATTTTTTTTGATTGCGTGTCCCACCCAGGGATAAGTAACCGGTCGTAATGAAGCAGTTCATCGGTTTCTATTGCGCTCAGCTGCAAGCCCGTCGACGTTGTCAAAGTGCTTGAATCAAAGCTAATTACGTCACATTTATACCAAGGACTGATCTCTTGTTTGGGTAAACTGAATACTTCTAATGCACACCCCAATTCAAACATAGGTAACTTATCAGTTACCAATATTGCCATATGGTGCATCTTATATTCCTTTTTGATTGGATGCGGTTTAGTTGGCTAGATATTAGCGGATTTATCTTTTTTCGCCAATCAATCCAATAAAGGAGCAATAAACATGGCAATAAATGAATATCCAAATTGTTTTTCCCCTATCGACATGCCAAACTAAATTTAGCAAGGAGACTGTAAATATGTAGTCTCTCTCCTTAGCCACTAAACTATAAGAAACGTCTGAGGATATGCCTAATGGAAAACCCAAGCCCCCGTTATATAAGTAATCTAACCAAAGATACCTATGCCTTAATTCTCGCCGGTGGTAGAGGTTCAAGACTGTATGAATTGACGAATTGGCGAGCCAAGCCAGCGTTGTATTTTGGCGGTAAGTTTAGGATCATCGACTTCCCCTTATCTAACTGTATAAATTCAGGAATCCGTCGAGTCGGCGTAGTCACTCAATACAAATCACATTCATTAATTCGTCACCTTGTTAGAGGTTGGGGACATTTCAAGAAAGAACTTGGCGAGTCAGTTGAAATTCTACCTGCGTCACAACGTGCGTCAGACGATTGGTACTTAGGTACCGCAGATGCGGTTTTTCAAAATATTGATATTATTCGCGACGAGTTACCCAAATATGTGATGATCCTCTCGGGCGATCATATATATCGTATGGACTATGGTAATTTAATTGCTCGACATGCGGAATCAGGCGCGAAAATGACGGTCTGCTGTATGCCCGTGCCATTAGAGGAAGCCGCTGGTCAATTCGGTGTTATGTCGGTTGATGAAAATATGCGAATTGAAGGCTTTGCCGAAAAACCGGAAAAGCCCAACCCATTGCCTAATGACGCGACAAAATGTCTGGCCTCCATGGGCAACTATGTGTTTGACACTGAGTTTTTGTTTGAGCAACTTAAGCGAGACTCCGAAACGTCGAGTTCAGAGCGTGATTTTGGCAAAGACATTATTCCAGCCATCATTAAAGATCATCCTGTTTATGCTTATGCGTTTGATGAGTCTGATCAACGAGAAGTGTACTGGCGTGATGTTGGGACACTGGATTCGTTCTGGATGGCAAACATGGAGTTGGTGCAACCAGTGCCAGCATTAAACCTGTACGATAAACGCTGGCCAATCTGGACTTATCAAGAGCAACTTCCGCCCGCTAAGTTCGTTTGGGAAGAAGACAATCGTCGTGGTTCAGCAATAAACTCAGTGGTATCTGGCGGCTGTATTATCTCTGGCGCGACAGTCCGCAAGACAGTGTGTTTCTCAAACGTCAGAGTGCACAGCTACAGTGAAGTTGAAGAATCAGTTGTATTGCCTGATGTGGAAATTAAACGTAATTGTCGTATTCGTCGCGCGATTATCGACCGTGGCTGCATCATCCCTGAAGGTATGGTTATTGGTCACAGTAAGCAAGATGACGAAGCCAGAGGCTTTAGAGTAACGGAAAAAGGCGTAGTACTGGTTACTCGAGAAATGTTGGGGCTACCAGTAGGTTATTAAACTTCCAAGAAAATGATTGGCTTAGCATTCCCATGCGGCCAATTGTTGCTTGATCATCTCTGCGACAAATAGTGGCTGTTCCAAGGGGAACATATGGCCACCGTCTTTGACAGTTTTATGCTGCAGCTGATTATGTTTAATAAAGGGAGCAATCAAATGTGGCCGACAAACGGTCGTTTTTTCCCCTGTAATAAGAACAGCTGGAACACGTAATTTCCCATAAAACCGTGAAATGTTCAGCGGAATAGTTCGAAAAATGTTGGCTTCGATAGTGTGATCAAAATCAAGCTCAAATCCCTCGTCAGTTTCTTTTACTGCTGCCTTTGTATAGTCTTCGATGCAGGTAGGGTGCATATTTTTAAATAATTGTTTACCAGAAAAGTACGCAGTCAAATCGGTGCCTTTAGGCCATTGGGTACAGCGATTTAATGTTTGTCTGGCTGGGGTGAGCCGATCAAACAAAGGTGTGGGCCGTAAAACTTTTACCACAGCACTGGTGACGCCAGTAAATAAAGGTGGATCTAGCATGATCAAGCCTTTGACTTTATCTGGATGCAAACAAGCAGCCATATACGAAACCACAGCACCAAAAGAATGACCCACAAGATAGCTTGGCACACCGTTATTTTCAGTAAGAAAGTGGATCAATTCATCGACTTGATTGCCCCAACCGCGGCTCAGCGGAAAAACGGGGTTATGGGCAAACTTGTCCAATGCGAGCACTCTTGCCATAGGCTCAATGGCATCTAACAGTAACGAATAACTGGCAGCAGGAAATCCATTAGCGTGCGCGAAATGTACAGTTAGGTTGCGGCGATTTGTCATCGTTGACTCTCAGTTGGTTAACATTACTATAATACGCTTATTCATCGGCTTAATCAGCCTTACCCAACTCAAAAATCGTTCAAATTAGCGGATCACGTCATCACAGCCCAAATACGTATACCTTTACATACCTGAGTATCACCCCAGAGATTTATTAATCGATTGGCATTGTGCATTCTTAACCCAAGTCGAACGAAACAACTAATTAAAGAGGTTAAGATGAAAATTACGATGAAACGCGTACTTATCACTTCAGCAATCGCATTAAGCGTTGCCCAAAGTGCTAATGCATCTATCACAGCTTCTTTAAAAAGTGTTTGCGACAAGGCCTCTGAAGCGGCAACCCAAAGCGCGGTGTTTGAGTCTAACGACACTTACTCTGCAATGCTTACATCGCACTTCAATGCATCAAGCTGTGACGGCCAACAACTTCTTGAACAAATGCGCGCGCAGAAGGCTGAAAAGCTCACTGCCAATCACAAACAACCTGTGGAGGCTAGCTCGATAGATTGAACGATTTGGTCGTAATTGACCAAAGTTAGTAACGATTTCCTTTGATACTTAGTGGTACTTTCCCGTCCTTAGATGGTTATAGCCGCTCCTCCCCGGAGCGGTTTTTTTTTATCCATTTCTTTGCTCTGCATTTTGCCAGTCTTGGTCGACTTTACGAGAGGTCCAAAAATAAGCAAGGATGGATAAAATAAAAGGTGCTGCTAACCACGTCATTGCCAATCGCAACCCCTCCACCGAACCATGGGTGTCGCTAAATGCGTCGCTAAGCAATCCAACAAAAGTGGGACCGCCGCCCAACCCAATGATATTCAGCACGAAAAAAAGCAAAGCTGTAGACATGGCTCTGACTTTCACCGGTGCCAATGTTTGTGCCAGCGCAAAAGAAGGACCTAAATAGGAACCACTGGCGAACAGTACTATGGTCATTAATGCCAATGAGGCATTTAAACTCTCTACATACAATGAAAACATAAATGCAGGTGTGGCTATTACTAACATCAATCCCGGCACTAAACCGTAGGCTTTTTTGCTACGCTGACTCCATTTATCAACAAGCACACCACCAACCCAAACGCCAAGCGCATAAGCCGTTCCATTAATAATGCCCATTACAACCAACAGATTGACAAAATCCAGACCACTGTGCGCTCGCACGTAAAAGTCAATAATCCAAGTTCCGATAGCATAATTTGCAAAAGAGCCAAAGGATATTCCCAAACACATTCCCCACCAAGACGGAATGCTCAATAAGGTTTTTAACGCTTGCGAAAAAGGCACTTGGGTTAGATCCGCGCCAGCATTGTCTCCGCCCCTGACCGGCTCTTTTACAGTCAACTTCAAAATAATGGCTAGTGCGACACCGGGAAGTCCAACACTGAGCATTACAACTCGCCAATCAGCGCTGCCTCCTTTAATTAAAAAAGCAGTTGCAAAAAAGGCGAGCATAATGCCAAAAGGAATACCAAGTGAATAAATCGATAGTGCACTGGCACGTTTGTCTTTGGGAAATAGATCGGAAATGATCGAATGTGACGGCGGACTGCCTCCCGCTTCACCAATTCCCACACCAGCTCGCGCTAAGGCCAATTGCATATAGTTACTAGCCAGTCCCGATAAAGCGGTAAACCCGCTCCATATAGTCAGTGAAATCGCAATGATGTTGACCCTGTTGTATCGGTCAGCCAACCAAGCTATTGGGATCCCCAAAACAGTATACAGAAGCGCGAAATATATCCCTTTGAGCCACCCCATTTGGGCATCATCAAGGCCTAAATCTTGTTGGATCAAGGGAGATAAAATGCCAATAATTTGTCGATCAATAAAATTGAATGCATACACCAACGTGAGAATAACTAATACATAAATGCGATACTTCTGACTCACTGGTGAGCTTTGAATTGGTGCATGCTCAAGGTCTTCAGAAGGGCGTTTCGAGGATTGTGCAGCGGTCGTTTGCTTTGACATCGATTTTCCTAGCAAGTTGGCAACTACCTTTCATACTACTTTCCGGCTTACGTGAATAACAAGCAAAGTTGTGAAACATTTGTAAATAAAATAATAATTATCATACAAATAAATAGTTTAACGTTAAAAACAGCTTAATAAAGCGTTCCTGTGGCGGCTGATTTCAAAAAGCTAAACGCAATTCGTTACCACCGCTAGACATCGGACCAGTGCTGCGTTATAACAAACAAAAGGCTTTTGGAAAAATAACATGACCGTCGATCAACTGCTCTCACAAGCTCGAAACCACAGTGAAAACCCGCTCGAAGTGCCTCATCTTTTGATAACAAAAGAGTGGGCACAAGGCCGCACTGCGTTTGGCGGCGTGTCAGCGGCAATGGTCTATGCGGCGATAAAACAACAAGTATCAAATGACAGAGTGATGCGTTCGTTTAACTGTAACTTTGTCGGACCACTGCAGGTTGATAGCCCCTTTACGATTGAAATCGACATACTTCGCCAAGGCAAAAATGTCACCCAAGTTATTGCTAAAGCAATACAAAACCAGCAGGTCGCGCTCTTGTGTCAAAGCTGTTTTGGCGTTGGGCGAGAGTCAAAAATTGTGGTCGAAAACGACGATAATCATCAAATGACGATCCCCAAAAAAGCCAAATTTATTCCGCAAATACCGAAAATAACCCCAAAATTCTTACGCCATTTCGACTTATCGATAGTAGAGGGAGCCCTGCCATTTACTGGCAGCAAAATTGATAAGATTGATGGTTGGATGCGATTTAAACAACCGCCCGCTCAAATGCAGGATGCCCATTTGATCGCGTTAATAGATGCGTGGCCACCTACCGTACTACAATTGCTAAAGTGGCCAGCACCAGCAAGCACTATGTCATGGAACGTGGAATTTTTGCATCCACATCAGCAATGGCAACCGAGCGATTGGTTCGCCTATGCTGCAAGAACGCGCCAAGCTGGTGAAGGATATGCGCACACAGAGGCCAATATTTGGGATCAACAAGGTAAGTTAGTTGCATTGAGCAGACAAACGGTGGGGATTTTTGACTAGGTCTATTTCAGAATAAAAATTACAATACCACTGATGACGACGGACTAAACATGGCCAACACACTCAAACTTTGCATGCCCACGAAATTAAGTGCGGTTTCGAGCGATTCATTATCTAGTCCTAGATCTTCATACAGCTCAACTTCTAAGTTTGCATGCCCAGAATAAAGTTCTGGGTAACAGCTATCTAACGCCATAATGTAACTTAATTGGATAATTTTATCGTCGATAGTCTTGGCTTCGGTTTGACTGTGATGTTGATTACCTATTGGATCTACGATGGTCGTTGGAATACCCCACATTCTTACCAAAGTGGCGCCAATATCAGCATAAGTAGAGCCTAAATGCTTAAGCTGTAATTGCAGTGGTGTGTCGGTTTCACTGATTTGTGCACACTTTCTAGCTATCTCAGGATTAAACCTGACCATCACTAGCTCGCCAACATTATGTAGTAACCCTGATACAAATAGTCTTTCCGAGCCCTTTCCAATCAGTCGCTCGGCAAAGTATTTGCAAAGTAATCCACAAAACACCGAGTTTTCCCAAAAACGATCTAGATCAATGACACTGTTGTCAACGCCGTTAAAGGTTTTACATATGCTACACGCTATCACCAAGTCGTACACAGAATTGGTGCCAATGACTTGGATCGCTTTACTGACAGATTCGATTTTGCTGGGGAACTTATATAGCGCACTATTCGCTATTTTAAGAATTTGCACCGTAAGAGCCGGATCGTAGTTAATGACACCGGCAATGTCTTCCATGTCGGTTGCATGATCATCAATGAGTCTTTTAATCTGAATCACCGCATCAGGTAATACGAATATATCTTTTGCCTCAGAAGCGTAATCCAGCGCGTGCACCATTCATCTCCTAATGTACTAATGATATCTCAAGTTAATAACTTACCAAGATAATAGTACAAATAACAATATCGAATTTAATACTATTAGTTCATTTACATATTAGTGGTGGATAACTTCTTTGTACAATTGTGAGGCAGAAATCGCTGATTTATTTGCAGGCATTTGATTATTTTCACGATTTTCTATCATTTCAATGACTTTTTGATTGGCATTACATGGAATACCAAGCGCTTTGGCATGATCAACAATCACACCGTTAAGATAGTGTATTTCGGTCTTTTTCCGCCGTGATAGATCCCACCACATAGAGGTTCTAACAAGGGGATCAATTGCCAGCATCTTATTTGCCACCAGCTTGAATAACCAATTTGGTAATCGTAGTACTTTAGGTATCCAATGACTGGGTAACGCAGTGACCTTAGGGAGTTGAATGTGCTTTTTATCGGTGACCAAAAGTAATTCGTCCATCAATGCGGCAATGACCATACGATACCCTCGTTGCTGCAACATGGCTTTTACCGGAATGTCAGCCAATGCATTCACACTATTACCTAGATTAAGTTGTAGTTTCGCCCACAATAAAGCAGACATATCATTACTCGTTTCTACTGGCAGCAAGTCTGAGTCTATTTTTGCAACCAGTTTATCAAGCCACTCCGCAGCGGTTAATTCAGTTTCGAGCGTTAAAGCCCCTTGAGACCCTCGGTGAAAATGTCCATCTGCTACTTCAACCACATTAAATGGCACCATTGCCCTGAGCACTAGATTATCGGGTAAAGCCTGTTTAAGCGGTTTATCTGACCCCAGTCCATTTTGACAACAGATGATCACTGTGTGGGCATCACAGAAGGCTTTAATCTGCGGGATTGCCTCGACTACATCTGTACACTTTACTGTCAACCACAATACATCTGCAGGCTGAGGTTGCTTCTTGTGGGCGTTGCAGGTAAAACCGCTGATTTGGGCCTTATGATGCAGATAGTCCGTAATCTCGATGCCCGAACGCAACTTAAGCTGCACTCGCTCTCGACAAATCAGATCAACCTCGCAGCCTTGATTACGCAGTGCAGCACCGAGGTAACAACCTATTAAACCGGCACCAAAAATAACATGGTGTTGCATTTTATCAGTCTCTGTTGCTGTGGTTAATTTGAATTAAGCTAGCATAAGGCTTTCGTTGTAAACTGCATAGCGCTATGATCGGCCTACTTCGTTGCTACCATTAGCTTTGTGCATGTCTATTGATACTTCTTCTGCGGAAAAAAAATTGTTAGTGATCGGTTATGTCTGGCCTGAACCCAATTCATCGGCCGCAGGCAAACACATGATGAGTTTACTGGCTTTTTTTAGTGCCTCCGGTTACGTCATTACTTATGCGTCACCGGCATTACGCTCCGATCACAAAGCGGATTTAGCTGCATTACATTATCAAGAAGTGGAAATTGCCCTCAACTGCAGTTCATTTGACGACTTTGTTGTTGAGCTATCTCCCGATATTGTGTTATTTGATCGCTTCATGATGGAAGAGCAATTTGGTTGGCGAGTGGCCAAAGCTTGTCCCAACGCTATTCGAATTCTTGATACCGAAGATTTGCATTTTTTGCGTGACGCTCGACATCAAGCGTTTAAAAAGCAAATACCTATGAATGATTCACTGCTGAAAAATGACATGGCGCTTCGTGAAATTGCTGCCATCTACCGCTGTGATTTAAGTTTAATCATTTCTGACTATGAAATGGAGATACTGCAAGCGCAATTTAATATACCTAGCGCGTTACTTGTTTATTGCCCATTTATTGTAGAACAGCCTGCCGAATCCCCTTCGCTGACATTTGAGCAACGTGCACATTTTGTCTCCATTGGTAATTTTAGACATGCACCAAATTGGGATGCTGTGCTGTATTTAAAAAATACCATTTGGCCGTTGATAAGGACGCAATTACCTGAAGCCGAGCTACATGTTTACGGTGCTTATCCGCCCCCCAAAGCCACTCAGTTACATGCTCCTAAACAGGGTTTTTTTGTGGATGGCTGGGTTGATGATGCACTATCTATGTTAAGTCAAGCTCGAGTATGCCTAGCGCCGCTGCGATTTGGCGCTGGGTTAAAAGGTAAGTTGGCGGATGCGATGCTCTGCAAAACCCCCAGTGTCACCAGTACAATTGGCTCGCAAGGCATGGTGGGTGAGATGGATTGGCCTGGCGCGATTGAAGATGATCCGAGTGCTTTTGCAGACCAAGCAGTAAAATTGTATGTAGACCAAAACAGTTGGCAACAAGCGAGTCTTCGCGCCCAACCACTGTTGGATACACGATTTAATGCAGATGCTATTTTAATGAGACTAGCGCACAGCATAAGTGACATTTCTGAGAATTTGTCGCAGCACCGTTTAGCCAATTTCACCGGCATGATGCTGCAACATCATTTTCATAAAAGCACCCAATACATGTCGCAATGGATTGAAGCGAAAAACGCGCGCAAAACCTGAGCTATTGAGGCTTAGCCGCCCTGCTCTCCTTTATTGACTATGCTCTTTTCGCCAATCCACTCAATGCGATAGAGGTCACGACGACGATCCAAGAAGTTTCGCACTGAACCTGTATTTTGTAGTACCTGAAGTTTATCCAAGTCAACGTCCACTATCAGCGTCATTTCCGTATTAGGCGTAGTTTCGGCCATTATTGCATCATGGGGAAAGGCAAAATCTGAGGGCGAAAACACCGCCGTTTGACCGTATTGAATGTCAACGTTATCTACCTTAGGCAAGTTGCCGATACTACCGGCAATAGCGACGTAACATTCGTTTTCTATTGCTCTAGCTTGCGCGCAACGCTGCACTCGTAGATAACCGTTTTTGGTATCCGTCCAGAAAGGCACAAACAGGATCTGCATTTCTTCTTCGCTTAATAAACGGGCTAGCTCGGGAAATTCCACGTCGTAACAAATTAATACGCCAATGCGACCAAAATCAGTATCAAACAAGGTCAACCTGTCGCCGCCCTCCATCGCCCAGTCTTTCTTTTCAGATGGCGTAGGATGTAGCTTATATTGGCTCTCAATAGTACCGTCGCGTTTACAAATAAACGCCACGTTGTATAAGAGTTCATCTTCGATCAAGGGCATAGATCCGGCGATAATATTGATATTGTAACTGACTGCCATTTTCGACACTTCATTGACAATTTCATCAGTGTAGGTGGCCAAATGTTTAATCGCTTCAATCGAAGAGCTCTGATCGCCTAACCCCATTAAGGGAGCGTTGAAAAATTCTGGGAACAGGGCCACATCACAACGATAATCAGACAGTGCATCAACAAAATATTCAAATTGCTGCAGCAACTCGCCAACACTGCTCATTTCGCGCATCTGCCATTGTACGCAACCGATTCTAACCACTTCTTTCTTGGCCCCGAAGAGTTTGCGCTTTTGTGGTTCATAATAAATATTAAACCACTCAAGTAAGGTCGCAAAACCTTCAGACTCTTTGTCCTCTGGCATGTAAGCCCGCAACACTCGCTTAACTTCAAAATCGTTGGACAATTGGAAAGTTAAAATCGGGTCATATAAATCACGACGTTTAACCGCTTCAATGTACTTTTGCGGCGACAATTCGTGACTGTGATTCTTATAGTTAGGTATGCGTCCACCGAGGATGATGGCGCGCAGATTAAGGCTTTGACAAAGCTCTTTGCGCGCTTCGTATAATCGTCGCCCAAGTCGCAAGTTGCGATAATCTGGATCAACAAAGACTTCAATACCATAGAGCACATCGCCGTTTGGATCATGGGTCGTCAGGTAGGCATTACCGGTAATTTCATCATAGGTATGCTCATCACCAAACTTATCGTAATCAACGATGACCGAAAAAGCAGCTGCTACCACTTTGCCATCATCTGCGATACATATCTGGCCATCTCTGAAGATTTTCAGCATCGCCATATAGCGTTTTTTGGTTATCGAGCCACCTAAGTTGGTATACACTCGATCCATGATAACTTTAATATCATCGAAATCTTCTTCATTAAGATTTCGTGCCAGCAATTTAACATCATTTTCTTGTGACATGCATATCCTTGATTAGTAACGTAGATCTAAATAAACCAGAAATGACTACTTTTGATCGCTCAAAAGTTTTTTTATTTTGCGAACCACCGCCGCCAGTCCGTTTCCTCGTGAAGCACTAATGTGCTTATCCAGTCCCAGCTCCTGTAAGTGTGCAAAAAAATCAAACTGGAGAATAAATTCTGCCGACTTAGTTTGCACAGGTTCTAATAAGATAGCCAGTAGGCCGCGGACTATTTTCCCACTGGCATCCGCTTCGAATCGAATCCGACTTTTATCATCCTGATGACAAATAAGCCACACCTGCGACTCACACCCTAACACCTCGTTATTTGCGGTTTTATATTCAGCTGGCATGCCCTGGTTACCTTTCCCAGCAAGCATTACCTGTCGATAGACACTGTCCCAACCTTTCACTCGTTTAATTGACTCAGCTAAAGGTAAATCACGGGTTAAAACGTCATCTGATTGGGTACCACTATCGGATGTCATTAGATTGACATTATTTAACTTTGCAATAGCCTGATGCAACGCCAGCGCAAATTTGTCTATTTCTTGAACGGTATTATAACAAGCGAGTGAGATGCGCAAGGTTCCAGGTACATTGAGTGTGTTCATCAACGGCATGGCGCAATGATGCCCTACTCGCACCGCAATACCTTGTTCATTGAGCAAAGTGCCTAGATCTTGGCTATCGCATCCTTCTACAATAAACGAGCAAGTCGCAATGCTATTATCTGCATCACCAAATAATCGAACACCGTCAACCTGCTCTAATGTTTGCCTT
The DNA here is from genome assembly GCF_039523355.1 of Aliiglaciecola litoralis. Classification (NCBI taxonomy): domain Bacteria; kingdom Pseudomonadati; phylum Pseudomonadota; class Gammaproteobacteria; order Alteromonadales; family Alteromonadaceae; genus Aliiglaciecola; species Aliiglaciecola litoralis. The sequence goes on along the minus strand of NZ_BAAAFD010000006.1, from coordinate 31,319 downwards.
AGATAATCCACTAGGGCAGACTCGTTTTTTTTGATCTCGACTCTGTGCGTTTGGATAAATTGCAGCGCTTGGTGCAAGCCTAACACCCCTTCAACATGAGGTGTTCCCGCTTCAAACTTAAACGGTGGAGGTTGAAAGCTCGATGTTTGATAATCGACTTTTTCGATCATCTCTCCGCCCGTTAAAAACACCGGCAAGGCATTGAGTCGAGCCTGCTTGCCATACAGTACCCCGATCCCCGTCGGACCATAAGCTTTGTGTCCACTGAATACGAGAAAATCACAATCTAAAGATTGTACATTGAGCTCAAGATGGGACACGGCTTGCGCCGCATCTAACACTGTGATGCTGTTGAATTGCTTGGCTTTTTCAATAAAAACGCCGACCTTATTAACGCTACCTAGTGCGTTAGAGACCATGCCTAGCGCTACGATACAGGTTTTGTCTGAAATTAACGAAAGGCCTTGTTCCACTTGCCAGCAACCGTTGCTATCGATGGGGATAACGTCAATATGCAACCCCTTCTTTTTAGCTAATTGTTGCCATGGGACTAAATTCGCGTGATGCTCGGTTGCCGAGACTAGAATGCGCCCACCTTCAGGCAAATTTGTTTCAGCTAACGCGATAGCAATCAAGTTTATGCTTTCCGTCGCACCTTTGGTAAATATTATCTCACTAGCATAGCGGGCATGAATAAATTCCTGTACAAACACTCTGGATTGCTCAAATTTACTCGTGGTATTAGCGGCCAACTGGTATGAAGCGCGATGTACATTGACATTATGAATTGAATAATAATCGGTGATGGTACTGATAACGATGTCAGGTTTTTGGGTTGTTGCGGCATTATCAAAATAGAGCAACTGCTGATTTTGTGGATGAGAAAAAAATGGGAAATGTGCGCGCAGCGACCTGTCTTTCATTAAGCAATTCAATATTTTGTTAATCACGAAAACGTGCGTTGATTGTAACTCAAATCGATTTTTTTATCACAAAAACTCAGTGTAAAGATAACTAAAGATGCCTAAAACAAAAGCCTATATCATTCTGATCTCGATGATGTTTATCAGTATCTTGAGCATGGCAGGAATAGCGTTACCGTTTCCGATATTAGCGCCTCTGTTTATCGACGCTCCGTTAAATGAATTTAACAATTTCTTGCACATTCATCCCAAATTATTACTTGCTATTGTACTGGCTGCATTTCCGTTAGGCGCATTAATTGGCTCTATCTTTTTAGGCGCACTATCTGATACTTTCGGACGCAAAAAGACCTTGGCTGGCTCTATTAGCCTCAGTGCATTGGGTTACGTTTTATGTGGTTTTTCGCTGCTGTGGCAAGACTATACTTTGTTTGTGCTAGCCCGTTTTGTGACGGGGATTTTCAGTGGAAACGTTTCGATCGCAAGAGCGATTGCCGCTGATCTACATCCGGTTATTGATAAAACAAGAGCCTTTTCATGGACTTATGCAGCCGGTTACGTGGGCTGGTTAGTAGGCCCACTCGCCGGTGGCTATTTAATGTTGCTCGGTGCTCATACCGCTTTTTTTAGTGCCTCTATCGCACTGCTGTTCGCCGCCACTTTAACCTTGATACTGATTACTGAAACCAATTCAAACCGCTTAGAGCAAAGGCCGCTCTTCGAACTCATGTGGAAGCAAAATTCATTAAGATTGTTACACCATGTCAGTTTAAGGAGCGTTTTTGTGATAGCTCTGATGGTAAATTTAGGTCTAAACGCTTTCTACGAGTTTTATCCTGTTTGGTTAGTTGAAGACTTTAGTTTTGACAGTGTCCAAATTGGCCACTACACAGCATTGTTGACATTTTGCATGGTGCTGGCCAGTACCTTGTTGATCGAAAAATCTCGGCATCGATTTGGAAAAGTGAAGAGCATACTCACTGCATTGCTGTTGGCCTGCTTAGTACTGCTAACCACGCCCTTTATTACCTCATCATTGTTGCTGAGCTACTTCATTGTCATGGGCGTGCTGATTGCTTTTTTTAATGGTTTAATGCCTGTATATTTCAGTGATCGCTATGAAAGCTATGGTCAGGGGAAGTTGATGGGGTTACTCACCCTCACCTTTTACTTAGGTAATGTGCTGATTGCTTTTGTCGGCGGCCTAGTCAGCTTGTATGGGGCTAGGTGGAGTTTGATATTAGGCGGACTGATATTATTTATCAGCGCACTGAGCTTGTACCTGTTTGACCGCAACACCTCTTTTGCTGCGGCCAAAGCACAACGATGATAAAAACCGTATATTATTCAGATGGCGTTATTTGCTCATTGAAGCATTCACGTATTTCTTGTGCATCTAACATGATCCCTTCTTCATCTTCATTTAACGGAAACACCAATATCAATGTTTTATTTTGCTCCATGCCAGGAAGCCATTGATTCAACCAAGCATCAAGACTGATTTTTTTCGGTTTGCAATCTGGAAAATCGTCTTTCTCCCAGGCTTTGGCAAATGACTCACTAGGCCAGATTGGCAAACAGGCATCTTCTTCAGCTTGTAACAGTAACCAGCCATTTTCCCCAAAAAGCCCCCACAACTCGCCATTCTCAACGATTTTTTCCAATGCATAATCGAAGCGCTCTTCAGGCTGTAATTTACTTAACGATACAAATTCGTCCGAGGTAAGTTCTGTCATTCTGTGTTCCTGTTTTAACGAGCCTTTGCCCGATAATATGTAGTAGTTACGAAACCGTGGGTTGCGACCTTTCACTGTCATCAGAAGCGTTATTAACCTAATTCACCGATGAACAGGCAGGATTATGACAAAAACTACAGCGAAATTCTTGCTTTATCCCGCAATAGCAACCTTAATTACTAGAGTTAAAAAATTACCAACGCCGCCATGAGCGAGCTTCTGATGTACATGTGACGGATTATAGTGTCAAAAAGTGAGGGAAAACAGTAGTCAATATTCACCTCAAAAACATGCAACTAAAAAACATGACAAGTGATGATGACTGACAATAGTAAAAAATATTATGCCGCGCCTAATCGCAAGCTTTGGGTATACGGAATTTTACTGTTATTGATCTTAGCGGGATTAACTTATTACGGTTTGATGAACCGTAAAGATAGGTCCACTAATCATGACTATTACCGTGTGCTGTATGAAGCGTCAAACACCTTCAATGAAAATCTACAGAAACTGCAAAGTATGCACAAGTTCAAAGAAAGTGTGAGTTCAATTCGTTCACTGTTACCTAGCTACTCTATCGAACCCATCGCAGAACGAAAACGCCTAGAGGCTAAAACATTTAATTATCTTATCGTCGGACAGAAACTTCACATTAGTTCCCCTGAATCTCCCGATTTTAAAGCAGAACTTGATTTAGAAGACATTCTACCGCAACCCAAGAAAGGGTTTAGTCAGTACTTATTCGCCAATGAACAAAGCGAGGTTTTGTCTCGGGTTGGTAATGAAAAAACCATTTCAATTGTTGATCTCAGTAGTATCAACCAACAAATTCAACGTAAAAATAAACAGTTTCAATTGAATTTCAGTGAGGCAAAAGCCCCCTCAAATAAAGACGGCCCCTCGCCCTTACCCAGCTATAGCAATCACGTAGACATGAAAATATCTTATGGTGAATTTCGGGTTTACGTTTTCCCGTTTGCGCTGTCTACGCCCTTGGATCAAATTAAAAAAGTCGAGAATAAAACCGCCGGAGTCCCAGACGTTAAGCAGACCTTAGATCGCATCTTTTTAGTGGGCTTGTTGCCGCAGCACAAATTAGAGAGCAGAGACAATGGTCATTGGAATGTTTCATTATTAGCGGTCACCTTGGTTAGCCTCGTATTCATGTGGTGTATGTTACGATTGTTCTTATTGCCGAAAAATCAATCGATCACTCGCTCTTTTCGCGTATTCACTACTGCGGCAAGTTATCTTTTTTATATCGTGATAATTGCATTAACCCTCGCCTACTTTCAAAAATCGTTATTACAAATTGATAAAGACAAGACCGCGCTGCGCTATGCAAATTATCTCAATCAAAGTTTGGCTGCGGATATAGAAGATGTGTTTACCCAGCTTAGTCAATACCGTGATTTTTATTCCCTGATCCTAGAAGCATTAACCTCAATGCCTGAAAAAGTGCCCTACAGTGGATACAGTCAAGAAGATGTGCGTAATTTTAATGATGCAATGCGCCGAGCATTACTTACTCAAAATGCCAAACAAGACCCAAAAGGGCAACTAAATGAAACCGCGTTAGGCACTGCAATTACCCAGAACTCTGAGTTTCCTCTATCTTTAAACTATCCGCTGGCCCCAGATGATCCTGAGTTTATTAATTTTGAGCTAAATGACTATGCCATTGGCGTCATGCTGCATAGTTACCGCAGTAACCAATCCGAAGCAGACACGTTAGACTTTCACGGGTTGTTGCAAAAAGTCTCTTTGACCAAAGGCGAGTCTTTGGCAACCTCATTACCCGCTGGTTTTGTGCAACAGCCAAAAAACAAAATCTTGTCGGTATTTGCGTTAAACCTCGATGGGAACTCAGTTTTGCCGTCGGTTAATTTTCAAGAAAGTAACTCGTTGCCGGAAACCTTTAATCTGTCCCATCGAAATTATTATAAAATGGTGAGAGATCAAAAAGGCTGGGATCTGACGCTTGGCACGAATACGAATCAGCAGAAAACATTCCATAATGTTTATATCCAACGCTTACTCAATGTCAATAATGGTACTCGTGGGACCACAATTTCTATGCCCATTACCGCTCCTAGCAATCTATTTACACAAGATAAGAACGAGTTAGCCAAACCATCCAAGGACTACATTATTGGTGCTGATGTGTTGCTGCCATCCATGACTCTGGGTCAATCTCCGCCTTATGACTTCGTCTATATGGTAGTGGATCGAAGTTCTGGCAAGGTTTTGTTCCACAATGACTCAGAACGTTCATTAGTCGAAAACCTATACTACTCAGGGGATATCCACTCTCCGCTAAGCAAATGGTTAAAAGCAGGCTTGGATCATTACACCGAGCTTGGAAGCGGCTCAATCGATGGCACCTATCACGGTCAAGAAGGCAAGTTTGCCGTTTCAAACAGTGTCGTTGACAGCTGGGCAATAGTGGTATTTTATCCCAATGACAGTTTACAAACGTTCATGACCAATCAATTTCTTTATATTACCACCACATTTTGCCTGATCATGTTAATCATGATCATCGGCATCTACGCCGCTCGACATTTCGTCTGGACCAGCGCGCTGAAAAAGAAACTTAATATACCAGCCAAACTCAATGTCAGATTGGTCATGCTAGTCAGCTCAGTGTTATTTAGCGCAAGTTATAGTTTGTATATCTTTGGTTTTAACATCGAAGGGCTCATTGTGCAAAAAGCGTGGTTTGATTGGTCACTGTGGTTACCTTTTGCCGGCTTGCTGATTGCCACTGTGGTTGTCTATCGAGGCTGCTATCGATATTTTTGCTATCCGCTCGCAGAAGTTAATGCGCAAACCCATAATGTCGCTAAGCGAGGTTCAAAACGTCTCATATTAGTGGTTCTTATTGCCGTTGCTATGCATTTCATCTACTTGCAAAGAACCGCAGATGCACCGCAAAAAAGCCTCGATTTTCATTATCAACAGCTAGCATGTAACTGGTTGAACTATGAACGCAAGGAATTAAATACGATAGGTTTAAGCCGCTACCCCAACTCGATCACATCTCAACGTATTTCAGCCTTTAACCTGCTGCCGTTAAATGAGAAGTGGCGGAGTCGATTAACCCAAGGGACAAAAAAATGTGCGGCGCATTCGAGTCAGGTTAACCCGGATGACTATCCGAAGTTAAGCTCGGTATTTGGTGCGACTTATTTATGGCAGTGGATAAACATTTATTTATTAGATGAAGAGCTCACCGCCAGTTATCAACCATCCGATGAATTTGCCAATTTCGAAGGCCCAGATATCTCAGTTAGCGGCAAATTCGTGGGAGTCACCTTTCTATTTGCCCTGCTGTTAAGCGCCGCAATTTGGGGTTGGTTTAGATTTAACGCTCGGGTGTTATGGAATCGCCTGTATTGTCCTGAACGATTCTTGCAGCATATTGAACGTATAACTGGATCGGTGCATACCCTGCATTTTGAGGAACGTAATACCAATCTAATAATCGAATGTGACACCATCAAGCTGAATGGTATTGGTTTAGCACTTTTATTGCGCACCATGAGTTATCAACAAAACGAGCCTGCAACAAGTCTGCTAGCTGGATTCGATAAACTATTTAAAATGAGTCCGTGCCTGCAGAAATTTAGCCAAGAGAACTATTTCTTGCCCAATTTAAAGATAAATCTATCTGTGGATGACGCTAATAAAAATCTCAATCTCGAGTTATGGGATATTGAAACCTGTCTAGAGAAAAGCGAATACAGACAATTACTGCTTGATCTGATCATGGAATTTAAATCGCTTACCTTATCTAAACAATTGAATAGCTTTACCCTTTTCACCGGGTTTCATAGTTTACAGCGAGTTAAAATGAAAGATCCACTGGCCCTCGATCAGAGCAAAATACTGGATAACTCTGAATACTTATCATGGGCGGAATGCCTAATGGATTTTGTGGTTAATGTCCCTGAAAACTTTAAACAAGGAATTGACTGGCAATTATTGCACGATGAGGTCAGCGCTTTCCCTGAGCTAAATTATTTAAATCAGCAGTTCGAACCGGTAACTGAAGAAGACTCCTGGTCGCAGATCTGGAAGCGAGATGAAGAGCTACATATTGAAAGTCGCTGGACGACCATTAATTACATCCTGCTCAATGCTGAAGCCTTATATCGTTTCAAATGGGAGTCGTGTTCGAGCGCGGAAAAATTAGCCCTGCTGAATTTAGCTAAGAAGCAAAAACTGAACCCTGCAAATACGCAAATGATAGAGCACCTTGCGCTCAACGGACTGATAACCGTGAGAAACGGCAGTTTAGATATCGTTAATCTCAGTTTCGCCCATTTCGTGTTACATGCTGAAACAGCGGCAACGCTGAATGCACTAGTAGTAAACGGCGAGGCAGGAATCTGGAAAAACTACAAGTTGCCACTAGGGATCATGATCCTATTAATCATCGGTGGCATTGCACTCACATCGGGTGAGTCCATCTATATTATTGCAGCCTCAATGGCTGGCGTATTGGGCACAATTGCCAGTGTCACCAATAGTGCTAATTTGCTGCGAGGACAAATGAAGGAGTGACGAGCCGAATGTGTTTGATGGATTGTAATTATAAACGTCGGTGCAAGCCGCTGCCCCTCTTACAAAGGGTTTTTAAGCAACGATCCAACACAGCTGAAGCGGCATACAAATGAAAGCTCTCTCTGGCGCGCGTAAGCCCTGTGTAGAGTAATTCCCGACTCAATAGTTTGCCCGACTGACTGGTGGTTTGCTGCGGTAAACACAAATCAATATGATGAAACTCCGAGCCTTGGCTTTTATGGATTGTCATGGCATATACGGTTTCATGCTCGGGTAAGCGACTCACTAACACACCTTTAAACCCGCTATTTGGGCTAACCTCGGTTTTTTCTTTAGTCTGGTCCGTTTCAACGCTGGCCACTTTAAACCACGCTTTGGTCAATACGGGGTTTGCTGGATCTGGCAGTACGATACCGATATCCCCATTGAACAGGCCTAAACTATGATCATTTTTAGCCAACATGATTGGCCGTCCTGCGTAGAACGTTTTATCAGGGCTAATGGTCCCACTGCGTATGAGCACATTTTCAATCAAGCGATTGATCGACTGTGTGCCCCAGCTCCCAGTTTTAAAAGCACACAAAATTTGTCGATTGGATAACAGGTTAAATGCAACCGTTAAGTCATTTTGCGCAATAGCATCAAAATACGACTGGGCGTGAGACACATATTCATCCACTAGGTTTTGCGGAGCGCTATTTTGACGCCACTGTATCTTCTGGTTTTGCTCGCTTTGCAGCAGTCGTGCTGCTTGGATTGCCTGACCGGCAATAATCTCATTAGCCAATTGGCCGATATCACTGTCAGCCGAAAATCGATGACTCTTGCGTAATTTTACGTAGCACTCGCTTAATTCTGCTGACGCCTCTGCTGACACCTTAGGAAGTTGAATACCACTCATTTGTTCAACCGCATCGGCCGTGTCGTGATGGTACGCAATTTGACTGGCATCCGCCTGCGCAGCTTGACATATATCCGATAACACACTGCCGGTCTCTACCGACGACAATTGATTATGATCCCCTAAGAGCACCACTTTGGCGTGACTTGGAAGCGCGCTGAACAAACGATACATCAAGGGTAAATCAACCATCGAGGCTTCATCCACAATCAGCACATCCAAATGTAACGGGTTGCTGGCATTGTGTTTAAAATCAACCCGATTGGGCAAACTTCCTAATAATCGGTGAATGGTACTACATTGCATTTCTAAGCCTTGTTGGTAGGCATTTGGCAAACGCTCTTTGGCTTTATCAATTGACTCGGTCAGGCGCGCAGCGGCTTTCCCAGTAGGGGCAACCAGCTTAATCGTGAGTTTATGATTTTGCCGCTTTGCTACCGTGTTCAGCAGGGCTAATAATTTAGCCACTGTTGTTGTCTTGCCCGTTCCAGGACCACCGGTTATTAAAGTAAATCGACGCAAAGCAGCGATACAAACCGCCACACATTGCCAATCTATTTCATCGGTTTGCGGTGTTTTAGGCGGGGCAAACAATGTCAACAATATGTCCTTGTATAAAGTCATATCAAGTTGTGTTTTGAAAGCCACTTTGTGTTTGATTAATTGCGCTAACTGCCACTCGTATTGATAATACTTATGCAAATACAATCGGTTTAAATCGACAATAATGGGGGTAGCTAATTGTTCCAAAGGTGCTGAAAAACAGCGTGACTGCGCGATTTTTTGTCTTACGTCGTCTTGACTTTCAAAGCCCATGATCGCAAGTCGATGAGGAGCAATATCATCAATAGCAACGCAAGTGTCTTGTTGATTAAGTCGATGACTAACCCAAGCTGCTAATAACGCCAACGACCCAGCATCCTGTTTTTCATTGTCAAATATAAAGCTGGCAAACGCGATATCCAAGTCGGTCAAAGCCAAACGCCGAATAGGCTCTGCGTAAGTTGAAGCGAACGTTGAACGGCCCTGCACTACCATAATCCTAATTGCTCTGTAGGTTGTTGATTGGTTTTCGATTCGATTATTGGTTGTCCACTAAATAGTCGGTCTAACTGCTCAATATGTTGTTTTTCTGGCTTAAATAGCACGATCCCATGATCTTGGTGCTGTGCGGACATCCCCCTTAGAAACCAATAATATGCCCCCCCAACATGGGTATCATAATCGTAGTTATGTAACCGAACCTTGAGATAACGATGTAAAGCCAATACATAAAGTAATGATTGCAGATGGTAATCATGATCACGCATCGCTAAGCTCATATTTTCGTGGCTATAGTCGCTTGATGAATCGCCAAGATAATTCGATTTGTAATCCGCCACAAAAAACTGCTTACCGACACAAAACGTCAAATCAATAAACCCTTTTAACATGCCGTGTAGCTGCTCAAAATCGTAGTGTCTGTGGGTTGTTTTAAACACTTGATTGATCAAGTGATTGAAACGCTCGACGTTAACTCTATTGAGCGGCAAGTGGAATTCCATTTCCACACTGATTTGGTTCTTTTCAAGTGAACTAATGGTAAAACACGCATCACTATGTCCATCAGGTAAAGTAATTGGAGTGGCGATGACATCCATTAACCAGTCTTGCACTATTGGATACCAAACATCGTCAATACCGAACCATTTCCCCTGTTGTTCAATCGCATCAGCCAATGTATGTGTTTGACTAAAATCAATGTTTTCCAACACCCCATGTAGGAAAGAACCCGGCTGAGCGCCGCGTGGAAACGTAAAGCGGTCCATTGCGATTTCGTTGACCGTATCGACATCCTCAGAAAGCGTGAGAGATAAATGTTCCGGCGTGATCAGGGTCTCGTCGAAGCCAGACTTGTCATGTTCCAGATCCATTTGGTTACGCGCAATGGCAGAATAACTGGTGATCCGCCATTGACGATCAATATCCGACGCTAATGACTGATGTTGGTACTCTTCAGTTACCGAAGCCTCCGATTGCATCAGTGAACTAGGTTGTAATTGAGCATCAACTTCAACCACCGCAATATCGGCTAGTTCCGTTAGCGCTTCAAGCCGCTGCTGTAATAGTGTTTTCGTGGGCATTTCACCGCGGTTTAACAATAAACTTCCCATTGCTGTCAAGGCTAATCCTGACTCACTTTTACTGGTCCCCAATGAAGGATTCCAGACCCCCACAAAGCAGTAATGTACGGCGCGCGTCAATGCAACATAGAGTAAGCGAATATCTTCGGCAAGACGCTCATTATCAGCTTGCTGTTGATACGCTTCCGAACCAGTAAAATCCACCTGTAAACGTTCGTTATCACCGTGAAAAATGGCAGAATCTGTTTTGCGATACGCGCAGCCAAATGGAATAAACACAAACGGAAATTCCAGCCCCTTGGATGCATGCATTGTAATAATTTGCACTAAGCCCGAGTCCGTTTCCAAGCGTAACTGTTGCGATTCACTGTTGTGATCAGGCTCACTAATTTGCTGCCACATCCAGTAAACCAACTGACTTTGTCCTGGCGTGGTGTCACTTTGATGTTGCAGAAGCTCGATTACATGACGCAGATCGGTGAGTCGACGCAACCCATCTTGGTGTAGCTTTAGCAACTGGCTGTACACGTCAAAATGTTGCATCACTTGATTGAGCACCATCATCAAACCGTGTTTTTGCCATTGATAATGCCATTCTACGAAACGCTCCATCAATTGCTGCCAAGCCAACTCGTCATTGAACAACGAATCAAGCGCGTTAGCATTCAAACAAAATGTGGTTCCTAATAGTGCAGCTCGGACCGAACTTTCGTTCTTAGGGTTTGCTAAAGCAACCAACAGGCGATAGGTGTCAATTGCCGAGACGCTGGCAAAAACACTGTGGCGGACAAGAAAAACACTGTCGACATTAGACTCAGATAGCATTTGCTTGATAATTTGCGCTTCGTTTCGGGTTCTGACCAAAACACAGATATCGCCAGCTTCAATGCTTTTGGGCTCATCTTGGCGTTGCAAATGGCTTATTTCACCGGATTGCAATATATCAACAATCACCTGCGTTGCCTGTTTAGCTAAGATCTGTTGTGCCTCTTTTGCCTGCACCACCTCTTGTTCGGTAGCGATAAGATGAAAACATAAACTGGCACAATCTTGACCGGCTATGGTCAATTGGGTGACCGGTTTAGCGGCTTCTACAGGATAGAATGGAATATCCCGTTCAAAGTGAAATCCCCGTTCACTTTGGCTAAATATTTGGTTAACGCTGTTGACTAAATTTTGCTGGGTTCGCCAGTTTTTCGCTAAGGTAAAGTGACGACTTTGCGCAATCAGTCTTTTTGCATATATGTAGGTGAAAATATCCGCTCCGCGAAATCCATATATGGCTTGTTTGGGATCGCCGATCAATACTAAGCAATAATCAGTGACATTGACTTTATCAATGGGATAAATAGCACTAAAGATATCAAACTGGACTTTGTCCGTGTCTTGAAACTCATCAATCATCGCAGCGGGAAATTGCTGACGAATAATGTTGCTTAAACGCGCTCCTTGCTCTGATTGAATAGCGCTTTGCAAGCGGCTTAGCAAATCATCCGGTGACAATTGACTAGTACGCGTTTTATATAATTCCAAGTTGATTCTAACTTGCTGCAAAGCGTCATTGAGTAATGCACAATGGATTGCACTTCGGCAAACAAGACGCTGTGACTCAAGGGATTCAAACACGCTAAAATCTAAATGACTAAGGTCAGCACTACCCTTTTTTCGCGCGCTAGCGATTTTTTCAGGCAACCAGTCTTGCCACCCCTCTTTAAACGGACAAACCAGCGAATCACTGTGAACAAAGTGTTCCATCTGCTGGTAAATAACCGGTTTACCCAATTTAGTGCTGGCTTTTAACTTGGCGTTTTGTAGTTGTGTCGATACGTGTTGTTGTTGCCACCACTGTTTCATTTGCACAGTGAGTTGATGTAACTCAACTAATTGCGCACTCGCCTGCGCCAACGAAATTCGCTGCAAAGGCACAACGTCTCGATTCAGCAGACCATGTAAGCTTTTTTCTAAATCTGTAGGTGTTTTCCAGATCTGTGTGATCTCGCCAAGCAAATGAGGGTCAAGTGTCACCACTGTTCGACGCCAATAATCTTGAGTTGCTTGCTTGATCCACTGGGATTGGTCCAGCTGCAAACTTTCGCCAAACACACTACCACTTTCAAACGCATGCTCGGCGAGCATTTTTTGACAAAAACTGTGGATGGTAAAAATCGCCGCTTCGTCCATTTGTTTCGCTGCCAAAGACAATATGTCGCAGGCCCGCTGAACATCTTCAGTATCATCAATAAGTTGTTGAATAAATGGGTCTTCGCTGGCACCTTGATAAAAATCAAAGTAAGCCGATGCGATACGGCTTCTTATCCGCTCTTTAAGCTCTGCTGTGGCGGCGTTGGTAAACGTCACCACCAGAATATTGTCCACTCCCAGTCCAAGCCCCTGTGCAGAATTTACAGGGGTGTTGTGGGCTAACAAAATTCGCAAGTATAGATTTACAATGGTGTAGGTTTTACCGGTCCCTGCACTGGCTTCAATCAGCGAAGCACCCGCGAGCGGAAAGTCATAGGTGTCTAAGCTTTTCATACTTTTTTTCCATAATTAAGCATGGGAGCCACAATCAGCTCGGTCGCCTTTAAAAACCCATCAAAGTGCCGTTCCAATTGCGCGCACACCCTTTGAATATTCTCATCTTGACCTTCGCCTTTGGCAAAATTATCACCGTAAAAGATGCGCAGCGTTTTAACTTTATCTTCTGATTTAAGCCAGCAGACTGCGGTTTCAGGGAACAACATCAGTGGACTATTCTGCCCTTTTTCAAATTGTTGAAATAATGATTCTAAAAGCCCAATCGCATCCTGTTGCTCAACAATATTCAATACAAAGGTCTTATCGGTTGCAATGAATCGGGCTTGACTAAATCGACCAGGGTGCTGTGCACAAATGGTCAGCCACTTTATCCATAACGCTAAACAGTTTTTGGTTTTCAACTTTCCGGGGCGATAGAGTACAAATTGATCACCAAAACCATTATTTAGCCAGCCCTCAAGAGTGACGTTGGCTAAACTTAAATTAATTTCCACACCCTGCTGGGGCACATCAGTAATGTATTGTTGAACCTGCTCACGGAAAGACTCCGTATTGCTCATTTCCTGTTCGAATTGGTCATCTCCTACTCTTCCGGTCGCCAACTTCCCTGCGGCTCGCCAATGCATTGATAGTTGCGTTCTTAATGAGTTGTCATCCTGCATACCTTGAGTATGCAACGCTTGTTCGGTAAGTAAGTAACGATCTAATGGTGATATTGCAAAGGGTTCATCGTCTTGAATTTCATCGGCGTAAACATCGAGAGTGGCGCCAAATCGATGCTTAAGGAAGAATTTAATCGGATTGTCATAGAAAGCTAATAATTCTGTCAACGCCAAGGTGTGTGTCCTTGAATCCGCTGAATCAGGTAACGCCTCTTGCAAAAACACTTCAGTTTCAGGCGCTGCACGTTGAGCATCAAGCACATTGCGCCATTGCAAATTAAAACTGCTGGTGATCGGATGTGATGCTAAATAGTATTTGGGATCAAAGGGTTGCAATCCATGTTCGGTTTGCAGTGCATCAAGTAAGTTTTCTTGAGTTCGCTGAGGATTGGCTGAATGCTCCCCCTCAAAGCAAAATACTTGAGCGCAATATTCAAGTAACTCACTGATTAAGATCGACGGATTGCGAGCTGAATTATCCCTTACATTCAAACCAATATAACTAATATAGAGTTGCGTTCTGGCCGATAGCAAGGCTTCTAAAAAAAGGTATCTGTCGTCTTGCCGACGCGAACGATCACCGCGCCGGTATTGTGCTTTACGCATCAGGTCAAAGCCAATTGGTACTGTCTGTCGAGGATAAGCATCATCATTCATTCCCAATAAGCAGACATGCTGGAATGGAATACTGCGCATTGGCATTAGCGTACAAAAATTCACAGCCCCTGCCATGAAACGCTGACCGACGCCTTTGTCTTGCAGGTTTTGCTGCAATTCCGCGACAAAGATATCGTGATTGATAGGATCCGGGTACTGGCGCTGGTGATGGGTTATGCTTTCTAGTGCTTGACGAAGCTGATTAAGATAGACCTGTTCATTGTCGTCTACGTCATAAAACATCTCGATGAAATCCAGACCTTGGCTGGCTTTGTTGGCAAGCGTATCGTCACTGGCACAAAACATTAAAACATCGTGAATACACATTGCAAACTGATAAAGCTTACCCAGTGCTGCCGCTTCTTGGCCTTCAATATCATGAAATGGAGCGATAACAGCGGCATCGCGAAATTCGCTGTTTGTCGTAAAATATTGATCAGAGGGCATGGCATACCCTGCCAGCAATCGTTGCAAACCAAACAGTAAGGTGTTTTGCATTTCATCCGGCAACTGCCAGCGCGTTTTATCTTGCCCATCCCAGCCCCATCGATAGCCACTTTGGGCTAACCAAAAACGAATATTCTGATAGTCACTATCATTAATATCAAAACGCCGTTGGATTGCCGGTATTTCGAGTAAGCTTAACAACTCGGATAGACTGAGGCGGCTTTGATGAATGTCCATCAACTGCAAAAAGCTCTCAACGATTGCCGACTCTTGCATGGCATTGCGATCAGATATGCCGTAGGGAATGAAATGCTTACGTTGCGCGCTACCAAACACCCCTTCAATATAAGGAGCATAAGCTGCCACATCAGGCATCATCACCACAATATCGGCCGGCTTTAAATCAGGATTGAGTGAAAAGGCATGCAGTAAATGATCATGCAGTACCTCAAGCTCTCTGACTTTGGAGTGACATTTATGAAATTGCAACGAGCGATCGTGAGTGGCGATGGGCAGTTTAGGATACTGAATACCATTGCTCAGCAATTCTTGTGCATCAAGACGCTCATGCGTGCCACGCATAGTGAGTTCAAAAATTTCGTGCTGTAACCACTGCAACAGGGTTTCCGGCGCTGACTGTGGTGACGATTGTTGGAATTCATCGTGAATTTGCGCATTACAGGACACAATCATATCTAAGTAATCGCGACCTGGTTTACCCCAACTTGCAAGCAGTGGATTGCCGATATCAAAATAACCCACCTCCTGCGCTGTTTCTGGTCGCTGCTTTAGTTTCAAACGACTAAATTGCTGCTGATCAACGATATCGCCCCAATAATGATGACTTGGATTACACCAAAATAAATATACTTCTCGGTGTTGTGCCAACGCTTCAAAAACGTCAAGTTGTTGTTGCGGTAAAGTGGAAATGCCAAAGATATAAAGCGGTTTGCCGTTTGTCGCAACAGGATTGGATGTGATGCGGCTCAATAACTGTTGGTGTAAGTTGGCACGATGATAAGCTGATTCGCCTAAATGGGCGGTTTTTTCGACCAATGCACGCCAAAGTATAGGCTGCCATTGATGGCTTGTTAAGGGCACGTCATCAATAGTCGAATTGCCCGTCTCCCATTCGTTTATCCAATCAGGTCGATAGACTTGATATTGATCAAACACGTCCGCAATTTTTTGGCAAAGTTGGTAACGCTTTATCCCGTCATCGTCATCAAGATAGGCTCGAATTTCAGAAAACTCAGCGGTGTCGAGAAAGGCCTCCAACAGACTCATTAATTTCCACGCCATATTTGATTTGGTAAATGCTGAGGTGTCGGGAAGATCATCGAAATACTGCTGATACAATTGCCAGATATAACTTGAAGGTAGCGGAAATTCTAAATTGGCAGCGATACCTAAAATATTGGCAATATCAATTTTTAACCACTGCGCCATCCCCGGACTCTGCACTATTATAGTATCTGGTGTGAGTACCTGTTCGAATGCGTCTTGACCAACGCTACTGTGCACTAGCTTATGGATCAACTGCCCCTGCAAGACTTCCATTTTATTTGACTGAATCACATGCAGCACAGCGCTTCCTTGAAATTGAACAACGTTAGATGGAGAAGACTAAAGTAAGCATGTTAGCGCGTTTGGTCATTGCTCGACAATAGCATCATGTGAATGTCGTTGTTTGCAAAATCATGGGAATGTAATTCGCTGGTATTTAGTCAAGGGGGGTGCATCCAATCAGTGTTGTAAATCATTTAGCATAAAAATAATGTGTTAAATATAATTGTCATACCCGAGCGCTTTAATCGTGAATCTGTTAAAACGTGTTGTGGTGTTAAGGAGGTCCCCACTAACAACATGTGGGGATGACAGCGGGCAACATGTGGGGATGACAGTGCGCAACATGTGGGGATGACAGCGGGCAACATGTGGAGATGACAGCGGGCAACATGTAGGGATGACAGCGGGCAACATGTGGGGATGACAGAGGGCAACATGTGGGGATGACAGCGGGCAACATGTGGCGATGACAGTGCGCAACACGTGGGGGTGACAGTAAGCAACGTAAGATAATATCAGTGCGCAGCCCTGATAATGTTTAATTAGTAAACATGACGATGTTTAACTTTTAGCGATGACCATGTTTAATGCATACACGTGACGAGTATTTCTGTTGCTATCGCCAAATACAGTTGTTGATTAGCGTCTTGAAATTTAACAGACTTAACAAAGTAAACGAGTTTAGTCCGCTGACATTGTTTGGTAAACTGCTGAAAAATGCTTAATCAAGAGACCCCATGAAGTTTATTTCATTTAATATCAATGGTATTCGTGCTCGTTTGCACCAGCTCCAAGCCCTTATCGAAAAACATCAGCCAGATGTTATCGGTTTACAAGAAATTAAAGTGCATAACGATCAGTTTCCTGTAGAAGATGTCACCAAGTTAGGATATCACGTCTATTTTCATGGACAAAAAGGCCATTACGGTGTGGCCATGTTATGCAAGCAAGAGCCAACCCACGTTCAATATGGCTTTCCTACGGATGAAGAGGATGCCCAGCGTCGCATGATCATGGTCGACTACCCATTACCTAACGGTGAGAAAGTACGAGTACTGAACGGCTATTTCCCACAAGGTGAGAACCAATCTCATGAAACTAAATACCCTGCAAAACGCAGATTCTACCGTGATCTGATGTCGTACATGGATGAAAACCACACGCCTGATGAGAACGTGATCGTCATGGGCGATGTCAATATTTCGCATACAGATTTAGATATTGGTATCGGCGAAGACAATAAAAAACGCTGGTTACGCTCTGGTAAATGTAGCTTTCTTCCCGAGGAGCGTGAATGGCTCAACGGCCTGTTTGATTGGGGGTTGTACGACGGCTTTAGAACATTGCACCCCGAAATTGGAGAGCAATATAGCTGGTTTGATTATCGCTCTCGAGGCTTTGATGATAATCGAGGGTTACGAATTGATCTGATATTAGCCACTCAAAAGCTGCACGAGAAACTGACAGATGCGGGGATAGACTATGAATTAAGAGGTATTGAAAAGCCTTCTGATCATGCGCCGATCTGGGCGAGTTATACCCTTTAAATGATGGATATAAGTTTACTTCAAGGCATTGCTTGGCTGCTTTATTTGCTGAGCATTGTTATTGTCATTCGCAAGATTTCATTCCTTGATTTTGCTCATAGCAAAAAGACCCAACATTTGGTGTTGGGTGCCTCTATCAGCGTCTTTGGATTGTGGAT
Organism: Aliiglaciecola litoralis; assembly: GCF_039523355.1. Classification (NCBI taxonomy): domain Bacteria; kingdom Pseudomonadati; phylum Pseudomonadota; class Gammaproteobacteria; order Alteromonadales; family Alteromonadaceae; genus Aliiglaciecola; species Aliiglaciecola litoralis. Next base: position 13,489 of record NZ_BAAAFD010000006.1, on the reverse strand, counting down.
ATTTCGAGTTGGAGTCACTCCCGGTCTGGATGTGCACTTTCTATGGTTGACTGCCATGACGTTGTTGTTGGGTCTTCGATGGGCATTGCTAAGTGGCTTCATAACTTTGATTGTCGCGACTATTTCAGGCTATGACAGCTGGGCTATGTTTGGCGTACATGGACTTTTAGGGGTCACCACACCGATTGCTGTGAGTTATTTGATTTACAACTTTTCATTCCACAAACTGCCTCGACACTTTTTTGTGTACGTTTTTGTATGTGCTTTTTTCGCCGGTGCGGCCATGATTGCGCTGAAAATGCTATTGCTTGGTGGCTACTATTATATTGACGGTGTGTATCAAGCCGATGTGATCATCGATACCTATTTGATGCTGATACCGCTGCTGATCTTTTCCGAGGGAATGCTAAACGGTATGACGATGACACTGTTGATCATCTACAAACCAACCTGGGTATACACGTTTTACGATAAGTACTATATCCAAGATAAGTAACCTGAACTCCGGATAGGATACCTCTGCTGAATTCAAATTAATTAGTATGATTGCTTTTAGCACTCATCACGCTGATGAACTAGGCTCACCAGCGTGATGCATATCAATGATTACAATAACAAATCATGTACATTCTTTAAGTCAGATTTTCCTTCGATAATTTCATCTGGCGTCAATCCAGAGATTTCATGAGGAAATACCAACCATTCGTCACTTTCGTGCACAAAGTAATCCGGTACTATCTGTGTTTTGTTGTTCGTAGGCTTGTAGTATGGGCACGCAATTCGCACATCACTAGGCATGTTGCGACGAGATAATTTTTTAATCTGGGTTATCAACGCTTCCACGCTGCGCCCTGAGTCGAATACGTCATCTACAATCAATAAACCATCATCTGCATTGGCATTTTCGATTAAATAATGCAGGCCGTGAACCTTTATCTCTTTTGATTGCTTATCGATACCATAATAAGACGATGTGCGCACAGCGATGTGATCTGTTTCGACTTTTTTGTAATCAAAATATTCTTGGACTGCAATACCAATAGGTGCACCACCGCGCCAAATACCAACAATAAAGTGAGGACGAAAACCATCTTCAAACACTTGAGAGGCCAAACGAAATGAATCCTCAAGAAGTTGTTGTGCTGTTATATATGTCTTTTGCATTTATAGGCCTTAAATAACAAGCTGAATTTCCCAGCTCGAGGTTATTATGATAAACGATTTGTGTGTAAGGATTAATTGTACACAGTACTGAGTCGAACCTATTCGTTCGCTAATTTACTTAGTATTAAATTAGCAATAACCGAATTCAACCCAAACGAGCGTAATACTGACACTAGTATAGCGAAACCTGTGTCACATGTATGGCGAAAACCAACCAGCTCGAACTGATTGCACAAAAAACCACCAACCCCCTACTATTCGTATTTTAATGCCGCCGCTGGCTGAACTTTCAATGCGCGATAAGCTGGATAAAGTGTAGCGGCAAAACAGAGTCCAATGGATAACATCACTAACGACATAATTTGTTGCCACTGGATATCCACAGGTAACCCTTGACCGTCGCCTAACGCAATAGGGGCACCTACTAAAGCAAGTAGAAAATTCAATTGTGTCACCAATAAAATACCTAATACCAATCCAATAACTGTCCCTTTGATCCCATTGTACAACCCGTTTATGAGGAAGATACTGAGGATATCGCGACTTTGCATACCTTGAGTGCGCAATATGGCAATGTCACCTTGCTTCTCGGTAACCACCATCACTAAAGCAGAAACAATATTAAACGCGGCGACGGCGATGATCAGCAACAGCATCAAGGACATCATATTTTTTTCCATTTTCACCGCATCAAATAAGGGGCCTTGACGGACTCGCCAATTTACCGATGGTAAGGTGATTGACTGCTCAACTTGTTGATAGTCGAATGCATCATTTAAAAACAATCGGCTTTGGCCTACTTCTTTTAGTGGCTTTCGGAGTAACTTGGCACTGTCATTCACGTGCATGTAAATAACTTTATCATCGAGCTGGGAGCCCAGATCAAATAAACCGACGACGTTGAATAGGCGTTGACTTGGCATTCGGCCAAAAGGGCTAAACGAACTTGCTCCGGCAGAGAGTATTCGCGCTTGGTCACCCGGTCGTAAGTTCAAGCTGTTGGCTAAGGCTCGGCCGATAATAACGTTGTACTGACCGGCTTTAAGATCGGTAAAGCGGCCTAATAACATGTGTTCTGACAGCACTGAGTTTTCACTCATAAACTGCGGATCGATACCATGTATTAATACGCCTTGAATTCCCCTTTTAGACTGGACAACGCCCTCACTTTCAATAAAGGTGGACACCGCGTTGACGCCATGAATGCCAGAGAGAGCTTGCACCACCTGTGGCGTTTGGTCTCGTGTATCAACAACAATATGCGGCGTGATCCCCAGCATGCGGGTTTTAAGCTGATTTTCAAAACCATTCATTACCGAGGCAACCGTAATTAATGCGATCAGCCCCAAAGCAATACCGACCACCGAGAACAAATTAATAAACGCAATAAAGTGGCTACTTTTGCTGGCTCTTGCGTATCTAAGTCCGATATAAGCTGAAACAGGATAAAACATGGTAAATGCGGACCTTCAATGTGATTCTACGAGTCATGGCGTTGGAAATGAATAATCTGGCAATTGGCAGTTCATTGTTTTGTATAAGCTGGCATAATACGTGTTTGAAATTAGCTTCACAAGAAGCAAACGCCTACGCGCTAGATTGCCCGCGGAATGTTAATCAGCGAACGCTGTAATGGGAGAGTTATGGAATCAGCAACTTTGCAACAGAAGATGGCTCAATATCACGAGTTTTTCACTATAAAACACGCGCTGAATGTGAATGTAGTGCCACTGGATAATGACTTTAGCCTGCCCGATGCCGCTAATTTGGTGAGTAACATGCCGTATGCGTTTCAAATTGCTTCACACATGTCCAGTGTCGATGCACAAGCACTGCGACCGCTCAGGAACTTAGGTGAGCATGCTAAAGACTTGGTGGAATACTTGCACCATCAAAACAAAAAGATCGATTTGATGATGTCATTTATATTGCAACAGCAAGATGAAGAAAGACACCGGTATCGTTCAGTTGAATTCGGCGGTGGCGGGCTAGCCGTCGAGACCCAAGAGCCAATGCAAGAAGGACAGTATGTCGAGCTCAAAGTGTTTTTATCAGAAGAAGCGGCGGGCGTGTTTTGCTACGCGGAGGTGATAAAATGCGAACCTGCAGAGGATGGCTTTCATGCTTATCTATTATTTTCTCGTATTCGCGAAGAGGACCAAGAACTCTTGGTTCGTGCCAGTTTGCATTTACAAACGGTGCAGTTACGCGCCCGTTCAAAACAACAACACAACGAAAGTAATTAATGACGACCAGTATTTTTTCGCCTGCATTACCAAGTCAGGCTGGCAAAGTTTCGCATTGGGGAAATCTCCAGGGTAGCAGTATGGCAATGGCCATCGCCCAAGGAGCAATTGCAAATCCAGGATCAACCTTGTTGGTCACTGCCGATACACCCAGTGCCCTCAAGTTAGAAAAAGAATTAGATTTTTTCCTCAGAGGCGCTGGCAAAGACCAGTTAGAAGTAAAAGTATTGCCTGACTGGGAAACACTCCCCTATGATAACTTTTCACCGCACCAAGACATTGTTTCTCAGCGGATGGAAACATTATTCGAACTAACTCAAAACCAGCGTAGTATTTTTATTGTACCGGTAAATACCTTAATGTTGCGCATGCCGCCCACTAATTTTTTGGGTAAACATTTACTGATACTCAACACCGGACAAACACTGGATATAAATGAGTTTCGATTAGGCTTAGAAAAATCCGGTTATCAACATGTGAATCAAGTGATGAGTCATGGTGAATATAGTATTCGCGGCAGTATTATTGATCTCTATCCCATGGGTAGTCGGCAGCCCTATCGGATCGATATGTTTGATGATGAAATCGATACTATCCGATTTTTTGACCCCGATAATCAACGTTCAGAAGCAACCGTAGAAGGTATCAGATTGCTTCCAGCGCGAGAATTCCCAACCGATCAGGACGCTATTAAACTATTCCGTCAACAGTATCTTGAAAAGTTTGATGCCAATAACAGCAAAGAATCGATTTATTATCAGGTCGGTAAAGGCTTGATGCCCGGTGGCATCGAATATTACTTGCCGTTGTTCTTCGATCACACGTCAACATTATTTGATTATCTGCATACAGATACCTTGATCATGACGCACGGCGATTTATCCTCTGCCTGTGAGTTTTATTGGACAGATCTGAATGAACGCTATGAGCAGTATCGCTATAATCCGGCTCGTCCTTTGCTTTTGCCACAAGAAATATTTCAGCGCCACGAAGAATTATTTGCCGGTTTCAAACAATGGCCACGACTACATCTATCTGCCGCTGAGGTCGAAAACAAGGCGGGCAAAGTCAATTTCAAAACCGAGGCGATTAATGACATTGCCATCAAACACCAGCACAAAGTTCCTTGGGCCAGCATTAAAAACGCGTTAGAGGATTGGCGCAAGTCGGGCACTAAAACACTGTTCGTTGCCGAGTCACAAGGGCGACGTGAAAGTTTAATGGAGCTGCTTGCCAAAGCGCAAATCAAAACCAAAACGGTCGCTAGTATCCACGAGTTTTTAGCCGGCAAAAACGATGTTGGTATCACCATAGGATTGGCCGAAAACAGTTTTGAGTTGATTGATGAATCCATCAGTCTGGCGGTGATTACTGAGACACAGCTACTCGGACATAAAGTCAGCCAACGTCGACTGCGCGAAAAACGGCAAGCCACTGATGAGCATGCGGTAATACGCAATTTGGCCGAACTGACCGAAGGCCAGCCCGTTGTGCACTTGGACCACGGTGTTGGACGCTTTGTTGGGTTACAAACCTTAGATGTGGGCGGCGTCACTACCGAATACTTAACCATTTGTTATGCCAAAGATGCCAAACTCTACGTGCCTGTCGCGTCTTTGCACTTAATATCGCGCTACAGTGGTGGCGATTTAGATAGCGCACCACTACATCATTTAGGCTCAGACAGTTGGACTAAAGCAAAGAAAAAAGCCGCGGAAAAAGTACGTGACGTGGCGGCACAATTATTGGATGTCTATGCCCGCCGTGCAGCAAAACCGGGCTTTGCCTATCCGATTAATTGGCAAGAGTATCAAGGTTTTTCTGATAGCTTTCCATTTGAAGAAACGGCCGATCAGTTACAAGCAATCAATGCCGTCATTCAAGATATGGGTAGCCCAAATGCAATGGACCGATTGGTCTGTGGTGATGTAGGTTTTGGAAAAACTGAAGTGGCGATGCGTGCAGCTTTTATTGCAGCCAATCAAGGTAAACAGGTGGCGATATTGGTCCCCACTACCCTATTGGCCCAGCAACACTATGAGAATTTCAAAGACCGCTTTGCCGACTGGCCATTTCGGATTGAAGTCATGTCTCGATTTGTCACCGGCAAAGATCAAAAACAGGTCATGGCGGGGATAACGGACGGTAAAGTCGACATAGTGGTTGGTACTCATAAACTATTACAAGATGACATTAAATTTGCTGACTTGGGCTTAGTGATCATTGATGAAGAGCACCGCTTTGGCGTAAGACAAAAAGAAAAATTCAAAGCCTTGCGTTCGGATGTGGATATCTTAACGTTGACCGCAACCCCTATTCCCCGCACGCTGAATATGGCGTTAAGCGGCATGCGCGATCTGTCCATAATAGCCACTCCGCCAGCCAAACGTTTGGCGATCAAAACATTCGTACATCAACGTAGCAAAGATTTATTACGTGAAGCCATCATGCGTGAAATCTTGCGTGGCGGCCAAGTTTATTTCTTGCATAACGAAGTTGATAGTATCGAAAAAACCGCAGCGGAGATCGCCGAAATTGTTCCTGAAGCGCGCATTGCCGTAGGCCATGGACAAATGCGTGAGCGAGAGTTAGAGCAGGTGATGAGTGATTTTTATCATCAGCGCTTTAATGTATTGGTTTGTACCACTATCATAGAGACGGGTATCGACGTTCCTTCGGCCAATACCATTATCATGGACAGAGCGGACCATTTAGGCTTGGCACAATTGCACCAACTGCGTGGTCGAGTGGGACGTTCTCATCACCAAGCCTATGCGTACTTGCTGACACCACATCCAAAACGCATGACGCGGGATGCAAGAAAACGTCTTGATGCCATTTCAGCCTTAGAAGATCTCGGAGCCGGATTTGCATTAGCGACCCACGATCTGGAGATTAGAGGTGCCGGTGAATTGCTTGGTGATGATCAATCCGGTCAGATAGCCAGTGTAGGATTTACCTTATACATGGATATGTTAGAGCAAGCAGTTGAAGCACTTAAAGAAGGACGCGAGCCTTCTTTAGATGATGCCTTGTCAGCGCAGACGGATATTGAATTAAGAATACCAGCATTGCTTCCAGAAGATTATATTGCGGATGTAAATACCCGATTATCTTTGTACAAAAAGTTAGCCGGGTGCAAGAATCCTAATGACATAAGGGAATTTCAGATAGAGTTGATTGACCGATTTGGATTATTACCCCAAGCGGCCAAAAATTTGGTTAAGATAGCGGAGATGAAATTACAGGCAAAAGCCATTGGCATTACCAAGATTGATGCAACTTTGAAAGGCGCTGTCATTGAGTTTTCACAAAGTACCAAGGTAGAGCCCGGTTATATTATTCATCTTATTCAAACGAAACCGACTCAATTCAAACTAGAGGGTCCACAGAAATTGAAAATAGTGATCAACAATGACTCAGCGGAGCAGAGAATACAGGCTATTGACAATGTTTTGGAAGAATTTTTACGCAGGGTAAAAGCAGCATGATGTTTCTCCATAAGCTAGGCCTATCGTATTTAGCCGTTCATCTTGCAAAAGTTATGTGGCGCTCATTACTTTTAACTATTGCGTTATCCAGTGCCGCTGTTAGCGCGCAAGAGCGAGAATGGTGGTTTGATATTGAAGTCATTCTGTTTAAACGAAACATTTCTCCTGAGAATGTTGCGGAACAATTTCCTGCGCAGCTTAACCATGCTCAAGATCGGGCACTCGTTGATATACTTAGTCGGCATTTGTATCCTGACTTGACCCCTTGGTTTAGCGCACTCCCTCAATGTTTTAGTCCTTTAGCCAAAAAACCTGAGCTGACATTTCAATTCGCCCCTTTACCTGAACTTGAATTTGCCCCCTTAAACCTTGAGCTGCAACTCGACGCGGCAGATTCCGAAATGGATTCATCAATCCCAGACAGTGACAGTAACACCGCTGCTGTTGAACTAGGATTAACTGATGTTGAAAACGCTCTCAGCAGCGAGCGTCAGCTAGAAGATGGCAGTTACTTCTCGGCGACACATCTGGAACTTGCGCTACCTGGGTTAACGACCGGTCCGATTACTCTCCCACCACAGTTATTATGCAAATACTCAGATGACGAACTATATCGTCCGTTTCTATCTAAAGTTCCGACAACGGTGGCAAGTCGCGATTTTCCGTTGTCACGGGATCCACAATTATTGAATTTAAATAATTTAGAAATGCAGGCACTTTTTAGGGATATTCGTCGCCAACGAGACCTTACCGCAATGCTTCACATGGGCTGGCGACAACAAGTCTTTTTTGGACAACAAAACAGTACTCCTTTGCGGGTATTTGCCGGACAAAATTTTGCCAAGCAGTTTGCAAAAGACGGTCGACGCATTGCAATGCCAAATAGCGCCGATATCAGCAATGACCAATCAGCCGCGCAATTTGCAGAACAACAAGAATTGCCCCTCGTCGACACAGGTATAGAGAACGATAATGTTCCGCTAGAAATTGACTTAATTGATAAGATCCGCATGGCAATTTATAACCAAGTTCCTATTAAAGAGCTAACGCAAGACAGTACTCAGTTGCTACCGGAAGTAGAACAAAACCCCCTGCCGTACAATGGTGTATTTGATGAATTGTGGGAGCTAGAAGGAAGTATTAATGTCTTTTTGCGATACATACAACGTACGCCTTATTTACACATCGACAGTCAGTTTGATTTTAGATCGCCGGTATTTGATGCAACTGAGACAAAATCAACTTCAATTGAACCAAGTGTGCGTGAAGCATCTCATCTGCAAAGTTTCCCGTTTGATCAGTTGCGACGCGTGATCAGTCAGCAAATACATTATTTTGATCACCCCATGTTTGGCATGATTATTCAGATCCGTCGATATGATTTTCCAGAGTCCGAACAAAACACCGACGCACCAGGTACTGAATAATGAAAATTTATACTAAGTCTGGCGATAAAGGCCACACGCAAATATTTGCCAAAGAAATGGTGCGTATGCAAAAAGATGCCGATGTTTTGGAGTGCTACGGCACCCTCGATGAACTCAACGCACAAATTGGTATGCTGCTGACTCAGCAATCAGATCCCATTATTCAGCAACATGAAGCACTATTGCTGTCGGTCCAAAAAAATCTGTTTCAAATAGGCTTCGCAATTTCAGCTCAAACACAATTGCAGCCTGCGGATTTGGAAGATCTTGAGCGGTGTATTGATAAACTGCAGGATTCGTTGCCTGCGCAAACGCATTTCATTTTACCAGGTGGCCATCCAGTAGCCGCACTGTTACATATTTGCAGAACAATAGCACGGCGTGCTGAACGTCGGATGGTGGCACTTATTAAGGACTATCCCGTTCCTGATTTGTGCCTAAGCTATTTAAATCGTTTGTCTGATTTTCTGTTTGTGCTTGCTCGGTCAGTTAATCATCATCATCAGGTGCAAGAAAGCCAAGTTTAACTAACCTGAACTCTGAATTAGCTGTGTCGAGCAATTAAATATTACACAAGTAGTTCAAAGTGTTATTTATCCAGAGTTCAGGCTAACTGTTAACGGGTTACAGTGACGACACCAGTAACCACTAACGCGACGATAATATTCAACGCAAAGCCTTCTCGTGCCATGGTTTTAATACTGAATTTATCAGTACCATAAACAATCGCATTAGGTGCAGTAGCAACCGGCAACATAAATGCGCAACTCGCACTTATCGCGGCCGGCATCATTAGCAATGCAGGATCAATTCCCGCAGCCATACCGGCGGTGGCAAGTATCGGCATGAGCAAAGTAGCAGTGGCCGTGTTGGACGTAATTTCAGTTAAGAATGTGACAAATAAACAAATGCCTAATACGAGGATAGGTATCGGTAATTCGGTGAGCCCCGTTAGCCAACCTCCCATCACATCGCTTAAACCCGAAGCGCTAAAGGCTTTGGCGATACAAATACCACCGGCGAATAACAACAGCATGCCCCAAGGAATGGCGTTGGCGGTTTTCCAATCCAGTAGCGTCTCTCTATTGCCCTGCTCGTCACGTACGCCGCTAGGGACACTAAACATCAACACAACCCCCAGTAATGCAATAGTACTATCACCTACATAGGGCATCGCAAACCAATCGGTCCAGTAAGGTCGTAATATCCAAGCCAGTGCCACTATTGCAAACACAATCAACACACGTTTTTCAGCCGCTTGCCAAAGTCCCACTTTAGGTAACTCAACATGGGCCATTTCAGACAGCCCGCGGGTTAGCCACAACGCCATTAAAGGTATGGCAATGATAACGATAGGGATCCCCGTTTTCATCCACTCCAAAAAGTTAATGCCCACTCCTTGAGTTTCAGTGTAAACGCTCATGAAAATGATGTTAGGAGGGGTACCAATGGGCGTCCCTACGCCGCCGACACTCGCCGCATAAGCGATGCCCAATAACAGCGCAACTACGATTTTAGGTTCTTTAATGAGCGGGATAATTGCTAGTACTATGGGTAACAACATTAAGGTCGTTGCCGTATTGGAAATCCACATGCTTAATACTGCCGCAGTAAGCATAAAACCCAAAACTAATCGCTTGGCACTGTGACTGCCGGTTATTCGCAGCATGTAAAGCGCTAAACGGCGATGCACATTCGACTTTTCAAGTGATTTGGACAGCATAAACGCGCCCATTAATAGCAAAATAACATGACTACCCAAAGCTGAAGCGGCTTGTTCGTGGGTTAATACCCCTGCCATTGGAAAAGCGAAAAATGGGATCAAGGAAGTTACTGGAATTGGCAAGGCTTCTGAAATCCACAAAACCGCAACAAACAAGGTAATTGCGGCAGTAACGGATATCCCATGAGGTTGATTGGCGATCATCATTAATCCCCAGTACAAACCTAGTGCAAGCGCCAAGGATAGAAATAGTATGGAATAATTAGCTTTCATAGAACTGTTCCAAGCGCTGAATTGCATTCTTGTACTGCACGCTTTGTTGAAGTTGATCAAAACCTAAATCGACCGTTTTACGCATCGATCTTACCCTTCCAGTGGGCACATAGTCTCGAGATAAGCCATCTAAAACCGCAATGGCGGCATCTGGATGATTACATACTAGTGCCATATCACAACCCGCTTGCAATGCGGTTTCGGCGCGTTCGACAAAAGAGCCTAAATGGGCAGCCCCTTGCATAGATAGATCATCAGTAAATACCACACCATTAAACGCCAATTGTTGGCGTAGGATCTGTTCAACCCAAATCTTAGAGAATCCGGCCGGCATACTATCTACTTCAGGATAGATTACGTGGGCAGGCATCACGGCATCTAGCAGACCTTTGTGATGCAGTTCAGAAAAAACGCGCATGTCTTGCTCGAATATCACTTGTTTATTGCGCTTATCTATTGGCATAGCAATGTGAGAATCTTCTTTAACATTGCCATGCCCGGGAAAATGCTTACCGGTTGACTTCATTCCAGCACTGCGCATTCCTAAAATAAATGCGCTGGCAAGTTCAATCAGCAGATCAGGCTGTTGATGGAAACTACGATCACCGATGACATCTGATATGCCCCAAATATCCAGAACAGGGGCAAAACTAATGTCAATATCAAAGGCCAGTAACTCAGAGGCCATTAACCAACCAAATGTGTTGGCATCGGTACGCATTTCATCTGTGATGCTATCTTGATTAGCGGCAATTGAGCCCATCGCAGGTATCGCGCTGAAACTGTCTCGAAAACGTTGTACTCGCCCGCCCTCGTGATCTACTGCGACCAGCAATTCATTACGGCTGTGATGTCTTATCTGGCGAACCAACTCAGCCAACTGCTGCTGATCATGATAATTCCGAGAAAACAAAATAACGCCGCCAACCAACGGATGATCTAATACGTCTTTTTCAACTGCTGTGAGTTCAAAGGATGACACGTCCAACATGATAGGACCCAAAACAAACCCCCTCTTTTACAATAATGTTACGACTATAAAAGATGCCATTTAAGAACGGAAGTAAAAGCCACCTTTTACACCAAGAGTTTGAATAAAAACCAATTTTACATACGTATGCATGATGTTCTGCTAACAGACTAGGTTATTATATTGTTAATTAATTATGTGGCTTTTTAACTTTGAGGCATCCCATGCTAGCTTTTCAAAAAAATCTTACTAACCGCTTTTTTGCACTGTTGAGTTTACCTGCCAGTGCCATGGGATTCGCCCTTTCGGTGCAAATTGCGGCGTTGAGCTGGCTACTGACAACACAATACGGGCTAGATCTTCATGATGTGGGACTAGTGTGGGCGGCGGGCCCAATTGCAGGAATTCTTGGCCAAGTCATAATTGGAGCGATCAGTGATAATATCTGGTTTTGGGGAGGTCGACGTCGCCCATTCATTCTTATTGGCGGTGTGCTCGCAGCCCTAAGTTTATTAGCTCTGCCTAATATCGGTATCATATCATCGGCGATGGGCGTTGATGGTATTTTAGGTGTGGCGGTACTGGTGGCCTTGACTTTGGATCTGTCCATCAATGTCAGTTTCAACCCCACCCGCTCGATTATTGCGGATGTTACGCCTAAAGGTCACGAACGCACTAAGGGATATACCTGGATGCAAACGGTATCAGGATCTTTTGGTGTTTTGGCTTACGTAATTGGAACCTTCTGGAACAACTTTGCCTTGATTTACATCGGCGTCGGATTGGTCTTCATCATGTCAGTCGTACCGCCTTTCTTCGTAAAAGAGCCGCAAGCATTGGGCTTCGCAGACCCAAGCACACCCAATAATAAATTAGGCTTTTGGAAAGGCATGCTAGTTATCCAACCGCTGTGGGGATTTCTAATCTACTCCATCTACGCCATGTCATTACAAATCCTCAACATCAAGGACACCCACTACTACGCAGAAGCAATTTGCTTGGCCATAACCTTGGCTTTTATTGCTAAGACTTTATTAGCAAAGGAACAACGAAATCCCGACGGCACCAGCGAAACTGGATTTAAGAAAGTGTTGGCTGCTCACTCATTTACGTGGTTAGGCGTGCAATCCATGTTTATTTACATAATTGGATTTATCAATCAAAACCACCCGTCACTTAATGACACCGAGTCAGGGCAAGTTATTTCGGGTAGTTTTTTGGTGCTTAACTTAGTCGCGGCAATACTACCCGCGCTACTTTTAGAACCTTTAGCTAAAAGGCTAGGCAGGGTCAAACTTCACACTTACTGCATAATTACAATGGCAATTGCTTATCTTGTCCTATCGCAGCTTGGTACTAGTACAATTTCCATCTACATTATGATGGGATTTTTGGGTATTGGTTGGGCGGCCACTATCAGTCTGCCCTTTGCTATAATGTCAGTTAAGGTAAATGCCGCAAAAATGGGACTCTATATGGGTTTATTCAACTTGTCGGTTGTTTTACCTCAATTGGTATCGAGCCTAGGTGTGGGTAAATTTATCGAACAAGTTGCAGACAAAAATATGCTCTTCGTAGTATGTGGAGTCTGTCTTGCAATATCGGCCGTGTGTTGGTTCTCTGTTAAAGAGGACATCCACCAACAAATAGACGCTTAAAGCTCTATGGAAAAATTTTTGGTGGCAGGCAGTCTAACTCGTCCCTGTTTAGGACCGTAAATTCTTTGATCAAGACAGTCACCAACAACATGGACAGCCACCGCTGTATGAGATGAAAAGGCAACCCGTAGGCGCAATAACATGGACAGGCATCATTGTAAGATGATGAAAAGTCAACCCGTTGATGAGTGAACTACCAATTGGATAGTTGTTTTTCGATGTGATTTTGAAGGCGGTTGTGTTTTAGTCTGCAACGCGAGCGTTTTATGTTGAAGTTGAGTTCGGGGCTATTTGCAAGCGAGGTAATTGCTTCACAGGACCACGTTTTTATCTGTGAGTCAAAGGCATATCAAAGGCGAACATGGCTGGGCGTGATACGCTTGCGCTGAGTATGTGTTTTGTATGACTGGAGTGATGTTAGAGTGCCAGCCGCGACACAGAACACATGTTCGAAATCCTGAATTAGCTCAGTCCAGTGAGACTGATTGAACCCCAAATCAACCAGGATGGGATTCGATAATATGTCCGCATCATCAC